>JBJXDS010000267.1:0-3899 GCA_046154525.1 Bacteroidia bacterium
GGAATGGGCGAACTACACCTTGAAATTATCGTTGACCGTTTGCGTCGCGAATTTAAAGTAGAAATAAATCAAGGAGCACCTCAAGTTGCTTATAAGGAAGCATTAAAAGGAACGTTAAAACACCGCGAAACTTTCAAAAAACAAACTGGTGGTCGTGGAAAATTTGCCGATATACAATTTGAAATGTCTCCGGTAGATGATGACTTTGTAGGCGAAGGGCTGCAGTTTGTTAACCAAATAGTTGGCGGAGCTATTCCACGTGAGTTTATACCATCTGTAGAAAAAGGATTCAAAGAGTCTATGAAAAATGGAGTTCTTGCAGGATATCCGGTAGAAACCATGAAGATTCGATTATTTGACGGTTCTTTTCACGCAGTTGACTCCGATTCAATATCATTTGAACTTGCAGCCAAGCAAGGTTATAGGGATGCAGCTAAAAAAGCAAATCCAGTTATACTAGAACCAATTATGAAAATTGAGATAGTTACTCCTGCAGACTATATGGGTGATGTACAGGGTGACCTTAATCGTAGACGTGGATTAATTGAAGGTTTGGAAGAAAGAGCTGGTTCTCAAGTTATAAAAGGTAAGGTTCCATTATCAGAAATGTTCGGATATGTTACCACATTAAGAACTATAACTTCAGGCCGTGCCACATCATCAATGGAATTTTCGCATTACAGCGAAGTACCACGAAATATGTCGGAAGAAATAATTGAAAAAGTAAAAGGAGTTAAAGCAAACGCATAATACAATGGTTAACCAAAAAATAAGAATCAAATTAAAATCGTTCGACCATACTCTGATTGACAAATCAGCAGAAAAGATCGTTCGTTCTGTAAAGGCCACGGGTGCTATAGTTAACGGACCAATACCATTACCTACTGAAAAACGAATTTTTACAGTTTTAAGATCACCACACGTAAATAAGAAGGCCCGGGAACAATTTCAAACCTGTTCTTACAAACGGTTGTTGGATATTTATAGTTCAACGGCCAAAACCGTGGATGCTCTTATGAAATTGGAATTGCCAAGTGGTGTGGATGTGGAAATAAAAGTGTGATAGAAATAAAATATAAAAAGAATAATTAATCATGTTTGGAATAATAGGTAAAAAAGTAGGTATGACTAGCATCTTTGCAGATAGCGGAAAATTAATTCCGTGCACTGTAATTGAGGCAGGACCATGCGTTGTTACCCAAATCAAAACTCAAGAGACTGACGGATACAGTGCAGTTCAAGTTGGATTTGGTGACCGCAAGGTAAAAAATACACCCAAACCGCTGATAGGTCATTTTGCGAAAGCAAATACAGCCCCTAAAACAAAAGTGGTGGAATTCGCCCATTTTGAAAGGGCCTTGAACCTTGGCGACACGTTGGATGTTAGTGGTTTTGAAGTTGGTGAATTTGTGGATGTGATCGGTACTTCAAAAGGAAAAGGATTTCAGGGTGTTGTAAAACGTCACGGATTTTCTGGTGTTGGTGGTGCTACCCATGGGCAGCACAATAGACTAAGAGCACCGGGTTCATTAGGAGCATCCTCTTATCCTTCCAAAGTATTTAAAGGAATGAGAATGGGTGGAAGAATGGGTGGTGATAGAGTAAAAATCACAAATCTAGAAGTATTAAAGGTAGATGCTGAAAACAATTTAATAGTTGTGAAAGGTGCTATACCAGGATTTAACGGATCAATGGTTGTAATAGAAAAGTAAGATGAAGCTGAACGTAATAGATATAAAAGGAAACGATACAGGTCGTCAAGTGGATTTGAAGGATGGCGTTTTTGCCATTGAGCCAAATGATCACGCTATTTATTTGGACGTAAAACAGTATTTGGCTAACCAACGTCAGGGTACTCATAAATCGAAAGATAAATCGGAAGTAACCGCTTCTACCAAAAAAATTAAACGTCAAAAAGGTACAGGAACAGCACGAGCCGGTAGTTTAAAATCAGGAACACGTGTTGGTGGTGGTCGTATTCACGGTCCACGTCCACGGGATTACAGTTTTAAATTGAATAAAAAATTGAAGAGATTAGCACGTATGTCGGCTTTGGCTTACAAACTAAAAGATAACAACATTACAGTTATTGAATCCTTTAATTTTGAAAAACCTAATACCAAAGAATTTAACGTATTGATTAATACATTAAATATGGCAGACAAACGCACATTGTTTGTGGTACCAGAGTACAACAAGAATATACATCTATCGGCACGCAATCTTCCTAAATCGGAAGTTATGATAGCATCAGATTTGAACACATATCAAATTATGAAAGCAGCAAGAGTTGTATTAGTAGAAAGTTCAGTAGTAAAATTAGAAGAAGTTTTAACCTCCGTATAATTATGAGTATTTTAAAACGCCCGTTATTAACGGAAAAAAT
This sequence comes from Bacteroidia bacterium, assembly GCA_046154525.1. Classification (GTDB taxonomy): domain Bacteria; phylum Bacteroidota; class Bacteroidia; order NS11-12g; family UBA9320; genus JABWCE01. The sequence goes on from JBJXDS010000267.1 coordinate 2,387, forward strand.
GACAAAGATTGCTGATAAAACTCATCAGGTGGGTTTTGTGGTAGATAAAAACGCCTCCAAAGACGAAATAAAGGCTTTGATCGAAAAGGTTTATAATGTGGAAGTAGAGCGAGTAAACACCATTTTAGTGAGAGGGAAACGAAAATCCCGCTTTACCAAAGCTGGAGTTATTAATGGTAAAAAGCCTAATTTTAAAAAGGCGATTATTCATTTAAAAGAGGGACAAACAATAGATTTCTTTGAAAACATATAAGTCATGGGAGTTAAAAGATTAAATCCGGTAACACCGGGAACGAGGTTTAGAATAGCCAATACATTTGAGGAGTTAACTACAGGTAATAAACCTGAGAAGAGCCTTATTATATCCATCAAAAAATCTGGTGGCCGTAATAACCAAGGTACAATGACAATGCGTTATATTGGCGGAGGTCACAAGCAACAATATCGTATCATTGATTTTAAACGTGATAAAACAGGAGTAGCCGGTGAAGTAAAAACCATTGAGTATGATCCAAACAGAACCTGTTTTATATCGTTAATTGAATATTCTGATGGAGAAAAGAGATACATACTTGCCCCTAATGGAATAAAAGTTGGTCAAACAATTATTTCAGGTAAAGGGTCGGCTCCTGAATTAGGGAACTCTTTACCTATGGCAGAAATGCCTTTGGGAAGCATAATCCATAATATTGAATTAAATCCTGGTCAGGGTGGAAAAATTGTTAGAAGCGCAGGAGCCAATGCCCAACTAACTTCTCGTGATGGAAAGTATGTTGTTATAAAGATGCCTTCGGGTGAAACCCGTTTAATTTTATCATCTTGTTCTGCCACTATGGGTTCATTAAGTAATCCCGATCACAGTCTTGAAAATAAAGGTAAGGCAGGAAGAAACCGTTGGTTAGGCCGTCGTCCCAGAACACGTCCTGCAGCTATGAATCCTGTGGATCACCCGATGGGTGGAGGTGAGGGTAGGGCCAAAGGAGGCCAGGCACGCACAAGAAAAGGAACAGGTCTTAAAGGTCACAAGACACGTAATCCTAATAAGATTTCAAATAAATTAATCATTGAAAGAAGGAAGAAATAATTATGCCAAGGTCGCTTAAAAAAGGTCCGTTTGTAGATGTCAAACTTTTTAGAAAGATTGAAACACTAAACGAAGCAAAAAAGAAAAATGTTATAAAAACATGGAGTCGCAGATCACTGATTACTCCTGATTTTATAGGTCATACATTCGCTGTGTATAATGGAAATAAATTTATCCCAGTATATGTAACCGAAAATATGGTAGGTCACAAATTAGGTGAATTTTCACCAACAAGAACTTTCAAGGGACACTCAGGAAATAGATAATATGGAAGCAGTAGCTAAGTTAAATAATTGCCCTTTATCTCCTCGCAAAATGCGTTTGGTTGTTGATCAAATACGTGGTGTGAATGTGAATAAGGCATTGGGAATTTTAAAATTTAATCAAAAACAGGCCTATGCCTTGTTAGTTGAAAAACTATTAGATCGG
>JBJXDS010000268.1:0-7464 GCA_046154525.1 Bacteroidia bacterium
AGGAAACGTACCCTGTAAAGTTTCCATTATTTTTGAGGCTCGGAAAAATTCATAAATAATAAATGAAAAAACATCCCCCTACCCCCTTCAAAGGGGGACAGCTTACGCACGAGTATTGGGACTTGGCAATTTATGAACTAACAAACATTTTAAAATATCAAAAATATCATCCCCTTACCCACCTCTATATTTCAATTCCCAACACACAAGGGGGACTTTCACCCGCAAGATTCACCTTCAAATTTCAAGTTTCCAATTTCAAGTTTCAAATTTCCAATTTCAAAATCCTTCCATCCTAATTCTAAAATCGTAAATCCAAAATGTACCCAACCATATACCACGCCATCAAAGACCTTTTTGGTTTTGAAATTCCGTTTTTACAAATAGCCAATACTTTCGGTTTTTTTGTGGCCATTTCGTTTTTAGCAGCCAATTATGCCATGGTGCTTGAACTTCGGCGGAAGGAAAAAGATGGAATTTTATTGCCTACTACCAAAATGGAAAAGTTTGGTAATCCCATGCCAGTAAGCGATTATATTGTAAACTCGATGATTGGTTTTGTTTTTGGCTATAAAATATTGCCTCTACTTTTTGATAATTCTTTGATCTCAAACGGTGCACAGGAATACATTTTTTCATTAAATGGAAATTGGATTACAGGAATAGCATTGGCAGGCTTGTTATTATTTTTAAAATACAGAGAAGACAAAAAACAACGCTTGCCTGAACCTGAGGAAAGGTTAGTGGTGGTTCATCCTTGGCAGCACATGGGTTATCTTACGCTGGTGGCCGCTGTTTCAGGAATATTAGGAGCCAAATTATTTCATCAATTAGAATACTGGAAAGATTTTGTAGCCGACCCGATGGGAAATATTTTTTCAGCCAGTGGTCTTACTTTTTTTGGAGGATTAATATGTGGAGGAATAGGAGTAGTGTGGGCCGCCAATAAAAAAGGAATTAAACCATTGCACATGCTGGATGTAGGTGGGCCGGCCATGATTTTATCCTACGGCTTAGGTCGTTTTGGTTGTCACTTTAGCGGAGATGGCGATTGGGGAATTGTAAATACCGCCTCCAAACCAGAGTGGATGTCGTTTTTACCTGATTGGGCATGGGCCTATAACTACCCAAATAATGTAGGCCGCGAATGTGACCCCACAGGAGGAAGTATGCCTTGTGATTTTGATACCACACCATTTTTGCAATTGCCTGTTTGGCCTACCCCATTGTACGAAGCTTTAGCCGGGTTAGCTCTTTTTGGGGTTTTGTGGTTGATTCGCAAACGGATAAAACCAGCCGGTGCGCTATTTGGTATATACCTGATGATGGCTGGAATAGAGCGATTTTTTATTGAACAAATACGGGTAAACAGCACCTACGATTGGGGTTTTTTAAAACCTACCCAGGCAGAAATAATTTCGGTAGTTTTGTTTTTAGCGGGAGTTGCTTTACTTATTTATGCTTTTCAAAAACATAAGAATACAGAAATTCCAGTAAAAGAGGAATAGTTTTTTGAAATTGTTTTAAATATTTGCTTAGGATGATGAATCTTTTAAATTTCTAAAAAACTATTATGGGTCGCTTCCTCCTTTGTAAGGTGGCAGGGGGATTAATTTAAATATAACTGTTTAATTTGAATGAATTAAATGTACTATTTGCCTTATAATAAAACCCTAAAGGATTTTTCGAGATACCTGAGAAATAATTCTACCTTATCTGAAGTCCTTCTGTGGAATGAACTGAAAAATGGAAAAATGTTAGGGTATCAGTTCAACCGTCAAAAACCACTTAATAGATATATTGTTGACTTTTATTGTAAAAAATTAAATTTAGTTATTGAAATAGATGGTTATAGTCATGGGTTTGAGGAAGTGTATCTTAATGATATTAAACGGGAAGAAATTCTTAAATCCATGGGATTATATTTTTTAAGATTTGATGATATGGAAGTAAAACTTGATAGAAACAATGTTTTAAGAGTTATTGAAGATTTTATCCTGAAATTTTAGGAGGAGAAATTGGTTGATGGATGAGTAATCCCCCTGCCCCCTTTACAAAGGGGGAAGCTGCACCACATAGATTTTTTTTCATTTTAAGAGAGCCATGGATTGCATCTCAAACTCTTATTTCGTTTTTTTGTTCTAATTTCACGGCTTAAATTACACCATGCAAAAATTTTCCTTTCTTTTAATAATTCTATTAATATTCTTTTCAAACTTTGCCAATGGCCAGGTAGATACTATAAAAACCTTTACGTTTAAAGATTCAACCAAGCGAAGCGGGATGTTTAAATTTCCGGCAGCAACAGAAAAATACAGGAAAGTTTTGATGTATTACACATTGAAATGCTATCCTAAAGTTTCAAAATATGATGGTAAATATGCATGCGGTGAATGGGATTATTTGACCTATACCTTTGTTACAGATAAACAGGGGGTAGTGTATGAAATTGCCCGTTATATAACTCCATACGGAATTAACCTAACCCTTGGCCCCAATGGGTTTACATGGGTGTATGATGTTACAGATTATATAGGTTTACTTACTGATTCAGTAAAACTTTCAGCCGGAAATACACAGGAATTATTAGACCTTAAATTTGTTTTTATAAAAGGAACTCCACCAGCCGAAGTTCTTAAAATAAACCAGGTTTGGGATAAGGGGGCAACTTCTTATAGTTATGCCGATTTATCTTCCGATAAACGCATGGCTCCAAAATCAGTAGAAGTAGAACCAAATGCCGAAGTTTTAAAATTCAGGAGCCGGATTACCGGCCATGGTCATAACAGTAACGATGGTAAATACCCGCATTGCTGTGAGTGGAAAACCAATACCCATTATTTGTATTCAGGAAATCAATTAATTAAAGATTGGCAAATTTGGCAAACCCTGGATTGTGCCGATAACCCTGTATTTCCTCAGGGTGGTACCTGGCCTTATGCCCGTGAAGGATGGTGCCCTGGCGATAGAGTTAAGGATACTGAATTTGATATTACCCGTTTTAAAACCGGCGATAGTTTGCAATTGGATTATAGAATTACCCCCGTTCCAAGTGATAATGCAGGCATGGGTGGAGGTAACTATGTTATGGCCATGCACGTGATTCAATATGGCAAACCTACATTTGCCAATGATGCCGAAGTTTATGATATACTTTCACCAAGTTTAGCTCAGGTAAATAGTAAATTTAGCCCGGCTTGTGCCGAACCTAAAATTGTAATTCGTAATAATTCCTTAGATACTATGACTTCTCTGGATATAGAATACAGCATTTCGGGAGGCTATATTATGAAATATAAATGGAAAGGGAAGCTTGGGTTTTTGCAAACAGAAACCATTCTTTTGCCTATCTATGATGCAGGTTTTTACAGAGGAAATGGGCAAAATATTTTTAAAGCCACTATTATAAAACGGAACGGAAAAGTAGAGAGTTATTCTGAAAACAATAGCATGACTTCTCCGTTCAAACTTCCCGATATTTATAAGGATAAGATGTTTGTTGAACTAAAAACCAATAACAACCCATCAGAAAATAGTTACGTTATAAGAGACTCTCGTGATAGTATTATTTTAAATAAAGAAAACCTTATTGCCAATAAATTGTACCGAGATACCTTAAAAAATTTGAAAGCCGGATGTTATACATTGGAGTTATTGGATGACGGTATGGATGGATTGAATTTTTGGGCCAATACCGCCCAAGGAGATGGGTATATAAGGTTAAGAAAAGCTACCGCTAACGCCATTTTAAAAAATTTCGGAAAAGATTTTGGCTACCGTATTTACTATGCTTTTATTTTTGATAGCCTGCAAATAGGGCAACAACCTAAAGCTCCAGTTGACCCCTCAGCTAATGAAACTATTATAGTTCCTAACCCAAGCAAAGGAAGTTTTACCATTATTACTTCTGGCCTTACCGGAAATTATGAATTAGAAATATTTGATGCTATTGGACATGTTGTTTATAAACAAATAGTGAACCCTGAAACCGAACCTGATATTGAAATAAAAGATCTGAATGTTTCGTCAGGAATTTACTTTGTGAGGTTGAATAACGGAGAAAAGAGGATTGTGAGGAGATTGATGATACATTAAAAAACAAACAGGCCAGAGTTTATTTTGTCACAACTTCAAACGCCTTTTCAAGCTGAGATGAAATATCGGTCTGATGATGAACCAATTTCCATTCGCCATTTTCCAAGTGGAAAATATTTGTAGCCCTATGGCTCACCTTTACTGGTTTTCCATCGGTACTCATATTTTCACCTTCTTCCACACATACTGTATATCCCATATCGGTTCCAGCATAAACATGAAGGTCTTTACAAACTATCTTACCTCCAAATTTCATAGCGGCTTCTTTTTTAAATTCTTCATGCACTTCCTTCCAACCGGTAAGCCGACCACCAAAAGGCCCCATATCAGTAATGGTTTCGCTGTGCGACCAAAGCCTGTTAAGTGGTTCAAGATTTCCGGTAAACATAGCATTTAGTCCGGCATACAAGCTATCGTTGGCAGCCCGTATACCTTTCTCCGCATTTAATTCAATTGTTTCTGACACAGTGGTATCTGCACTTTTATTATTTTCATCGGTTTTTGGGTTACATGCTATAAACATGCTCAGAAAAATAAAAAGGGTTAAAGTAGGGATTAAATTTTTTTTCATAATAATTTGTTTTAATGTTTATCTACAGCCAAATCGGTGGTGGCCACAGCAATAATTTTGCCATTAATAAAAACAGGAACTGAACGGGTCCGCATCCAAATTTCGCCACCTCCGGCATCAAAATAAGGTTCAGTCCACACCGATTTTTTACTGTCAATAGGTTGTCGCAGCCATGCCTGATCATCTATATGATAACTAGTATCGGCCAAATTCTTCATAGCAAGGGTATCTCCAGATCGGAACCAATATGGACTGTATGTTACCTTACCCGTGCTATCTAACAATGAAACAGTGGAACCAAAAAAGGTTTTGGGCTGGGCCAGCAGATAGGTTTTAATACGACCCGAAATATCAGCCCTGGTTGGCGGGGTGCTTATAAGGTTATTAACAAAAGCGTCCAATGCGGTTTCAATGGGTACAAGTGAAGTGTCGGGTTTTATCGGTTCATCTTCTTTACACGAGAAAATAGTGAACGTAAGCAACAGAACTATTCCAACGGAGAGAAAAATTTTTGATTTAAACATGGTTTTTAAGTTTTTTTAAGACATTCAAATGTATTTGATTTACTGAAAAATTTGAACTAAAAATTTTAATTGATTAAAATGGTTTTTGATTAAATCTTAAACAAGAATTTGTAATTATTTTTCAGCATCTTTTTCTGAATTGATATTCGCATCAAAACTGAATTCATCAAGGGTGTTTGTTTTATCCTGATTCCTGTTTAGCGAAAATAGCCTTGATTTTTGCCGCAATTCTCTATAGAGATTTATATCTTCCATTGTTACTATAATTGAGGATAGAAATGCAACCAAAGTAAATAAAGTATAGAATTCTATTAAATAATCTAATATTTCTATCTGTGAAAAATCAAGATTTACTATACTTGTTGCACTGAGGGTAAAAAAGATGATTGAAAAAATTATTGAAAGTAGCCTGAATCGTATCTTTTTTGTTGCCGTGATATGTCTGATTTCAATAATAGATTGGCGAATTTGATAAAAACAAAAGGCTCCAAAAATAAAGGCAATTAAAATAAAACCTACGTAAGTACCCGACATGGTTCCTGGATTTGCATTCAAACCCAGCCTATCAGAAACATATAATGTCCAATAAGCGAGATAAACTTTATAAAAAAAATAGAGTAAAATAATTATTCTAAAAGGCCAAATCAGGAATTTCATGAAATAAATTTTAATGAATAATCTTACAATTTAACCAACCGTCCAACAACAACCTTTTCACCTTCATGATAAATGGTCACACAATAAATCCCTTCCGAAATGCCGTCAAACGAAATATAATTATTGGCCTCATTTATTTCCTTTTCAAAAATAATTTGCCCATGTGAATTTATAATTTTACAAATAGCTTTTCCTTTCAAACTTTGAACAGAAAACCCTTTAGAAACAGGATTGGGGTATATACTTAAAGAATTATTTATCATCTCATTTTTTATAGAAACCCCGCTTCCATTTTCATAAGCTCCGCGACTTGGCGGATTTTTAAAATTAAATCCCTGCATGTCTTTACCAAGCCAGCTAATAGCAGTTCCGCTTTGAATGGCCGGACTGCCGGTTTTTAAAACAAAATTTTCGGTAGATGTAAAAAGCGGATCCTGTCCTTTAATAGCATTTGTTTCGGGAGTAGGAAGAGTTGGGTTGGAACTGGATGGGTTGGAACTGTTGTACCACAAATTGTGACTGAACAAAAATGTTTGAGGCGAGGTATTGCTTCCAATATTGACATGGGTGGTAACGGCACTAGTATAATAAATAATATTATTGCGGAACAACCCATTTTGGCAAGGTACAAATCGTGTGGTATCCACCGTTTCCTGCAATATGCGGATTACCCATTTTTCGGGCATATAAATGGTATTATTGGCCACATCCACCCTTTCGCTGCCTACAAAAGCAATGGGGGCCTGACTTTTTATAAATACATTGGCGTATACGCTAATATCAGCTGCCTCATGGGTGGCATTTTGCGGTCTAAAAAATGCAAGACCTGTGGAACCGCCAAGATTTAAAGCCCGTTGACCACCATCACGAAACGTATTATTTTCAATCCGAATAAACCGTGTTCCACCTTTCATTTGTATGCTATTGCTACCCAATGAATCAAACGTGCAATGATGCACCATTCCATAATGACAGCCTACCATATCAATGCCGCTACCCCCGGTTGCTCCATTTTTAAAACTGCAATATGAAACTTCAAACGAATCGAGCCCCGATACTTTTAAAAAATCGTTATTGCCCTGTGCACCCATATTTATAAAATCGCAATGCGTTACCAGCACATGATGGGCCGGGGTTTCCAAAGTTCCGGCATCATCAATATTCATACCATTAGCGGTATGGCCGGTTATGGTCATATCCTGAATTTTGATATACGACACATCCGAAAAATGAAAACTTTCGCTTCCGGCTTTAAAAATTACCGAACCTTTATTGACCCCTTTTATTACTATCCAGGCATTGGCTTTGCCCTTGAGGTTACTGATAAAAAAAGCACCCTGATAGGTTCCAGGATGAATGAGAATAGTGTCCCCTGCTTTGGCTATATTGGCTGCAAGCGTTGGGTTTGAGTAGGTTTTCCCCGAGCCTACATGCAAGGTGATAGCATAAGATTTTATGGTAGAAAAAATCAAAATTGCCGTGAGGGGTAAAAGTATTTTATATTTCATTTAATTTTTCATTTTTTTATTTCCAGTTTTCCTTTTTAATTCTATAAATAAACACATCCATACCCAACCAATTGGTCTGTTTGTCTCTTATTAGTCCATTTTTATCAGT
>JBJXDS010000269.1:0-5232 GCA_046154525.1 Bacteroidia bacterium
ATCAAATAAAACAAATTTAATTGCACCTGCTGGTACCACTATATTTAAAATCATTTGCATGTGTTTTTTCCAGCCTTTTGCTGCATTAAAGTTAACTGTTGAAAAATAGGCTTCACCAAAGCCATTAAAGGAATCTTCATCACTTTTTAAAGCATGAAGGATATTTCCCGCTTGACCTTCGATGATGTTGAGCTTCGTAAGTTGAACCCCTTCTATAGAGCCCATGTAATTGATTTTTGTTTGGCCAAAGCTTCGTATTCGTTTATTTGTGCGCTGGTGTATTCGTATAAATCAACTGTTTTACTGTTGTAATAATTATTATACCATGCACCTGTAAATCGTGAGGTTTGTTCAAATTCCATTACTGGCCGCCATTGCAGATAAAACAAAGCCTTGTCGCAGTTGAGTTTTAGTAATCCCGCTTCATGAAAAGTTGGGTTATTTTCAATAGCAAAGAAATCAGGCAATTCATTGCCCTCCCAATGGGTGCTGATCGATTGCAACAATTCAAGAACCGAATGATTTTGGTCAGAGTTAGGACCAAAATTAAAGGGTTCACCGTGAATGGATATTTTCTTTTCATCCATTACCTGCGCTGCACGCAAATATCCGCTTAATGGTTCCAACACATGTTGCCAGGGGCGGGTAGAATGAGGGCTGCGAATTTTTACGGATTGGTTTTGCGACCATGCTCTTACACAATCAGGCACTATGCGACTAAGCGCCCAGTCGCCACCACCAATTACATTACCTGCCCGCACGGTTACTAATTGAATTTGGGAATCGGGTTTATTAAAATAAGAATGAAAATAGGTTTTGATCACTAATTCTGCCGCCCCTTTGGAAGCACTATATGGGTCTTTTCCACCCAGTGCATCGTGTTCCCGGTAACCCCAAACCCACTCCACATTGTCGTAGCATTTGTCGCTTGTGATCATTACAACTTTACATGGTTTGTTTAAAGTTCGTAAAGCCTCCAGAATATTTGCTGTTCCCATTACATTGGTCTGAAACGTATCAACAGGATCATTATAAGAAACAGAAACAATAGGTTGCGCAGCAAGGTGAAAAACAAAGTCTGGTTGAGCGGCCTGGAATAGTTCCTTCATTTTTTGTCCATCACAAATATCGGCGAAGTGGTGCTCAATTTTTTTATTCAATTGCAATTCTTCAAACAGGGAAGGAGTGCTGGGAATATCTTTGGAGATTCCTACCACATTTGCTCCCAGTTGATGCAACCAGATGCTCAGCCAGGAACCCTTGAATCCTGTATTGCCGGTTATAATTACTTTTTTATTTTTAAAACAATCATTAAACATTCATTTTTTATTTTACTATGGGTTAATTATAGAATTTAAGATTAACGATTTTTGATCTACTGTATCGTTAGGTTAACTTCTAAAATCATCAATCGTTAATCTGAAATCTAAAATCAAAAAAAATTATTCCCATATTTTCCATTTGGCATCTCCATTATTCCACATCTCATTCAATTGTTTTTTATCACTCAGCGTATCCATGCATTTCCAAAAACTGCTATGCTGGTATGTGTATAATTCTCCCTCCTTAGCCAATTTTTCCAAAGGCTCCCGTTCAAAAATGGTTGTATCATCTGCAATATAATCCAACACTTCAGGCTCACAAACAAAAAATCCTCCGTTAATCCAGCTTCCATCTCCTTTTGGTTTTTCCATAAAAGAAATTACTTTATGATTAGCATCTGTTTCAAGTGCTCCAAATCTTCCTTCAGGCAGGACTGCGGTCATGGTCATTGCTTTGCCGTGGCATTTATGAAAATCAATTAATTGGGTCAGATTTATATCCGCCAATCCATCTCCATAGGTGAGAAGGAAGGGTTCTTTTCCTATAAATTTTTTGGCTCTTAATATACGTCCTCCGGTCAGGGTATTTAGACCGGTATCCAATAGGGTCACTTTCCATGGTTCGGATGTGTTATTATGAACTTCCATTTTGTTGGCACTTAAATCTAAGGTCACATCACTTTGATGCAAAAAATAATTGGCAAAATACTCTTTAATGTAATATCCCTTATATCCTAATAAAATTACAAATTCATTAAATCCAAATTGGGAGTATATTTTCATTATATGCCATAGAATAGGTTTACCTCCTATATCTGCCATAGGCTTTGGTCTTACATCAGTTTCTTCACTTAAGCGTGTTCCGAAGCCTCCGGCAAGTATTAGTACTTTCATTTTAAATTTGTTTTTGTGTTTTAAGCATGACTTTATTTAATAATTATAGAGAGTTCAATCAATCTAAAAATTATTAAAGTGTTATTTGATTAATTCATAATAATCGGATTCCATTCTTGATTTGTGTATTGCAACTATATTTCCTTTTAATCCATCTTTGTCAGGCCAAGAAGACAGTTTGTTTTTACTGCTAAGTAATAACTTATCAGATTTGGTTTTTGCTCTATCATTCAAAGTGTAAATTTCATAATTATTATCTAATAAAAATTTTGAAACCAAAATATCTTTTGCAGGAATATGAAGTTCAATAATAAAAATGGGACGTTTTTCTTCTATTAATTTAATGGCTCCTTGTAAAACATCAATCTCTGCTCCTTCAACATCAATTTTTAAAACATTAGGGAAAATATTATTACTATAACAAAATTCATCTAAAGTAATTAATTTAACTTCAATTGAGGTCTTGTTCTCCGTAATTTTACCTTGAAAGTTATTAGTTCCAATTTCAAAATAAATTTTTTTGGTTTCCGAACCTATAGCTGATTCAATCAAGTTTATATTTTTTAATTTATTTAATAAAATGGTTTCCTTAATATACTCGACATTTTCAGGAAGTGGTTCAAATGAATATATTTTTACATCTGATATACATCTCTCCACAAAATAACTATGGAGCCCAACATTAGCGCCTATATCAAAAAAAGTATCACCTTCCTTTAGGAAGGTTAGAAAGGCAAATTGCTTATTAGGTTCATAATTTCTAATCAACACTGAACCTTGTTGTAATTTATTTATTCTGAGCTTCAAACCTTTTAATTTACCATTCATTACAGGTAAAATTTTATCATTTAAAAGGCTTTTAATATATTTTTTTATCATAAAAATCGCATTGAATGTTTTTTTGTCTAAAGAAATGTTTAATGTTTAATTAAAATATTTTGAATTTTTTCGATTTGTTTCTGATATAGGTTGCTTATAGCAAATTGAATTCTTTTAATTTGTTCACTTTCACCATTATAAAAGGACAAATTTAGTACGATTTTTTTAAAGAGTATGGATAGTTGGTTATTATCTGTTCGTTCATTAACCATTTGTAAAAGACCAGGATATTGATCGTAGGTTGATATATTATTTGACACAATTACTTTTCCACTCCCAAGATATTCCATTACTTTGTGATAATTAGTCCCTTTGCTTTGGTCTTTAATTACATCATAACAAATTAGGAACCCGTCCATTTTTCGTAATTCCCTCGCAAGCTCAATAGCTGTCAAGGGGCCATGTAATACAACATTTTTTTTTTCTTTTAATTCATTAACAAAAGAAAAAGTATTAGGATGGTTATTCCCGCTAATATTAGATTGTTTATTTTCATAAGCACCCCAGAATTCAAAAATTATTTCTGGATTTTCACTTATGATTTGCAACAGAACCTTACGGTCAATATCAGGTCTTAGAAAATTTCCCGACAATCCAATACGGATCGGGTTATTAACACTTATATTAATTTTATCATTTATAAAATATTCTGCGACACCATGATTAATAAAATGTCTTGGAACATTATATAATTTATATTTTTCTAATATTTCTCTCGTAACAGAAAAGATAACTTGTGCCCCTTGCCCTGCATCAATAGCCCCTTGATCTAATGGCTCATCCACTGGGTGAAAAATTTTAAAAGCGGATTCAGGAAAAAACTTCAGGGGATAAATATTTCCTATTTCAAAAGACCAGATTATATCTATCGGAGAGTGTATTTTTCTGATGATTTTTCTTATATGAAATTTCATCAGGAAATGAAACAAGTTTATAAATTTGAACTTTAAAAAAAAAGGAAAACTTAGTTTATGGTTGATTAGGAATAAACCTTCAATATTTTTTACGGTTTCAATTTCGAATTTTTTTTTGTTTGTTTTGTTCCAATGATCAGCAGGATTAAGGAAATAAACTGTATTTCCTTTTTTTGCCAATTCAATAGCATAATGATGTTTTGATAAAAACATAGTTCCCCAGTTTTGAGGAGAGATTAGCAATATTTTTTTATTACTTAATTTCAACCCTTGTTACTTTTGAGGTAAACTCATTTATGGCTGATGCCACATATTCAATTTGTTCTTCCGTCATTTCAGGGAATATAGGCAGAGACAAGCAAGTTTGCTGATATTGATAAGCATTTGGGAAATCACTTGCTTTTAATTTTAAATAACTATAGGCGGGTAATAGTGGAAGAATACTTGGATAATGTAAGGCTGTTTCAATACCTTTGGTTGTCAGGTAATCCTTTAATTCGTTCCTTTTTTCTGTTCGAATAATATATAGATGAAAAGTATTAACAGAATTTTGGCGGACCTTCGGTATTTTTATCAGTGAATTATTTTCAAAAAGCTTGTCATATATTTCTGCTACCTTTATTCTGCTATCTGTCCATTCTAAAATATGGGGAAGTTTGACAAGCAATATTGCTGCCTGCAATCCATCCATCCTGCTGTTAATACCTTCAATTTGATGATGATGTTTTTTTAATGCACCATGATTGGCAAACATCCTGCATTTATCGGCAAATTCTAAATTATTGGTAATTATGCATCCTGCATCACCATAAGCGCCTAAATTTTTGCCTGGATAAAAACTAAAGGAACCTGCTATACCAAAAGTTCCGGCTCGTTTTCCAGCAAGATTTGAAAAATGGGATTGGGCACAATCTTCTATTAAAGCAATTTTATGGGTATCACAAATTTGTTTAATTTTATCAATTTGCAATATTTGCCCATGTAGATGAACTGCTATAACAGCTTTCGTTTTAGAAGTAATAGCCTGTTCAATCCGATTTTCATCCATGCTGCTAAAATATTCCTGATGGACATCTATAAAAACGGGTTTTGCACCCGTCTGAGTGATTGTTTCAGAACTTGAAATCCAACTGTTGGCAACGGTAATTACTTCATCTCCTTGACCTATTCCTAACATTTTCATAATGATGTATAAGGAGTCGGTTCCATTGGCTACACTTATA
>JBJXDS010000270.1:0-11388 GCA_046154525.1 Bacteroidia bacterium
GTTGGACAAAGAAAATATTTTAAAAATGGGTACTCCAACTGTCGTTTTTGGAATTTATCCTTTTGGCCAAAGAAAACCCTGGTTATTATTACCAAACAATCCTCATGTTTTAGATATTAGTGAGCAAATACTGGCCAATGAAGTCAATCCGTTTTTACCTGAAATAAAAAAATGGGAGCAAAAGAGAGATTCCTTAAATTCGAACGAATAAAGTAAGCACCAAATGGTAGCAGTTCATTTTACACCTATATTGCTTGTCGAATGACACCTCTCCAACGAGAAAATGAATTTTTAAAATTTGCACATTCCATCAGTTTGGAAAAATTAATTTCAGAGTTGCAAATTGATACTGGGAAAGGTCTTACAGAATCAGAGGTAAAAAAAAGGTTAAAAATCTATGGCTCAAATAGCTATAAAGAACAAAAACAAAAAAGCATTTTTCTCATATTCCTTCAGCAGTTCAACAGTCCTATCGTTATTTTATTGGTTGTTGCTGCCGGGGTTTCTTTTTCATTTAAACATTGGCTCGAAGCATTTTCTATTATAGGCGTAATTTTTATAACGGCTGCCATTGGTTTTTTTATGGAACTCCAGGCCCGGAGATCCATGAATGCTTTAAAAAAAATGGATGTCATTATCTCAAGAGTTTGGCGCGATAATGCAATAAATGAAGTACCATCGGAAAATATAGTACCTGGCGATATTATAATACTTGAAGCAGGAGATGTAGTTCCTGCCGATGGAAGGCTGGTTGATCTAAATCAGATGGAAGCGGATGAATCTTCCCTTACAGGTGAATCCATGCCGGTTTTGAAAGAAATAAATGAGCTTAAAAAAAATACAGACTTAGCCGACCGAACAAATATGGTGTTTAAAGGAACCCATATTATTAAAGGCAATTGCAGATTTCTTGTAACCGGAACGGGAACAAATACAGAACTAGGTCAGATATCATCCATGGTAGAAAAGGCTGGACATACAGCCACCCCTTTGGAAAAAAAGCTGAGTGAAATGACTAAAAAACTTATTTGGGTTACCACCGCATTTGCCGTCATATTTATAATTACCGGACTTATTCAGGGTAAAGAAATTTATTTGATAGTGGAGACTGCCATAGCCCTGGCGGTAGCTGCAATACCTGAGGGTTTGCCTATTGTTTCTACCCTCGCCTTAACGTATGGAATGTTAAGAATGGCTAAAAAGAACGTAATTATAAAAAAATTGGCATCGGTAGAAACACTTGGGGGAACCAATATAATATTTACGGATAAAACCGGAACCCTTACCGAAAATAAAATTAATGTAAATACCCTTGCATTTTCTGATAGTACTGTTGAAATAGGTGAAGAAAATCAGAAATTTATTTTGAATGATGATGAAAATGAAAACAGTTTTTGCATTGAAAAGCTTTTTCAGGTAGCTGTTTTATGTAACAATTCAACTTTAAAAATAAGTGGAAAGCAAAAAAAACACCTTGGCGATCCAATTGAAACAGCTATGTTAATATTTGCTGAGGAAAATAAAATAAATAGCTCAGCAATTATAAAAGAATACCCAAGAGTAGCCGAACAACCTTTTGATTCGGTAACCAAATTAATGGGGACACTTCATAAAAACCACGACGGTTACCTGGCTACTGCAAAGGGAGCCGCAGAGGTATTGATAGATAAATGTACTACATTTTGCAAAGGTGAAAAAACCGAAAAACTGGATACACATACCCGAAAAGAATTTTTAAAAATAGCCGAACAACTTCAATCCAAAGGTCTAAGGGTTCTTGCTTATGCGTACAAGGTAACAAAAAATGAAGATAAAAAAAATTTCATCACGGAATTGACTCTCATAGGTTTCGTTGGTTTTTTAGACCCTCCCCGAAGTGATGTAGCCGCAGCTTTAAAAGAATGCCGGGATGCTGGAATACGGGTGATTATGATTACAGGCGACCATCCTTCTACCTCCTTTACTATTGCCGAAAAAATAAAATTAGCCGAAACAAATGTGATTATTAATGGTAGCGAAATGGACAAGAAAGGCGAACGAATTCATGAAAAAATTATGAATGCTACTGTGTTTGCAAGAGTTACCCCGTCTCAAAAACTGGAAATGGTGAGCCTATACCAAAAGAAAGGGAATATAGTGGCCATGACGGGCGATGGAATTAATGATGCCCCTGCACTTAAAAAATCGGATATTGGTATAGCTATGGGCCAACGTGGAACACAGGTGGCCAAGGAAACGGCTGATATCATTTTAAAAAAAGATTCATTTAAAACCATAGTAACAGCCATTGAACAAGGGAGGATAATTTTTCAGAACATCCGAAGGTTTATGGTTTATCTGTTATCATGTAATCTGAGTGAAATATTAATTGTCTTTTTTTATGGCCTGTTCAATTTTTCATTTTCAATCCTCCCGCTTCAAATTTTATTTTTAAATATGGTTACCGATATATTTCCGGCCTTGGCATTGGGTATGGGAACAGGTAATAAACTGAGCATGAAAAACCCACCCCGAAACCCTAAAGAACCTATTTTAGTAAAACGGGATTGGTACACTATCATTATTTATGCGTTTATAATGGCCATTCCAATAATGGCAGTGGCATGGTATTGCAATTCTGTATTAAAATTTGAGACAGAAGTATGCAATAACATCACTTTCTTCAGCCTTGCATTTGCGCAGCTTTGGCATGTTTTTAATTTATCGTCCCAAAAAATTTCGTTTTTTAAAAATGAAATTACCCAAAATAAATTTATATGGATGGCATTGGCACTTTGCACTTTAATAATTCTTGTTTTTTATTGGCTTAACCCTTTAAAAGAAATTTTGGGACTCGGTCAACTTACTCCTCAAATTTGGATTATAATTGGTATCACAAGCATTGCCCCCGTTCTAATCATCCAATTGTTTAAGCGTGTTTTTAAAATACTTGATTAGATGGATTGGAATTATATTTTGGCATTGAGATTTCAACACACTTAATATTTTACATTTGTCAAAGCAATTTATTTAAAAAATTAAAAAAACAGCCATGAAAAATAAAACAATATACACAGCCATCTGTACCATTTTTATAAGTTTATTATTTTTAAATACCAATTGTAAAAAGAAAAAGAACACAACCGAAGACCCTGTTCCAATTGATACAACCTATACGTTAACAGTTACTGATTTTGTAAAAAATTTGGTTACCCCCTGGGAAATAGCATTTGCACCCGATGGACGAATATTTTTTACCGAACGGGCAGGCCGGGTAAGGGTTGTAAATAATGGGGTGGTGGAAACCTGGCTCGACTTGACAAATGTGGTAGAGCAAAGCGAATCGGGGCTTTTGGGTATTGCCCTTGATCCAAATTTTAAAACCAATGGCTATGTTTATATTGCCTACACCTATTCTACCCCCATGAGTAAATTTACGAATAAGTTGGTGCGCTGTATTGAAAATTCGGCCACCAAAAAAGGAAGCGAAAACAAAGTATTAATTGATAGCGTGATTGGAAGCAATAACCATAATGGTGGTCCGGTAAAATTTGGCCCTGACGGGAAACTATACTGGACCGTTGGCGACCGTTTTGACCAAACCCTTCCACAAAATCTAAATTCACTAAATGGAAAAGTGTTAAGGCTTAATGCTGATGGAACCAAACCTACCGATAACCCTTTTCCAAATTCATACATTTGGTCGTATGGAAACAGAAATGTTCAAGGACTGGCATGGCAACCAGGAACTAATTTACTTTTTGCCACCGAACATGGTCCATCGGGTGAAAAAGGAGTAGCCAACGATGAAGTTAACATTATTGAAAAAGGAAAAAACTACGGCTGGCCTGATATAATTGGCAGCCAAACCAAAGCCGGCATGGAAACTCCGATAGCTTGCAGCGGAACTACAATAACTTGGGCTCCCGCCGGATGCACATTTGTGTCGCAAGGCAAGTGGAAAGGCTCATTTTTATTTACGGGACTAAAAGGGCAAACATTATACAGGGCTATAATCGACCCAAAAGATAACCGCAAAATTTTGAGGATTGAAGAATTTTTTGCTACAAAATATGGCCGTTTGCGCGATGTGGCCGAAGGACCTGACGGAAGTATTTATTTATGTGTGAGCAACCGCGATGGAAGAGGAACGCCTAAAGCAGAGGATGACAGGATATTGAAAATAAAGATTGAATAAGGGATTTATAAAACTTTTCCAAAGTTTTAAACTTTGGAAAAGTTGATACTAAAGGAAATTTAAATATAAAACTACCCAGCAATAGCCGAATAATCCTCAGCCGATAAAAGGGCATCCGCTTCCGAAGGGTTGGTCATTTTAACCTTTATCATCCAGCCTTTTCCGTAAGGATCTTCGTTCACATTTTGTGGGTCATTATCCAGGCCATCATTTTTTTCAATGATTTCGCCACTTAATGGCAAAAACAAATCTGAAACTGTTTTAACAGCTTCTACAGTTCCAAATATTTCATGGGCGTTCAGAGTTTGGCCTACAGTTTCTATTTCTACAAAAACGATGTCGCCCAATTCGCTTTGAGCAAATTCGGTAATACCTATGGTGGCTATATCACCTTCTATGCTTACCCACTCGTGGTCTTCGGTGTATTTTAGGTTGGCTGGAAAATTCATTTGATAATTATTTATATTTATTTTTTGGTTTATTGTATTATCGAATCTGCGATTTTTTAATTTTTTTAAAATCTTTGCTGCGAAAATAATTATTTAGTCTTTAGTCTGTTATTTCTTCGGTTTCTTTTTTCTTACTTTTTTTCTCCCAAATAATGGAGAAAAGTGTGGTAAGGTTATTCTTCAAATCTTTGCGATTCACTATATAATCCAAAAATCCTTTCTCTACCAAAAATTCGGCCCGTTGAAACCCTTTTGGTAAATCCTTTCCAATGGTTTCTTTAATAACTCTTGGGCCTGCAAATCCAATCAAAGCTTCGGGTTCGGCTATATTCAAATCGCCCAACATAGCGTAGGATGCTGTAACACCGCCTGTTGTGGGGTCAGTCATTAAGGATATATAAGGGACACCATCTTTGGCCAGCAAAGCAAGTTTGGCCGAGGTTTTAGCCATTTGCATTAATGAAAATGCGGCTTCCATCATCCGAGCTCCACCCGATTTTGAAATTACCAATACAGGGATTTTATGTTCGCGGCCATAATCTATGGCCCGTGATATTTTTTCACCAACCACACTGCCCATGGAACCTCCAATAAAACTAAAGTCCATGCAGGCCACCACTAATTTGCGGCCATTCATTTTTCCGGTGGCGCATCTCACGGCATCTTTCAAGCCTGATTTGGCCATCGAATCTTTTATGCGTTCGGGGTATGGTTTTGAATCGGTAAAATTTAAAGGGTCGGCTGAAATAATATTTTCATTTAGTTCCGTAAATTTATTTTCATCAAATAAAATGGAGAAATATTCTTCCGAACCTATTTTTTCATGGTAATCGCAATGGATACATACATAGCAATTTTCTTCAAATTCTTTGGTAAGTATAGGCTTTTTGCATCGCGAGCATTGATACCAAAGGCCATCAGGGGTTTCCTTTTTGTCTTTGGTTTTTGTTACTATGCCTTCTTTTACTCTTTGAAACCAACTCATTTGATTGACAATTTTAGATTTGTTTGTTTGTCATTCCGACGAAGGAGGAATCTAAAAGAGATGCTTCGTGCCTCAGCATGACATTCAATATTATGCAATAGTAACTTCTTTTGATAAATAAACATCCTGAATAGAATTTAATAATTCCACTCCTTCATTCATTGGCTTTTGAAAAGCCTTGCGGCCTGAAATCAAACCACAACCACCAGCCCGTTTGTTAATCACCGCTGTTCTTACAGCTTCTCCCAAATCGGTAGCCCCTTTGCTTTCGCCACCTGAGTTTATCAATCCTACTTTGCCCATGTAGCAATTAGCTAATTGATAGCGGCAAAGATCAATTGGATTATCAGAACTAAGTTCGTTATATACTTTGGCATGGGTTTTTCCAAAATTAACAGCTGTATAGCCTCCATTATTTTCAGGTAATTTTTGTTTGATAATGTCAGCCTGAATCGTAACACCTAAATGATTGGCCTGGCCTGTTAAATCAGCACTTGCGTGATAATCTTTTCCATCTACCTTAAAGGCATTATTCCTTAAATAGCACCAAAGAACAGTAGCCATTCCCAATTCGTGGGCCCGTTCAAAGGCCTGCGCTACCTCTATTATTTGACGATCACTTTCAGGTGAACCAAAATAAATAGTTGCACCAACCGCTACTGCTCCCAAATTCCAGGCTTCCTCTACACTACCAAACATAAATTGGCTAAACCTGTTGGGGTAAGATATGAATTCGTTATGATTAATTTTTACAATGAACGGTATTTTATGGGCATACTTCCGTGAATTGGCAGCCAATACCCCAAAAGTAGAAGCCACCGCATTGCAACCACCTGCAATAGCCAGTTTAATAATATTTTCCGGATCAAAATAATCGGGATTGGGGGCAAATGAAGCCCCGGCACTATGCTCTATTCCCTGGTCAACAGGCAATATGGAAACATATCCGGTATTAGCCAAATGGCCTGTATTAAAAATTTGACCAAGGCTACGCAATACCTGGGGATTGCGATTGCTCATTCCAAACGAATCCATATAATAATTGGGGTTTGGTAAATGAAGGCGGTCTTTGCTAATTGTTTTACTCGTGTGATTTAAAAGTGAATCGGCATGGGAGCCAAGTAGCTCGGTAATTTTTGATATACCCATTTTTAATTTTTGATTTTATATTTACTGCAACTGTCATGCTGAGGAACGAAGCATCTATAAGATTCCTCCTTCATCCGAATGACTCCCCTTTAATCGGGGTGGCAAACTTAATCAAATTAATAAATTTAAAAAAACTGTATTATTGAAACCTGTATGGCTAAAGAAATTATACGGTTTACATTTCATGATTCTTCATTTGTAAATAAAGCATTTGAAATACGAAGGGTAGTTTTTGTTTTTGAACAGGATTGTCCACCTGAGTTGGAATATGAAAACGAAGAAATATGCCAACACTATTTGGCATATATGGATGGGGTTCCTGCTGCTACAGCTCGTTGGCGTGAAACCGAAAATGGAATAAAATTAGAAAGATTTGCCGTTTTAAAAGAATATCGGCTAAATGGAATTGCTTTGGCTTTGGTTAATCGCTTGCTTGAGGATGTGAAGCCATTTAATAAAGCCATTTATTTGCATGCCCAGATAGAGGCAATGCCTTTGTATGCCAAAGCAGGATTTGAACCCACCGGACCTCAATTTGAAGAGGCCGGGATTCAGCATTTTAAGATGATTTATAAAAAATAAACACCTATTTAGTCTTGCCTTTACAATAAAGTTAGATTTGCCTAATTTATGATTTATATTTGCAAAATTGATTCGCGTTATATATTGCATAACATTAATCCCGTTGTTGTTTTTATCCTGTAATACAAAAAAGGATTCCAACGGCAAACTGAATATTCTTTGCACCACCGGCATCGTTGAAGATTTGGTTAAAAACATTGTTGGTGATAATGCCAATGTGGATGCCTTAATGGGAGCCGGGGTTGACCCTCACATTTATAAAGCCAGCCAGGGAGATATTCAAAAATTTTATGCGGCAGATTTAATTGTGGTAAACGGGGTTCACCTTGAAGGTAAACTGGCAGAGATTTTATCGAACCTCAAAAAATTAAAACCTGTTTATGTTCTATCCTCGGCTTTGGAAACAAAACTATTATTACAATCTGACCCCAAAAATAAAGTGTACGACCCTCATATTTGGTTTGATGTTTCCATCTGGAAACAATGTGCTTTGGGGTTTGGTAAATACATGGAGTCGTTCGATACCACTTATAGGTAGGATTATATTTTAAATACAAAAACGTTTGGAGAGTCTTTATCAAACCTTCATAATTGGATTGAAATACAAACAGCAACTGTTCCTTTAAAACAACGGGTTTTAATTACCAGCCATGATGCCTTTAATTATTTTGGCAGAGCCTATAACATGGAAGTGGTGGGTTTACAGGGCATTTCTACCATGAGTGAATATGGCATACGCGATGTTTCAAATATTGTAACCATGATTACCACCCGAAAAATCCCATCTGTATTTGTAGAAAGTTCGGTTTCGGATAAATCCTTAAAAGCGGTGATTGAAAGTTGTAAAAAAAGTAACCACATAGTTCGGAATGGTGGAATGATATATTCGGATGCCTTGGG
Organism: Bacteroidia bacterium; assembly: GCA_046154525.1. Taxonomy (GTDB): domain Bacteria; phylum Bacteroidota; class Bacteroidia; order NS11-12g; family UBA9320; genus JABWCE01. The sequence continues at coordinate 8,243 of JBJXDS010000270.1, forward strand.
GAAGGAAGGAACACCCGAAGGAACTTATATAGGCATGGTGAAGCATAACGTGAATACCATTGTTGGAAAGTTAAAAAAGTAAAAAACTTGATTTATTATAATTTAAAAACCGCCCCCTGCCCCCTCCTTGAAAAAAGGAGGGGAGCTGGACATACCATAATTTCAGCCATTTTCAAATCTCCAAATTTCCAAATCTTCAAATTAACATGACCACACCAATAATAGAAGCCCATAACCTCACGGTAGTTTATAATAAAAAACCTGCCATCTGGAATGTTGATTTTACATTACCCGAAAAAAAGATAATTGGAATAATGGGTCCCAATGGTTCCGGTAAATCTACATTACTCAAAGCCATGCTAGGGTTAATAAAACCTGAACAGGGTTGGGTTAAAATTTATGAGAAGCCAGCCAAGGAATCGGCCAAAAAAATTGGTTATATCCCCCAAAGGCAAAGCATTGACTGGGATTTCCCAGCCACCGTGGAAGATGTGGTAAAGATGGGCCGGTTTCCGCACAAAGGTTTGTTTGGAAGGTTTACAAAAGCCGATAATGAAATAATTGATACCGCCATTGAGCGAACCAATCTTCAGGAATTCAGACACCGGCAAATTTCACAATTATCGGGTGGTCAACAACAACGGACGTTTATAGCCCGGGCCCTGGCCCAACAACCTGAAATTTTGATAATGGACGAACCCTTTGCCGGAGTTGATGCGACTACCGAAGAGGCTATTGTAAACCTCTTACGGGAGATGCGAAATGAAGGCAAAACGATTTTGGTGGTTCATCATGATTTGGTATCAGCAGCTGATTATTTTGATTGGCTGGTTTTGATGAATACCCGTTTGGTTGGTTTTGGTACAATGGATGAAATGTATAATGAAACCATGATCTCCCAGGCATTTGGAGGCAAACCCACTATTTTATCAAAAATGAATTTGGCGGTGAGGGGAAAAACTACTAAGATTTAAATTTATGCCACAAAAGCACCAAAACACAAAATTTCACAAAAGCTTTAGTGGGCTTTCGTGACTTGGTGTTTTAGTGGCAAAGTAAAATAGAAAATGAAAGAAATTTTTAGCCAATTCTTTTCGTTTAACGATCCATCCGTAAATACGGTGCTACTCGGTGTCTGCCTGTTGAGCATCAATTGTGCTTTGACAGGAACCTTTATTTACCTAAAAAAAAATGCCATTTTGGGGGATGTTATTTCTCATGCTGTGTTGCCAGGAATTTGTATTGCCTTTATTTTACACGGCGAAAAAAATATGCCTGTATTGCTCACCGGTGCTTTTGTCACCGGGTTTTTAGCCGCTTGGCTCAATAATTATATTCCAAAGATTTCAGTCATAAAACCCGATACTGCTTCGGCTTTGATACTCTCTGTATTTTTCGGGACAGGAACTATTCTTTTAACCATAATTCAAAAGACCGGAAATGCCGCTCAAAGCGGGGTGGACAGTTTTATTATGGGTAAAGCTGCCGGGATAACACAGGGTGACATTTCGTTTTTGGCTATGGTTTTAGTGATAACCGTTGCTTTGATTTTAATTTTCCGCAGGGGGCTTTTGCTCTATTGTTTTGATGAAGAATTTGCAACAGCTGCAGGTTTTCAAGCAAAATTCTACCGTTTTTTAATAAGTTTTTTAACCGTGCTATCGGTTACGGCAGGAATACAAGCCGCCGGGGTTTTATTGGTAGCTGGCTTAATGATAATCCCCGTAGTGGCTGCCAATTTTTGGGTAAGGCGGATAAATATTATTTTAATTTTAGCATCCATTTTTGGAATAATATCTGCCACCGGAGGAAGCTTTATTTCCTACATAAAACCAGGCATCCCAACCGGGCCATGGATTATAATTGTTAATGCAGTTTTTGCTTTTATTTCCATTTTATTTGGGATTAAAGGCGGGGTTTTAGGAAGATTGTTAGCTGATTTTAAAAGATATCTGAAAAGCAGGGAAGAAAATTATTTAAAATATTTGTACAAATTATCGGAGGATAATCCTCGTTTTCATATCAAGGCAAGTTTAAAAAATTTAATAATCAAAGGTTCTGTTCTTGGTTTTATAAATGGGTTTGTATTTATAAAAAAAGGACGAATTTATTTAACCCCCAAAGGTTTTGAAATAGCGCAACAAGTGGTGAGACGACACAGACTTTGGGAAAGTTATTTATCAAATATAATGCACTTGCAACCCGACCATTTACACGAAAATGCCGAACTGATGGAACATTATATCACGGATGAAATAGAGGAAGAACTGCAAAAATTGTTAGGAAAGCCAGTTATGGATCCGCATCATAAATTAATTCCATACCAAAAATGATAGATTTTTATATCCTTATCACCGCCATTTTAGTCTCCACGTTGTGCGCTGTGGTGGGTTGTTTTTTGGTACTTCGTAAAATGAGTATGGTGGGTGATGCCATTTCTCACGCCGTATTGCCGGGCATAGCTTTGGCCTATATGATTTCAGGCCAACGGGCAGGATTCCCTGTTTTGTTAGGAACATCGCTGGCAGGATTATTTGTTTCTTTTTTAATTGAATGGTTTAATAAAAAAGCCCGTTTGCAATCGGATGCAGCCATTGGGCTATCGTTCACGTTATTGTTTGCCATCGGCTTAATTTTAGTTACCTCGCTTCGCAATGTTGATTTGGATCAGGACTGTGTTTTGTACGGCGAATTGGTTTATATACCCCTTGATTTGGTTACTTTTGGTAAATTTGTTATCCCTCACCAAACCATTGGAATTGGGATTACGTTGCTCCTTACCATTTTAATTTTATGGATAGGTCGCCGGGTGTTTGTCACTATCACGTTCGATCAAAATTATGCTGTGGCTTTAGGTATCAATACTATTTTTTGGCATTACTTATTTATGGGAATTGTTTCCCTAACCACTGTTACTTGTTTTGAATCGGTGGGGGCTATTTTGGTGGTAGCTTTTTTAGTAGGTCCTGCGGCAACTGCGTGGTTGGTTTCACACAAAATGAGCCAGATGATTTTATTCGCTGTTGTTTCAGGATTAATTTCGAGCGTGGCCGGATATTACACAGCCAAACTTTTTAATGTTTCCATAGCCGGGTGCATGTCGGCTTTTATAGGTTTGCAGTTTGCCACAATTCTTACATTAAAAC
>JBJXDS010000271.1:0-4422 GCA_046154525.1 Bacteroidia bacterium
GAGATGACGAAGGAATCGGTTTATACAAATGCCATGGAACTTAAAACCATTTCCCAAACTCTTGGCAAATTGAAACATGAATTGGTGGAGAAAGAACAAGAATATGAAACGGTATTTGAAGAGTTGATGGGTTTGGAGTAAGTATAGGTTGGTTAGATTTGACAACTTTTTAAAAATTGTCAAATCTGAAAAATATTCAGTCTAATCAACATGCGTAAACAGTCCTCCTTTGATAGGGACAGGTGGATGATTTTCTTAATGTTAAAACCAAAACCACAAGAAACTTGTTTAGTAAAAAAATTAAATGCCCCAATCAATCCTACTAAAAGCCAACACCCGCGGCCACGCCAATCATGGTTGGTTAAATGCCCGTCACACCTTTAGTTTTGCAGGATATTATGATCCTGAACGGGTTCATTTTGGTGTTTTACGGGTATTAAACGATGATAGGGTAGAAGCCGGAATGGGTTTTGGAACACATCCCCACTACAATATGGAAATAATTACAATTCCATTGGCAGGGGAACTAAGGCACCGTGACAGCATGGGAAATACAGCCGTAATCCATGCCGGAGAAATACAGGTGATGAGTGCAGGAACAGGTATCCAGCACAGCGAGTTTAACAGCAGCCCAGATACCACCTTGAATTTGTTGCAGATTTGGTTGTTTCCCAATAAGCAAAATGTAACGCCCCGCTACGACCAGCAAACCCTTAATGTGGCCGACCGCCACAATAAATTGCAACAAATATTGTCACCAAATCCAGACGATGAAGGAGTTTGGATTTATCAAAATGCCTGGTTTCATTTAGGAAAATTTGATAAAGATGTGGCTGCCGACTATACCTTGAAACTAAAAGGAAACGGGGTTTTTGCATTTGTAATAAGTGGAGACTTAACCATTAATGGTATATTATTAAATACCCGCGACGGCCTGGGAATTTGGGATACAGATGTTTTAAACCTCAAAGCAGAGAGCACTGATACCGAAGTGCTGTTGATGGAAGTTCCTATGAACTTGGAGTAAAAAGCTTTAAAAAAATGGTTTTTACTTACGCTTGTTCAGGAAAATTTTCAGCATTTATTTCTTTATGGGTGCCGTCGCAAAACGGCGGTGTTTTAGTTTGCTTACAGGTGCAATAGGAACGAAGCCGTTTTTCTGTAATTTCAAATTTTAAGGGAACACAATCAGTATGGGTGCTTTCGCACAACACCAGTTCATAATTATTGGGGCAACTGCACCAATAATAGGTGCCGGGTTCAAGTTCTAGCTTTAAGGATTTAAAAAGTATGGGTTCGTTACGCATATTATTTTTCTAATTTTTTTTTGTTATCGGTTGGGTGTCTTCACCAACCGAAATAGTTTTAAAATTCATTCCGTTTGGTGAATACACCGACCATTAGTATCCTATTTTTCTAATCTTTTCAGCCCTTCTTTGGCCAGTTCAAAATTAGGGTTTAATTGTAGGGTTCGTTTATAAAACGTGATGGCCTCTTCATTTTTATTTTCGGCTTCTTTGGTAAGCCCAATCATATAAATCGGTTTTTCAAATTCGTCATTTACCTTAAAAGACATTTCAAAATGCCGGATTGCCAATGGCCAATTTTTTTGGGTAAAATAAATATAGCCGGCATTGTAGTAGGCCAAGGTATGGTAAGGATTTAGAGTAATTGTTTTTTGATAATCGGCCATGGCCTTTTCAAAATTGCCGCCTAGTTGGTAAAAATAACCCCGGGCATACCAGGCTTCGTCTATTCCATCATTGGTATTGATTACTGCATCCAAATACCGCAAGGCTTCAGCATTTTTTTGTATTGTTAATAACTGCCCTAACTGAATGTAAGAGTCGTAATCACCGGCATCAATTTGTATGGCTCTTTTATAAAATTCAATAGCTTTTACGGTATCCTGAGTTTCTTTAAATGCTTGTGCTATAAAAAAATAAATCTTGGGATAACTTTCATCTTTTTTTAGGGCTTCGTTGAGGTAGCGTTTGGCTTCGTCATATTTTTTTACAAACAAAAAAAACTGTCCAGTTTTAAATAAAATTTCGGCATCATTTTGGTTGGCCGTTATGGCTTTTAAATAGGTTTCTTTGGCTTTGTAGGTTTGGTTGTTTCCAAAGTAAGCATCGGCCAATTTGGTTTGGTAAATCCCTTTTTCAGGATTCATTTTTATGGCTTTTTCAAGGTCGGCAATGGCTAATTTATAGTTTTTATCATTGCTTATTAATACCAAAGCTCGCTCGGCATAGTAATCATCCCGATCGGGGTCGTCCACTATTTTTTGTGACCAGGCTCTTACTTCGGCACTCAATGTGGTGTCGTGAGCCATCTTATAATTCTTATTATTTTTATTGCAGGAAGGTAACACACTAAGTATCACTGCCAATATTATTAAGCTTTTCACTAATGGCCCAATCATTTTTTATTTTAAATTTGAAAGCAAATTAGACACACTTTTTTAAACCACCAAACTTTAAACCATGCCTTTTTACCACCGATTAGGAAATATTCCTCCAAAACGCCATACTCAGTTTCGTAAAGCTGATGGAAATTTATATGCTGAAGAACTTGTAAGTACGCTAGGTTTTTCAAGTATTTATTCGTTGGTGTATCATTGCCATCCACCTACATTGGTCAAGGATATTGGCGAAGCTTGGAGTGTAGAGCCTGAATATGTACTTAAAAAAAATATGCAGAATCGGAGTTTTCTTTCTTTTAAAACCAAACCCGAAGCCGATTATTTAAAAAGCCGTGTGGTATTGATGGGAAACCCCGATTTAACTCTTACCTCAGCAGCCCCAACACATAGCACCACCGATTATTTTGTAAAAAATGCCGATGCCGATGAAGTCATTTTTATTCATGAAGGCAGCGGAAAATTAGAAACCGTTTATGGCGATATAGATTTTGAATATGGCGACTATTTAGTAATACCTAGAGGAACTATTTATAAAATACATTTTGATACGTCTCAAAACAGATTGTTTATTACTGAATCCTTTTCACCTATTGTTCCGCCAAAGAGGTATCGCAATGAATTTGGACAATTAATGGAACATTCGCCATTTTGTGAACGGGATATAAAACTGCCTCAAAACCTGCAAACTCATGATGAGCAAGGCGATTTTAAGGTGATGATAAAAAAGCAAAACATGATTTATCCTTACACCTATGCCACCCACCCCTTTGATGCCATTGGCTGGGATGGATTTGTGTATCCCTTTGGTTTTTCCATTCATAATTATGAACCTATAACTGGCCGGTTGCACATGCCGCCGCCTATTCACCAAACCTTTGAAGGGCATAATTTTGTAATTTGTTCATTCGTACCAAGGCTTTACGACTATCATCCATTGTCCGTTCCGGCTCCATACAACCACAGCAATGTGGACAGCGATGAAATTTTATATTATGTAGATGGCGATTTTATGAGCCGCAAGCATGTGGAACGGGGAATGATATCATTGCATCCAAAAGGTATTCCGCATGGCCCGCATCCCGGAACTGTAGAAAAAAGTATCGGTGCTAAGGAAACAAAAGAATTAGCGGTAATGATTGACCCGTTCTATCCCTTACAACTTACTCAAGCTGCTTTGGACATGGAAGATTTAAACTACTGGAAGAGTTGGGTAGAGTAGGAATATTATTTAATAGCTGCTTATACCATAAGCAGTTATTGCCTTTTGAAGTCTTTTCTTCTTAGACTTATTAAAACCGTACATTCCCACAAGTGATAATGGCACTGTTAGACCGAGAGCCACATAGCTGGGAGTTTCATATTCAGCCTTATCCTTTGAGGTTAAAATAATTCCAGTTACTAATGAGGCAACGCTTAAGGCACAAATTGAAAATTGTAGTGTTCTTAAATTTCTATATTTATGAAGCCATTTTACACTTTTGGCATTATCACCTAAATCTATTTTTAGGTTTTTATATTTTGCAATCTTCAACTTGTCAATACCTTTATTGTATAATACTTTACCAGTTGCCGAAAAATCCCAGTTGGATCTCTGTACTGCCTTCTGATATTGATCTCCGGCAAACATATTAACTTTTCCAAATGTTATGGCTTTTATAAAAAAGGTCGGATTGCCCCTTCTTACATGAAGAACGTTGGAATAAAAACCAGAAGAATTTTGATAAAAACGTACTGAATCTTCGCTAAACTTACCTTGGTCGGTATTTAAAAATGGCGTTACATATTGCACGTAACTGCAATTTATAACCTTACCTGAATATAAAACCAAATAGGAGGGTATAGTTTTACCGGATTGGCTAAAGGTATGACTGTTTATTAAGAAAATTACAAATAAATAGAGAATTCTTTTCATAAATATATTTTTTTAAAGGGGGTTTTTAGGTCAAAATTTTATAAATATTATTTTATGTTATAGAGCATAACTACCTCTCTTATGG
>JBJXDS010000272.1:0-5871 GCA_046154525.1 Bacteroidia bacterium
TGATCCGGCTTTTTGAACAATCTCCAAATCAACGCCAATATCCACTATTTCGCCAACTTTCGAAATTCCTTCACCAAACATGATATCAAACTCAGCCAAACGGAATGGAGGAGCTACTTTATTTTTGGCTACTTTCACCTTCACTCTATTTCCTGTGGCATCCAATCCATCTTTTATTTGGTTCATACGTCGAATATCCAAACGAACCGAAGCATAAAATTTCAAAGCGTTACCACCTGTGGTGGTTTCTGGATTTCCAAACATAACCCCAATTTTTTCACGTAATTGGTTAATGAAAATACAAATACATCCTGTTTTATTTATTGTGCCGGTAAGCTTGCGCAAAGCCTGGCTCATCAAACGGGCTTGCAATCCCATTTTGCTGTCACCCATATCTCCTTCTATTTCAGCCTTTGGAACCAAAGCAGCTACCGAGTCAATTACTATGACGTCAATAGCGCCAGAACGGATTAAATTATCAGCTATTTCCAAAGCTTGCTCCCCGTCATCCGGTTGAGAAATCAACATTTCGGCCGTGTTTATACCTATTTTTTCGGCATAGGTTTTATCAAAAGCATGTTCAGCATCTATAAAGGCTGCAATGCCTCCTTTTTTCTGGGCTTCGGCTATGCAGTGCATGGCCAAAGTAGTTTTACCGCTACTTTCAGGGCCGTATATTTCAATTACCCTTCCTTTTGGAAATCCGCCAACACCTAAGGCCATATCCAATCCAAGCGAGCCGGTAGAGATAACTTCCATGGCACCAATTCCGGCATCGTCCATTTTCATTACTATGCCCTTACCGTAACTTTTTTCAAGTTTATCAATAGTAAGTTTTAATACTTTTAATTTTTCTAATTGTTCATTTTGGCTCATGCTTCAAAATTAATAATTAGCTATTTACAGTTATTTTATTTTTACAGTTTAATATCCACATTTTGGCCCTGAAACCTATTTTTGCAATCCTTGAAATCGAATTCATCAATATTTAATATTCCGGTAATACTTCTTTTGCGAAGATTATTATTGGCATTATTTATTTTAACTATAGCCCGTATTGTTTTTTGGGTATTCAATTCCAGTCAATTTGATTTTCCGGGTTTTTCAGGGGCAATTAATATTTTATTTTGGGGGGGCTATTTTGATCTAATCACACTGTTTTATTGCCTTGTTCCATTTATTTTAATTCATCTAATCCCCGGCAAATGGTTCTATAATTTAAAAGTTCAAATGGGACTAAAGGTTTTCTTTTCATCAATTATTTTTACACTTTTAATCCTTACTTGCATTGATGCCGGCTATTTTCCATTTTCAAAATCAAGGTTAAGTGTGACCTTAATTAAAATGGCAACGAAGGAAGAAATAAGCATTGTAAAATACATTTTAGATTATTGGTGGTTTGTTCCTGTTATTTTAGGAACGGTTTATCTAGCCTGGAAATTTTATCCGGAGGTAAAATCAAAATATAAGCTTAGGTGGTATTTTCAAGTTCCTTTAAATATTTTTATTTTGGCCGTTTTGGTTTTAACTATTAGGGGCGGCTTTAGACTAAAACCTTTGCGTAGCATTGATACCGCGTTGTTTGTGCCATCTTCCCATTCCCAATTGGCCATTAGTACCGGGTTTAATTTTTTAGAATCATTTCAGGGCGAAACAATAGAAGTACCTCAATACTTTACCGAAGCAGAGTTGAAAAAAATAATGGAGGGGGATTACTGCACAATAGGACAAATTGAAGCAGTTAAAAAGAAAAATATAGTTATTATAATCCTTGAAAGTTTTGGTAAAGAGTACTCCTTTCCTGAAACAAAAGATGCCATTTCTTACACTCCTTTTTTACAGGAAATGGCTAAATATAGTGAATTTTACAATCACGCCTATAGCAACGGAACCCGCAGTGTAGATGCTATTCCGGCGATATTGGAAGGAGTGCCCAAACTTACCAAAACCGATTTTATGTATAGCAATTACATAAATAATATTACCCCTGGTTTTCCCTTTTATTTAAAAAACGAAGGCTACCGATGTGATTTTTATCATGGGGGTAAAAACGGCACATTGGGCTTTGAATCATTTTTAAAATCAAGGGGTTGGAATTATTATGGAAAAGACCAGTACCAGGGCAAACCTGAAGATTTTGACGGGCAATGGGGCATTTTTGACGGCCCATATTTGCAGTATGTTGCCAAACAGTTGAACCAAACCAAGCACCCTTTTGTGGCGTCGGTTTTTACTTTGAGCAGCCATCATCCTTATACTTTACCTAAAGAATATAAAGACAGTTTTAAAAACATAAGAGAACCTATTCTTAAAACCGTTCGCTATACCGACCAATGTTTGGCAGCATTTTTTGAATCTGTAAAAAACGAACCCTGGTTTAAGGAAACAATTTTTGTAATAACCGGAGATCATAGTGGTCAAAATTTTACAAAACGTTACCAAAGCAGGGATGGAAAATATGAAGTGCCAATTCTGGTTTACGAGCCTTTCACAAGATTTCCCCTTAAACATAATGGTATAATCCAACACATTGATATTATTCCATTGGCTTTATCAAAAGTTGGATATTCAGGGGAAGTTTACACCCTTGGAACTTATTTTAAGGACGAAAAATTTAAAATGGCTTTTCAAAATGAGGCGGGAAATTATCAGGCAATAACCCAGAATTTAAGCTACACATTTGACGGCAATAGATTTAAAGGAAAAAATAAAAATCATTCCGTTACAGATTCAATGCAATATATTTTAAAAGCCAAAATCCAGGATTATAATTATAGGATGGTGAATAATAGGTTTTGGTAAGTGTTTAGTCGGTTTGTCATCCCGAGGCACGAGGGATCTAAAATAATACAAATAGATGCTTCGTGCCTCAGCATGACAATTAATCATAATAGAAAATGCAACAAATAAAAAAAGGCCAGCGGGTATTTATAGCTCCCAACGCCACTGTCATAGGCAAAGCCACCCTTGGAAATGATGCCTCCGTTTGGTTTGGGGCGGTAATCAGAGCTGATGGAGATAAAGTAACTATTGGTGACAGTACCAATGTTCAGGATAATTCAGTTATACATGTTGACCCGGGTTTTCCTGTAAACATTGGCCATAATTGTATTATTGGGCATTTATCCATTGTTCATGGGGCTACCTTAGGAAACCATGTTTTGGTGGGTATGCACAGTACCATTATGAACGGGGCTGAAATTGGCGATTTTTGCATTATAGGGGCTAATGCTTTAATTACTGCAGGAACTAAAATTCCACCAAATTCATTGGTTATGGGATCTCCAGCAAAGGTTATTAAAAGCTTGAACGAGGAGCAGATAGAATCCATTAAACGCAATGCTGAAAGGTATGTGAAATTGAAAGATGAGTATTTGAAAATGCAATTATAGCCAATGGTTTAAACCATGGGCTATAGGCGAATTATCGTATTTTTGCATTAAATAACATGACCAAACAACAAACCCTTCATAAAATTTTAAACCCTCAGGAAAGTAAAAATACCTTCTTTATATTAGCAGGGCCATGTGCTATTGAAAGTGAGCAAATGGCTATGGACATAGCCGGTAGAATATTAGATATAACCATTAAATTGGATATTCCATTTGTTTTTAAAGGTTCCTACCGCAAAGCCAACCGTACCAGTTTAACTTCCTTTACCGGAATTGGTGACGAAAAAGCGTTAGAGATTTTGGCCAAAGTAGGAGCTACCTATAATATTCCTACGGTTACTGATATTCATGAAAGCCATGAAGCTGCAATGGCGGCCAGCTATGTGGATGTATTGCAAATACCTGCATTCCTTTTTAGACAAACCGATTTGCTGGTGGCAGCGGCTAAAACAGGGAAAATTGTAAATATTAAAAAAGGCCAGTTTGCGGCAGCATCAGCCATGAAATTTGCCATGCAAAAAGTTTTGGATAGTGGAAATAACAAAATAATTTTAACCGACCGTGGCAATATGTTTGGCTATGGTGATTTGATAGTAGATTACAGAAATATCCCTGAAATGCAAGCCATGGGGGCACCTGTTGTAATGGATATTACCCATAGTTTGCAACAACCCAATCAGGGAAGCGGGGTTACCGGCGGCAAACCTGAACTGATAGAAACCATAGCCAAAGCAGCCATTGCTGTAGGGGCTGATGGTTTGTTTGTTGAAACCCATCCTAACCCTGCGGAAGCCAAAAGCGATGGAGCCAATATGCTGAAGTTAGATTTGTTGGAACCTTTGCTGGAAAAATTGTTGCGGATTAAGCAGGTTATTTGAAACTTGAAACTTGAAACTGGGAACTTGAAATTGGAAATTTGGAATTGCAAATGAGGTTTCGGGTGAAAGTCCCCCTTGTGTTTGAGGTTTGTGAATTGGCGAAGGGGGTGAGGGGGATGTTTTATTTATAAATTATGAAATTTAAATATTTAATTCTTTTTACAACTTGCCTTCTGGCTCAGATGGTTTCATACGGACAAGTTAAACTTAAACCCAAAGAACCTACCAAGTCAATGGGAAATAAGGGAGTTGCGGGTGAAGGACCGGATGGCAGAGGTAGTGGCCCAGGTTCTCGTGGAATGCATGATACGATTTCTATCCATGGCCTTAAAATTTTTAAAATTACCGCTGATGAGCTTCGATATAAAACCAGAAGAAATTTTGAACCCATAACATTTTATGAATGGAAAGACAGCATTATTGATACCACCAATTATGGCTATTGGTTTCCTCTTTCACAAGGTATAGTCCTTAAAAATATTTCTGAAAATTGGGCAAGAAGCGTTCATAACCAATTTTATAACGGTATGCTAAAAGTTCAGGGTCTTTATTTTTTTCTTACCAATTTACATACTGATTCCACCAAAAATATCCTTTACGATTTAGCAATTTTAAAAGCCAATAGCCAGTTTGAGGCTGTAAAACAGGTTGGGACAAATTCAAAAAATCAGGATATAAAGAATGAGCAAATTATAAAAAATTTAAAACTGTGGAATGAGGAGAATCATTTTAAGATAACAGCCATTGATAAAAACCGAATTGAAATAACCTTATGGGCACAGCCTGGAAATATTGAAAAATTCGTAAATCAACTTTTTGAAGTTTGGCCCGAAGTGGTTGATTCATCCTATGGTTTAAAGCAACAGATGGTTGATTATTTAAAATCCCACAAAAATTTTATTTTAAAATTTGAATAAATTATTTGATACTATTTGAAGTGTTTTAAATAAGCAATAAATTTGAGTTTAACGGTCTATAATAAATGAGTTAAAAATCCCTTTTTTTAAAACCTAAAAAAGGATAGATTTGCACCACTAAAAAAATATCAATGGGAAAAGGCGATAAAAAATCAGCAAAAGGCAAACGAATCATGGGTTCTTATGGCAATACAAGGCCACGGGTTTCTAATTTGCCTAAAAAAGATTCTGCTAAAGAAACTAAGTAAATTTTAATTTATAGTTTACATTAAAGACCCTGAACGGGTCTTTTTTTTATGGTTGAAGCCTTTGGTATTCCCAGTTCCCGTTTACCAATTTATATTCTATTCTATCATGAAGCCGGTTGGCTCTGCCCTGCCAAAATTCAAAAAGGTTGGGCGCTACATTATAGCCCCCCCAATGTTTTGGTCTAACGATAGGTTGATTAATATGAAACCCTGCAAGTTTTCTATCCAGTTCTTCCCTGTTAGATATGGGTTGGCTTTGGTCACTGATTAATGCCCCTATTTTACTTCCTTCGGGCCGTGAATTAAAATAGTCATCCGATTCCTGCTCACTAACTTTATTGGCTATACCTTCTATTCGAATTTGTTTTTCCATGTCAAGCCACAAAAAAGTTAAACAAACATTTGGGTTGTTTTCCATTTCATTCCCTTAGATCGG
>JBJXDS010000273.1:0-4287 GCA_046154525.1 Bacteroidia bacterium
CTGGGCCAGGGCAGATGTAGCTGTTTTGCCAGTACCTATGGCCCAAACCGGTTCATATGCTAAAACAATATTTTTTATTTGATTTTCAGATAAATGAAAAAGACCTTCAGTTACCTGATTAAAATTTACTTCAAATTCTTTTCCCGCTTCGCGTTGTTCCAGCGTTTCACCAAAACAATAGATTGGGGTTAAGCCATTTTCTAATGCAGCATTTATTTTTTCAGCTAATAATGCATTCGTTTCACCATTATACTGCCTTCTTTCACTGTGGCCAATAATTACGTACTGCACACCCATATCAGCCAACATAGCTGGAGAGATTTCACCTGTATAGGCTCCTTTATTTTTTTGATGACAGTTTTGGGCACCAAGTTTAACAGATGAACCTTTTAATAAATTTTTTATCCCTGAAAGATGGAGGTAAGGAGGAATAAGCACCACCTCTGAAATGTTATTTACCTCATCAGCCACCATTCCCTTTATCTCGGTTGCCAATCCATATCCATCCTGCAATGATAGATTCATTTTCCAATTCCCGGCTATAATGTACTTACGCATATCTTTTTTTATTTGAAATGCAAATGAACTAAAAACGAAAGGATTTTTGGGGTTAAACTTTTACCAAGTATTGCACAAAGCCTATCTACTTCAAACTATTTTTTGAACCAAATTATCCCAAACTCTGAATTTTTGGGTTTCATTAAAAATGTAGGTCAAAATATCCTGTTCGGTTTCGTTGAATTGCAAACCACGTCTTTCAAAAACAATTTTGGCCACTTCAAATGATTTAGCAATCGAAAATGTTTCAAAACCCTGTGCCCCACCCCAGCTGAAATCAGGGATAAAATTGCGTGGAAACCCTGAACCAAACACATTGGCCGAAACCCCCACAATCGTTCCTGTGTTAAACATTGTATTTATTCCACATTTACTATGGTCGCCCATTATGGTACCGCAAAATTGCAAGCCGGTTTTTAAATATTTTTCAGCAGGATAATTCCAAAGTTTTACTTCGGCGTAATTATTTTTAAGGTTTGATGTATTGCTGTCGGCTCCCAAATTACACCACTCTCCTATTACTGAATTGCCAATAAATCCATCATGGGCCTTATTGCTATAGCCAAATATCACCGAATTATTTATCTCGCCACCCACCTTGCAATGCAGCCCGATAGTTGTTGGGCCATAAATTTTAGCCCCCATTTTCAATTGGCTATGTTCACCAAGGGCAAATGGACCCCGAACCATACAACCTTCCATAATTTCTGAATCTTTGGCTATATAAATAGAACCCGAGGTAGCATTTAAAACCACACATTCCATGGTTACTCCTTCTTCAATAAAAATCCTCTCCGGTGCTATTAATATATTGGTTGAACTTACAGCAGCCGATTTTCTTCCTCTTGTTAGTATTTCAAAATCACTTTCTATTTCCTGGCCGTTAAGCGAAAAAATATCGGGACATTTTGAAATATGAGAAAGTTTGGTATTAAACTTAATTATTTTATGATCAGCCAGGCTGTAATTATCTTCTAAAAAATCATTACCATCATTTTGATTTAAGATACAAGCCACCACTTTATCGCCATCCGTTATCATTTCTCCCGGTTTCAAATTTTTTATAGCACTTATCAAATGGCTATCAGGCATATACCGGCCATTGATAAAAACATTTTCCGATTTTATTTTAGCTGGAAATTTGGTGCTCAAATATGCTTTTGTTTTATATGAAACATCGGCATTTAGATGTTTCCCCCATTTTTCGGCAATGGTTAAAATACCCACACGAAAAGCCGCACATGGCCTTGTAAAACTAAGTGGAAACAAATTTATACGCCACTCATCATCAAATAATACTACGTTCATACTTCAATTTTTTAGTGGTGTAAAATTGGGGATTTTTTAGAACTTTTTGCCACTAAATCTCAAAAACACTAAAAAGGCACAAAAAGATTTCGTGGGATTTTGTGCTTTGGTGTTTTTGTGGCAAAATAAAAAAAGCCATCAACTTTCGTCAATGGCTTCTATAGGATTTTAAATGTTAAAATTATTTTTTGGCGTAACGCTTATTGAATTTATCAATACGTCCTGCAGTATCCACAAAATTCATCTTACCTGTAAAGAAAGGGTGAGATAAGTTTGAAATTTCCAATTTGTACAATGGATACTCGTTTCCATCTTCCCATTTAATGGTTTCTTTAGTTTCAACAGTAGAACGTGTAAGGAATGATTCGTTATTACTCATGTCTCTGAAAACAACTACTCGGTAATTTTTTGGATGTATTTCTGGTCGCATATTATATTCTTAAAAAAGGACTGCGAAAGTAAAATTTTTCCTTAGAAATTCAAACACATATTTCAGATTTATTTAATAGGTAATTTATGCTCTCTTTTTATGTGTCCTATTGAATGCCCTGTGGGCATTTAAAACTCCTCCTGGCCAGGAAAAAATGCATCTTCAATATGGATTATATCGTGTTTTTCATCCCCTAAGACCAATGATATCATATCATAGCGAATTTCTAAATCCTCCTTTCTTTCAAGGCAAAATTGCTCTGCAGCTTTTCCTAAAAGTTTTATTTTTTTATTATCAATGGCTTCTTCAGGAAAACCAAAGTAATCTGATGTTCGGGTTTTCACTTCCACAAATACATATTCATTCCCAATTTTTGCAATAATATCAATTTCAGCCCGACCAAAGCGTTTATTGATTTCAATAATTTGATAACCTTTGGCTTTGAGATAGGCGGCGGCTATTTCTTCCCCTTCCCTTCCTGTGATATTATGTTTAGCCATAATTTTAGAACACTATTTTATTAGATTCAATAGATGAACATGATTTTTGAAAATCTGCCTCTACAATCTTGTTTATCAAAATATCACTTTAAATTATTCAACGTTCAATTCACTTATAGCCAACCAAGCCATCAATCCCATTCCAATTGGTAAGGCATCTTCGTCAATATCAAAAGTAGGGGTGTGAACATGAGACGTAATATTTTTCGCCTCATTCATTGTGCCAAGCCTATAAAAACACGCCGGTAATTCCTGACTGTAATAGGCAAAATCTTCAGCCGCCATCCACATATCAAGGTTTACCACATTGTCTTCACCCATATATTTTATGGCATTATCAATAGCGGTTTGGGTTAAGTCAGGATCATTTTTTAAAAACGGGTAGCCTTTCATAATATTAATATCGCAAGTACAGCCAAAACTTTCACAAACTCCAATGGCTATTTTCCGGATGGACTCATGAGCCTTTGCACGCCATTCTTCATCCAAAGTTCGGAATGTTCCTTCCAAATACACCTCATTAGGAATAATATTGGTGGCACCATTAGCTATAATTTTTCCAAAGGATAAAACTGAAGGAATAATTGGGCTGGCCACACGGCTTACCACTTGTTGCAAGGCTGTGATGACTTGTGCCATGGCCACTACGGGGTCAATATTTTGATGAGGTTGAGCTCCATGTCCACCTTTGCCACGGATGGTCATATAAATTTCATCTGTACTTGCCATATATAAACCTTTGCGGAAACCAACTTTGCCCACAGGTAATATCGGCATCACATGCTGACCAATAATATTATTTACAGCCGGATTTTTCAAAACCCCATCTTTTATCATCAATGAAGCCCCGCCCGGCAATTTTTCTTCCCCGGGTTGAAAAACTAATTTTATAGTGCCTTCAAAATCACCTTTCAGTTGATTTAAAATTTTGGCAGCCCCAAGCAAGCAACTCGTATGCACATCATGTCCGCAGGCATGCATTACCCCATTATTGTTCGATTTATAGGGCACATCATTGGCTTCCAATATCGGCAAAGCATCCATATCACCCCGCAATGCCACTACTTTTTTAGAAGGGTTTTTACCTTCAATAATGGCTACAATTCCGGTATCGGCAATTTTTTGTTTGTTACCAATTCCAGCATCTTCCAATTGTTGCCAAACATATTTTTGGGTATTAAATTCCTGAAACGAAAGTTCGGGATTTTGATGGATATGCCTTCGGATGGTTCTAATTTCCTCGTGCAGATTGGAGGCTAAGTCTTTTATTTTAGTAATCATTTAAATTCTTAAAAATGAACTTCAAATTTAATTACTTCCCGTTAATCAATATTTATAAATTTGTACGGGGCAAAACATGAAAAAAATTCGCATCTTTTCAATTCTACTTTTCATATCAAACTTCTGTTTTTGTCAAATTTCAAAATTAAACTCCATAAATTTATCTGATGGTGAATTTGAAATGTATGTAATAATTGGAGAGGGGACAGA
>JBJXDS010000274.1:0-2568 GCA_046154525.1 Bacteroidia bacterium
CTATGAATAAGGGTACTCAAAAATATCTTTTGCTAATAATCAACTATTGCAACGTGTGGACACGAAGCAAGGCGGTGATCGTAAGTTTGAGTTTTTAGACGAACTGCCGTTAACGGTGATTTTTGAGGCGCTCCCAAATCCTAACAAATTCCTCAAGGTCAGAGTGGAGAATTCTATATTTCTTCTATAAATTTTGTACTACATTCGTAGAAGAAAAACAAGGATATGCTAAAGAAACAACAACTGAAAGAAACTTTAGAGCATTTACCGGAAGAGTTCCTTCTGGAGGACTTTATGGATGAATTGATTTTGCTTGACAAAATTGAAAAAGCTGAAAGCCAGTCTGAAAATGGAGAAGTTTTATCGGAAGAAGACCTCGAAAAGGAAATGCAAAAATGGTTCAAATAAAATGGACTTTATTAGCAACTGATGATTTAAAGAGTATTTATGAATACATCGCTAGAGATTCAAAGAAGTTTGCAAAGATTGAAGTCATAAAAATCAAACTGAGAACCAAAATATTAAAGAATAAACCATTCTTAGGAAAACAAGTTCGAGAAAGAAATGATTCCAATAAGAGAATTAATTGAAGGGAATTATAGAATCATATATAAGGTAGTTGAAGTTAAACGAATTGATATATTAACCATCCACCACTCGGCAAGAGATTTAAGAAGAAGGGAAATAGAATAAGAAGGTACTAAATGTTACGATATATGTTTTGAAAAGAGATTTTGGCTTCGTAGACAGAAGAAAAACCACTTATAACAGCAAGCATAAGCAATGCTGGTTTTCAGGTTAGGAAAATTCCATCATCCAACTATATTTGTAGTAAGTGAAAGCTTGTCGGCTTCGAGGCCGCCACCCTTTTTATCCGCAACTGTTAACGATTATTGCAGGACGCACTAAAAACTATCGAACTTGACTAAATGAAAATAACCCAAACTATATTTTTTACACGTATCCTCTTCAGCCAGTCAATAGGTTAAGACATGGCAGAAGTCTTAAGAATACTTTTTTTTATATTAAACACTTAATTTATGACAAAATCACAGAAAAAACATAATGCCCAGATTCTAGGGAAAGGAGAAAAGACAATGCTATTCGTTCACGGTTATGGATGCGACCAAAACATGTGGCGATTTATTACCCCTGCATTTGAAACTTCTTACAAAATTGTGCTTATTGATTTGGTGGGTTCAGGCCAATCTGATCTTAATGCCTATGATTTTGACAAATACAATACCCTCCAAGCACACTCAGACGATCTTCTTGATCTTATTGAGGAACTAGGCTTAAAAGATGTCGTGTTGGTCGGACATTCTGTAAGCGCCATGATTGGTGCACTAGCTTCCATCCAAAATCCTGCTGCATTTGATTGCATCATCATGATTGGACCCTCTCCACGGTATATAAGCGACCATTCGTATAATGGGGGTTTTTCGAAGGAAAGTATAGATGAATTGGTGGAAGCCCTCGATTCTAATTACCTTGGATGGTCGAGTGCCATTACCCCTGTGATTATGGGAAATCCTGAGCGACCAGAATTAGCACAAGAATTAAAAAATAGTTTTTGCCGCAATAACCCCGAAATTGCTAAACATTTTGCCCGCGTAACTTTTTTAGGAGATAATCGAGCGGATTTAGAAAAGGTAACAGTACCTACCCTAATACTTCAGTGTTCGTCAGATCTGATAGCCCCTCCACATGTGGGTGCCTATGTACAACAACACATTAAAGATAGTCAATTAACCCAACTGAAAGCAAAAGGACATTGTCCACACTTGAGCGAACCGAAAGAAACCATTCAGAGCATGAAGAAATTCTTAAGTGCAAGGTAACAAATAATTTATGGAATTAGATTTCAAAACCTTATATCATCATGCACCTTGTGGCTATTTATATACCATGGAGGATGGCACCCTCATAGATGTGAATGATACTTTCTTGGCATTAACTGGTTATTCTCGCGAAGAAATCATCGAAAATAAAAGATTCGAAGACTTTCTTTCCATAGGAGGTAAAATTTACTACGAAACGCATTTTGCTCCATTGCTGCATATGCGAGGAGAGGTCAGTCAAATTAGTTTTGATTTTATTAGAAAGGATGAAACTCGCTTTCCAGTGCTTATCAATGCAATTAAGAAAAGTGCCAATGATAAGCCCAATTATATTCAATTTATTGTGCTAGACATCACTCAGCGTAAGCAGTACGAGATGGAATTAATGAACGCTAAAAGAAAATCTGAGGAATTGTTGACGCAACTCTCAAAAGTAAATGAAGAGCTAACAAGCAATATTCAAGTAATTGCGGAACAAAGTCATCAACTAGAAAAACTAAATGCTACTAAGGATAAATTTTTTAGTATTGTAGCTCATGACTTAAAAAGCCCTCTTAATTCTTTGAAAGGGTTCTCAAGTTTGTTAATTGACCATTTTGACCATCTTAGCAAGGACGAGATTTTGACTATGAGCAAGCAACTTCGCGACTCAGTTGACAATACAATTAAAATGGCCGACAATCTAATCACTTGGGCGATGGTACAAATGGGGGAATCCCAATTCAAT
>JBJXDS010000275.1:0-7367 GCA_046154525.1 Bacteroidia bacterium
ATCTTCGATTTGAGCTTCTTTAAATCCTTTTTCATTGTGAGAAAAATGGCTGTAAAAATCATTAATTTTAATGGCTAAACACTCCGAAATCTTTTGATAAGACTGATGCGTCCAACCGCCAATATGAGGTGTTAATACCACATTGGATAACGTCCGTAATTTTTCAAATTCGGCAATTTCTAAATTATTAAGTTTGTTTAATCGTTCGTTTTGTAAAACATCGGCCCCAAAGCCAATGATTTTTTTACTTTCCAAAGCATTCAATATATCTGATATATTAACTATGCTTCCTCTTGAGAGGTTCAATAATCGGACTGGTTTTGAAAATAAATTTATAAAATCCTTATTTACCAAATTATTAGTTTCAGCGGTTAAAGGAATATGTAATGAAACTATATCCGATTTTTCAAAAATCTCTTCCATGCTGGTTTCTTTAACTAGCCGATTACCAAATCCGGATTTATATTTATCATAAGCAAAAATTTGAACTCCAAAACCACCTAATACTTTTGCAAAACGACTGCCGGTATTTCCAAAACCTATAATTCCTATCGTTTTTCCTTCCAACTCATCTCCACGGTTGCCTTCCCTGTCCCATTTCAAATTTCGTACTTCCTTATCGGCTTTAGTAATATTAGCCATTAGGCTAAGCAATATTCCAAGTGTGTGTTCGGCCACCGCTTGGCTATTGGCTTCAGGGGTATTAATAAATGAAATCCTTTTTGTTTCCAGCCAATCTATGTCCAAATTATCAACACCTGAACCGGCCCTGGCCACAAGTTGTAGAGTATTGGTATGATTACAAATTTCTTTGTTTACAAATACTTTGCTTCTAACAACTAAAACCTGCTTTCCAACCAAAGCCACTGGAACATCAGATGGATTAATATTTGGCAAATAGGTAATATTAAAATCTTGCATACCGGGTTGTTCAAAAAAACAGGGATGCAAATCGTCAATTACCAAAATATTTATTTTATCACTTGCCATTCGTTCTAAAATTCAATTCGAAAGTAATACCTCTCCGATAAACTTTGGTATTTAATTGACCAAAGGTATTGATACAGTTTAATAACGGTATTCGGAAATGAATCTTGCCTGTTCAGTTTGAGGTCTCTATGTGGATTGATTTTACAGGTGTTTCAAAAAATAAACCTGCCATATTATCAAAAGATGTAGGGTCATCCGAGGTGAAAAATTTTCTGTCTGAATTTTTTAAACATACCTGTTCAATTTCAGGATGCCGATTTAAATAATCTTTTAAACTATTACCAATAATATTGCTTTGCGATAATATTTTTATTCCCGATGGCAAATAAGCTTTAATTTTTTTTAGTAATAATGGGTAATGTGTGCAACCAAGAACAATGGTATCAATTTTGGCAGATTGATTTAACAACCTGTCCAAATATTTTTTTATAAAATAATTTGCCCCTTCATCATTGTATTCATTGTTCTCAATTAGGGAAACCCACATGGGGCAAGCTTGTTGAAAGACTTTCACATCAGGAAAAAACTTTGCAATTTCCATTGGATACGATTCTGAATTAATGGTTCCTGTAGTTCCCAAAATTCCAATATGTCCTGTTTTAGAATAATTCCCTACAATTTCAGTAGTTGGTCTTATCACCCCTAATACTCTTTTATTAGGGGCAGTAATGGATAAGTAATTTTGCTGGATAGACCTTAAGGCTTTGGCCGAAGCCGTATTGCATGCCAATATAATCAAATTACACCCCTTATTGAATAAAACCTGAATACACTGTTGAGTATAATGTGTTACGGTATCAAATGATCGATTACCATATGGCGAACGGGCATTATCACCCAAATATATATAGTCGTATTGGGGCAATTGATTCACTAGTTCTTTTAAAATGGTGAGACCCCCATACCCCGAATCAAACACCCCTATAGGTCCGGGGGTTAATTTTTTTGATTTTTGATTTTCCAAATGATTTTAGGTTTACGAAAATAGGCAGGGTTTTTATTTTTTCTTATAAAAAATAAAAACCCCGATTAATTAATTAACCGGGGTTTTTATTTTATGCTTCTATTTTTAATCTAAATAATTCCTAATTCCTTTTTTACATCATTAATTAAATCATTGGCAGCATTTACCATAAGTACACCTAGCCCTTCGGAGCTATCGAGCACATAATCGTAGCCCTTAGCTTTGGCCACTTTATTTATAGCTGCCTTTGCCTTATTATATATAGGCATATACAGTTCTTCTTTTTTCTTCATCATATCCTGCTCAGCCGATTGACTAAATTGCTGAATATCGGCTTGCAAATCTTCTAACTTTTTTTTCTTTATTTCCATGATAGCCGGTGGTGAGGTGGTATCTTTGATGTAATCATCATATTTTACCTGTAGCTCGTTTTGCATAGTTTCTAACTGCGCCCTAAGCACTGCTTCATAATCCTTAAGTTTTTTTTCAAAATCTTTCATTTCTGGCATTGCTTGCATCAATTCTCCAGAATTGATATGTGCAATTTTACTTTGTGCATTGGCACCAATAAACATGGTTATGGCCGCAAATACTGTTAAAATTAATCGTTTCATTTATTTTTTTTGTTATTTATTTTTTTGTTATTCCAATTATTTTTTTAATAATTTATCTTCTTGGTGGGGTGCTTCCATCATTAGGTGGTGGCAAATCAGGATTTTTGTCTTTATCCTTGGCCTTCTCCTTTTCCTCTTGTGAAGGGGCAACTCCAAGGGCAGTTAGCACATTATCACTTTTGTCGTATTTGGCATTGCTAAAAAGCATGGTCATATCGCTTGATTTATCAAAGATAAAATCAAAACCTTCGTCTTTTGCAATTTTTTGTATGGCTTCAAAAACTTTGTCCTGTATGGGTTTAATTAATTCTTGGCGTTTTTTAAATAGCTCACCTTCATAGCCAAATTTATCTTGCTGAAATTTCTTAGCTTCTTTCTCTTTACTTATTATTTCATCCTCACGTTGCTTTTGCTGATCGGGCGTTAAAAGTATTTTTTCGGCCTGATATTCTTTATACATTTTATCAATTTCCTCGTACTTGGCATCTACTTCATTTTGCCATTTTTCTGCTATTTCATTTAGTTTTTTTTGTGCCGATTTATAATCGGGTAGTAATGATAAAATATACTCGGTATCTACATAAGCAAACTTTTGAGCATAATTTACCATGGGCAACATAACCACCATGGCAAGGGTTAAGATGAGTTTTTGAATCCTTGATTTCATAATCATTTTTTATTTTTTGTTATTAAGGCTTACAATTTATTTGCCCAAAAACTGATAACTTGAAATAAACGGCAAACATACATATTTTTCAGGGGGTACAAAAAAAATATTCCATGTATTACCCTACATTACTTTGAACTTAATTGTGGACACTTAGTGTTTTAAAAATATTTCTGTACTTTCACTCACATTACTTTTATGCAGTTTTCTGTCCATCATTTGGCTTATCAATTTTATGGTGTCGGGCAATATTCCGGGATAGGGTGAGGCAGGTATTCTGAGGTCAAGACTCCCTGTTACCGCTTTTTCCTTATCACCCAGGTTTAGCCTTTGAAAACGTTGATTAAAATGCAAAGTGTCGGCACTTCCTGGTATAAGGATGCTTTGCCAAATCCCATTTTTTTTAATTTTGTAGCCTACAAATAGGTTATAAAATCCTTGATTTCCAAAATTAAAGGGAGGCAAGGTGTCATCAGCAGCTAGCCCCAGGTCACCATCACCATCTTTATAATTTATTGTTAAAATTACCATGCTATCTTTGCCTGCCATATTTTTGTAAACTGATGCCGACCCAAAACTTATTTCAGGAATTTCTGATTGAATAGGGTCGTCATTGCAGCCAAAGCCAAACAATAATACTAATACCGAAAGGGTGAGAAATAGTTTCAAAAAAAAAGTTTTTTTAACATCCGCTACTGGTTTTAACGACCTGGCTTTGGAATTATTTTATTACCAGGCCAAATATAATTCTGTTTATGCAAAATTTTTACAGTTAATTGATGTGAGGCCAGAAAATATTTTAGAAATTGATTCTATTCCTTATCTACCCATTGATTTCTTTAAGGACCATAATATTTGCTGTCAGTCAATAAATGACCAAACAAAAGTTTTCACAAGTAGCTCCACTTCAGGATTAGGTTTAAGTCATCACTATGTACCCGATATTGAACTTTACCATAAGGCATTTATAAAAAGTTTTGAATACCAGTTTGGCAACATTGAAGATTATACTTTTCGCTTTTTATTGCCATCTTATTTAGAGCGTAAAGGGTCATCCTTGGTTTATATGGCCGATAAATTATTAAAAATTTCGGGCAAAGGGGGGTTTTATTTAAATAATTTGGATAAACTGGCCGAGGATATAATTGGCGACAAAAAATCAGGAAGTAAGGTAATACTGTTGGGCGTAAGTTTTGCACTTATTGATTTTGCCGAAAATTATCCCATGGATTTGTCACGTATTATAATTTTGGAAACCGGGGGTATGAAAGGCCGCAAAAAAGAAATAACACGAAATGAACTTCATGATTTTTTGATGCAAAAATTCAATACCACTTTTATTGGATCTGAATATGGTATGACCGAACTCTTGTCGCAGGCTTATTCCATTAAGGATGGAATATTTAATTGCCCACCCTGGATGAAAATAAGTATTGGTCAAACCACCGACCCATTTACTATGGAAAAAAAAGGCAAAACCGGTAATTTAAAAATAATAGATTTGGCCAATATTGACAGTTGTAGCTTTATTAGTACCTCAGATTTAGGAAGGTTAAATGATGATGGTTCTTTTGAGGTATTAGGGAGATTTGATAACAGTGATGTAAGAGGTTGCAACCTATTAATTGCTGGAACCTCTTTTTAAAATATTTATTTAAAAGGCCCCCGCTGACTAAAATCATAAATTTAAAATTGTTATTACAATTATCTTTGCGGTCTTAATCCCTTCGTGTAACATGAAATTGCATAACAAGGTAAGTAAAGATATTTTAAAACAGCAAATTCTTAAGTCGGTTGAGCCGCGAACCACTATTTCATTTTATAAATATTGGCCTATTGCTTATCCCCGGTTATTTCGCGATCATATGTATTTAAATCTTGACCCAATTGGGGTTCTAGGCAGAATATATATAGCCCATGAGGGGATAAATGCCCAAATTAGTGTGCCAACCGCTAATCTTGAAATTTTTAAACGGACTCTTTTTGAAATTACATTTTTGGATGAGGTACGATTAAATATTGCCGTAGAAGACAATGGAAAATCCTTTATAAAACTGGTAATAAAAGTTAGACCAAAAATTGTGGCCGATGGACTAAATGATCCTGATTTTAAGTCCTGGGATTATGGCCAACATCTATCAGTTGGCGAGTTTAACCAAAAAATATCTGAGCCAGGAACCATTTTGGTAGATATGCGCAACCACTACGAAAGTGAAGTGGGCCATTTTGAAAATGCCATAATCCCGGATGTAGATACATTTAAGCAAGAGTTGGATTATGTAGTGGATTTGTTAGCTAATAAAAAGGACCAACCTGTGGTGATGTATTGCACCGGTGGTATACGTTGCGAAAAAGCAAGTGCCTGGCTCAAGCACAATGGCTTTAAAGATGTGTATCAGTTGGAAGGAGGCATAATAAAATATGCAAGAGATGCCAAAGAACAAGGGCTACCCAATAAATTTATTGGTAAAAATTTTGTTTTTGACGAGCGGCTTGGAGAACGTATAACGGAAGATGTAATAGCACATTGTCACCAATGCGGTTCGTCTTGGGATACCCATGTAAATTGCAAAAATGTGGGCTGCAATCTTTTATTTTTACAATGCCCTGTCTGCGCTCAAAAATACGATGGCTGTTGCTCTGATGAATGTCAAACCATGTATCATTTGCCTCTGGAAGAACAGAAAGAACACCGTAAAAACAAGGATAGTGGGATTAGGATTTTTTCGAAGGGGAGGTTTAGCAGTTAAGTATTGATAATTTCTAATGCGTAATTTTTAACTTCTTATCAACCGTCTTATCACCACCAAATGCGATAGCAAAACTAAAGGAACCACACAACCCGGCAACCAAACAAATGGAAAATACAAAACTGCAATATTGGGTTGATCAAAGGCAAATTGTTGAGTAGGAAAAGGTGCCGAAAGAATAGCATTGATAACAATATTTAATAAAAGACCCAAACAAATAAAATTCCAAATCAAAATCAGTTTAGGCGAAAGTTTATTTTTTACAAATCCAAAATACCAAACTAACGGAGCTGTAATTCCTGAAATAATATCAAAATTGCGGCCTTCAAACGTCATCAATTGAGGAACTGTACCCTCCAAAAACAACCAAAATAAAACAATCTCTACTGGGATTCTGACCGTATGAAGTAGGGTTAATGTTTTAGTATCGAGTGAATCAATAAATATTCTTCCTTGTGCAGTAAAAAATAAAATTGCAATGGCAATAAACATTGGCGCCACCGCTAATGCCAACCTTGGAGGCATGGTATCGGTTAAGGTATAAAACCCCGTTAAGCCAATAAATGCTTGCATTAAAAGCCATCCACAAAGTACATACAAGACCGTTTTGGAATAAGTGGCGGCTTTATAAAAAAATAAAACAGTAAGAATGGTTGTTAAGCCAAAAACGATTCCGATAAAGGTTGGTAAATTTTCCATAATTAGATCAAAAATTATATTCGCTTTATAAAATCCAGAGGAGTGGATGATTATTAATAGGGTGGTTTATTCATCCTGCACCACCATTCTCACTAAATCAATCCTGGCTTCATCAAATTTTAAAATTTTCACTTTAAACCTCTGTATGTTTAGGTCTTCTCCTTCCGAAGGTATGCTTCCATACTCAGCAATTATATAGCCAGCCAGGGTTTCGTATTCCCCTTCAGGAATATTAAAATCATATTTTTCATTCAGATAATCCACCTCAAGCGATGCCGAAAATTCGTATTCATTTTCACTTATATGTTTTTCGGTTAGGTGGTTAGCATCGTCATGCTCATCTTCTATTTCACCCAATATTTCCTCCATTATATCTTCCACCGTAATTATTCCAGCCGTTCCTCCAAATTCATCTACCACCAGAGCTATGCTCTTCCGTTTTTTTACAAATTCATTAAGCATTTGTTGAGCGGTTCGGCTTTCATTAGTTATTAATATTGGCATTAAAATAGATTTGATAGATTTTGGTTTTTTAAACATATCTATCTGATGCACATATCCAATAATATTATCAATCGAATCGCGGTAAATCAATATTTTTGAATGATGAGATTCAAGAAAAAGCGCAATTAAATCATCCATGCTATTTTCAATATCCATAGCCACCAAATCCGTTCGCGGTA
>JBJXDS010000276.1:0-11789 GCA_046154525.1 Bacteroidia bacterium
TTTTTAATGAAACTCCTTGATATTATTGTGTTAAAAATCTTTTTGAGTCCACACTAATTAATTTCAGTCGCTAAGATTACAAAATACTTTTATTTTTGACTTTTCATCAAGCCTAAACAAGTATGTCACACATAGAAAAAATAATAAGCTTATTCGAAGAAATAAAAAAAGGCAACCACAGCCTAAGGGATGAGTTTTTTGAAACAGTATGGGTAAATTCAACTCGCCTGGCACACAATCAAGATGTTAATCCATTTCTTAAAGAGATGAAAGATTGGGCCAATACATATTCCTTAGAACATCCCGATTTTTTCGAACACATGAACCTTTCACTTGGTTTTATAGAGTTCCTTGCCGATAATTTTGATGTTGCCATGAAACACCTTAACAAGGCCCATGACTTATTTTCGGATCGGAAAGATGAGGATGGCATGGCAGCCTGCAGCATTTGTATTGGGTTTCTCCGTCGTTCTACAGGTGAAATAGACCTTGCCCTTAAATACGGACTTCAGGGTCTGGAACAACTTGAAAAAACAGGAAAATATAAAATGTTCCAGCTATTGGGTTGTTACTTTATTGGAGGCCTTTATGCCGATACCGGACATTTGGAGGAAGCCCTTCGTCTTTTTCAAGAGGGTTTAAAAATTGATCATCCTGCGGGAATCGAGTCGCTGGGAGCAAGGCTTACTAATGGTATAGCAGGGGTGTATATGAAACAGAAAAACTTCACCCTTGCACTCGAAAATTATCAAAAAGCTCTCGATTCTTATGGTACAAACACTGAATTAACTTTCAGGGCACGGGGACTTACCGACCTTGGCGATTATTATGCTAAAATGGGTAATTACGAACAAGCCATGCACTATAATCAGGAAGCACTTGCCATAAGGCAGGAAATGAAAATACAGAACGGTTCCATTACCAATTTTATGAACCTGGGCGATATTTACAACAAGCAGGGAAAATTTAATGAGGCCATTGAAGTTTTAATCCAGGCACTAAAACTGGCTGAGGAAATTGGAGTTAAAGTTAAAATGTATCAGATACACGAATTGTTATCCGACATATTTCTGGCTACGGGCAATGCCACGGAGAGCCTTGCTCATCACAGGGCGTTTCATGAAATAAAGGAAGATGTGAACCATGAGGATATGGACCGTAAAGTAAAAAACCAGGTACAACTTTTTCAGGCACAGCAAACCCAAAAAGAAAATGCCATTATAAAAGCCCAAAAGATAGAAATTGAAACTAAAAATATTGAGTTGCAGGAAACCATTGACGAACTTACCCTTGCCCGCATAAATAAAAAAGCAAGGGCATTCACCCTCAGTATAGCCATTGTTCTTTTCATATTTCAGGATAGGATTTTGGAGATGATATTACATGCTTTTGCAAGCCATAGTTACTGGCTTTCTCTTTTTATAAAAGTCGGAATTATATTTTCGCTGGAGCCTGTGAACAAAGCCATCGAACACTATCTGTTGAGAAAAGTGATTAAGAAGAAAAAGAAGGAAGTTTTGGTGTAGATTATTTCTACCTGAACGAGTGATTCCCCTATTGGTGTGAGTTTTTCCTAATGGCTTGGTGCAAGTTTTTTTAACTCGTATCCACTACAGAAATAAATTCCCCTCCATTCATATGTAATTTATTTTCATTTTTAGTCATTTGCCATATGTAATGCCCATTTTTTTCATTCCCGGTTTTTATTAATTCTATCGCATGGGCATTTCATATCCCATTTTTTTACACCTTTGCATCCACATGGAAACCCAAAACATTTTTAAATTAATATCCCGGTTGCTTATTGCCTTTGGGGTTATGTTTATCAACCTGTTTTTGTTTACGGTATTGGCCCAATTTATTTGTCAGGCCGTGTACCATGTGGATATAAGCGGCTACATAGGAGCAGGAAATTATACTACCCCAAAACCGAATGAATTATCGGCCACACGGCTTTTTTTCTGCATTTATTCCATTGGCACGTTTGTATTTTCTTCTTTTATTCTTGCCCTTATTTTCAAACAAAAACCTACCGAATATTTGGGTTTGAATAGTTTCCCAAAACCCATTTATTTAATCATAGTTCCGGTATTATTAATTGTTTGTATGCCTTTTTTATCGTGGTTGGTTCAGCTAAACGCTCAGTTGGAATTACCTACATTTTTATCCGGCCTTGAAAAAACCCTAAAAGCTGCCGAAGACCAAAATAACAACCTTTACAAACTTATGCTGGGCATGAGTTCGTATATTGATTTATTTATAAATATTTTAGTTATGGCCCTCATCCCCGCCATTGGCGAGGAGTTATTTTGCCGGGGGGTTTTGCTCAATTTGGTGTATGATTATTCGGGTAAAATTTTAAAATCCATTGTGGTGGTGGCTATCATTTTCACTTTGTTTCACTTGCAGTTTTATAAATTTATGCCCATGATGGTACTGGCGGTTATGCTGGGTTTGTTTATCAATTGGACCCAAAGTATTTGGGCTTCCATTTTGTTTCATTTTTTAAATAATACCCTGGCCGTGGTTGGAAGTTTTTATTCCCAAAGGGGAGTTAAAAATTTTATGACGGACGAAAACTTCCAAATGCCTTATTTATTAACCATCCTTAGTTTTGTACTTACTATTGCTTTAATTGCGTGGCTTAATAAATTTGCAAAACAAAATACCAAAGTAATTTATGAATAATATTACACTAAGAGCCATATCCGGAACAGTATATGTAGCCATTATTTCAATTTGTTTGTTATTAGGAAATTGGGCCGCCTTTTCTTTACTTTTCATTCTCACCTTCCTTTGCCTTTGGGAATATAAAGCATTGCTATTAAACGAACTTTCGGTTTTTCAAAAAACTTTGTTTCTTATTTGTGGCCTGTATTTATTCAGCGTTTTAGGCTTATGGCAATTTATGTTTATTAAGCGGTTTTATTTTGGAATTGGGTTATTGCTCACTGTTTTTCTTTTTGTGGTTCAATTATTTCATAGAAGCAAAACTCCCTTTGATGCCATTGGGCGGCAATTAACAGGTTGGATTTATATTCCGTTTTCCATTGGGCTGCTATATGCCATTGGGTGGCAAAAATTTTTATACTTGAATGGCGAAATAGCCTACAACGGAAAATTAGTTTTGGCCATTTTTATTTTAATTTGGGCCAACGACACCTTTGCTTATTTAACTGGAAGATGGCTTGGAAAACGTCCGTTGTTAAGCCGTATTTCCCCGGCCAAAACCATTGAAGGTTCTATTGGAGGATTGATATTAACGATTGGTTCAGCTATAGGAATTTACTATTGGCAGCAACAGTTTAGCATTATGGAGTATTGCATATTGGCAGTCATAATTTCGGTTGGAGCCACTCTTGGCGATTTGATAGAATCTATGCTAAAAAGGAGTTTGGATATTAAAGATTCAGGTAGTTTAATTCCTGGACATGGTGGAATTTTGGATAGAATGGATGCCACTTTGATTACCGCCTGGTTGGTTTATTTTTATTGTCAAATTATATAAGACACGAATGTCACGAATTATCACAAAGGCTAAGTTTGGATGATTAGTGAATATTCGTGTAATTTGCGTAAGATAAACAATACTTCGTTTGTGGGATTTTGTGCCTTTGTGTTTTAGTGGCAATTTCTCATTGCCTTAACGTAAAATTAATTTAGCTTTGCCCCTCTTTTTAAAAAGCTAATTTTAGTACAGAAAATATGACGATTACCCAACCAGAACAATTGAATCCACTGGATTCAATGAAAGAACGGTTTTCTAATGCAGCCAATATTCTTGGCATCGACCAAATGACTTACGACATGCTTATCAATCCACAAAAAGTGGTGATTGTAAGTTTACCAGTAATTTTAGACGATGGAAAATTAAAAGTGTTTGAAGGAATACGGGTGGTACACTCAGCCAGTATGGGCCCCAGCAAAGGTGGAATTCGTTATTCAATGAATGTTACCCTTGATGAAGTAAAGGCCCTTGCCGCCTGGATGACCTGGAAATGTGCCGTAGTTGGAATTCCTTATGGTGGTGCTAAAGGAGGAATAAAATGTGATCCTAGAAATATGAGCCAGGGCGAATTGGAACGATTAACCCGCTCCTATACCGCAGCCATGCAGGATGTGTTTGGCCCCGACCGGGATATACCAGCCCCAGATATGGGAACCAATCAACAAACCATGGCCTGGATAATGGATGAATATTCAAAAATTAAAGGAATATCAAGTCCTGCAGTTGTTACTGGCAAACCATTAGTTTTAGGAGGTTCATTAGGAAGGGTAGAAGCCACCGGACGAGGCGTAATGGTGACGGCCCGTGGAGCTATGGCCAAATTAAAAATCGACCCTCAATCAAGCACCTGTGCCGTTCAGGGATTTGGGAATGTAGGTTCTATCTCCGCTAAATTATTGGAGATGCAAGGTTTAAAAATTGTTGCCATATCAGACGTTACAGGAGGTTACTACAAAAAAGATGGAATAAATATTGAAGAAGCCATTGACTATGTAAATAAAAACAATGGAACCTTGGAAGGATTTGCTGGTGACCGAATTTCTAACGAAGAACTATTAACTTTGAACGTGGATGTTTTGGTACCTGCGGCTATGGAAGACCAAATAACGGATGACAATGCCCATGATATAAAAGCAAAATTAATTGTAGAAGGAGCCAACGGCCCAATAGCTAGTAATGCCGACAAAATATTGCACAACAATAAAGTGAACATTGTTCCCGATATTTTGGCCAATGCAGGAGGAGTAAGTGTTTCTTATTTTGAATGGGTGCAGAATCGATTAGGTTATTACTGGACAGAAGAACGGGTGAACCGCCGAGCTGACAGGGTTATGAAACAAGCCTTTGACAATGTGTATCACGCTTCACAAAAATACGATGTAAGCATGCGAACAGCGGCCTATATAGTGGCAATAGATAAAGTTGCGAGTACTCAAAAATTAAGGGGGGTATTCTAATGTTTTTACACCGCGAAGGCTTTGCCACCATTTTTGTAGCATCTATCGTTTTGATAGGTTTAAATTATCTAAGTGATAAATTTATACCTAATGCCTTAATAAAAAATATACTTGTGATTCTTTCACTGTTTGTTTTTATTATTGTTCTTCAGTTTTTCCGCAACCCCACACGAAAACTTACTCAGGAGGCTAACGCTATAGTAGCACCGGCCGATGGCAAGGTAGTGGTGATAGAAAAAGTTTTTGAAAAAGAATATTTAAAAACCGAGTGTATGCAAATTTCAATCTTTATGTCGCCTCTGAATGTGCATGTAAACCGCAATCCGATTGGGGGCATAGTAAAATATTTTAAATACCATCCAGGAAAATATTTGGTAGCCTGGCATCCTAAGTCGAGCGAACTAAAC
The DNA here is from genome assembly GCA_046154525.1 of Bacteroidia bacterium. GTDB lineage: Bacteria > Bacteroidota > Bacteroidia > NS11-12g > UBA9320 > JABWCE01. Next base: position 5,373 of record JBJXDS010000276.1, read on the forward strand.
GAAAGAACAACCACTGTAATAGAAACCGAAAGAGGGGACAAAATTTTATTTCGTCAGATAGCCGGAGCTCTCGCCCGGAGGATTTGTTGGTATGTAAAAGAAGGACAACCAGTGAAGCAAGCTCAGGAAATGGGATTTATAAAATTTGGCTCTCGGGTAGATGTTTTCATCCCGTTAAATGCTACGATTAACGTAAAAATAGGAGAAAAGACCTCCGGCGGACAATCAATTATTGCACAATTGCGTTAGTTATTTTAAATTTGAACTATTAAATAAAAATAAAATGAAAAAATTAGTATTAGTATTAGGTTTAATAATGGGTTCCATGCTTGCATCCGATGCTCTGGCTGCTGTTTCTTTCAGCAATAAGGAAACCTCAGTAGTAAATAACGACAAACCAAAGAAAGAAAAAAAGAAAAAACACAAAGGTTGCTGTAAAAAAACTACCGCAAGCTCCACTACGACATCTACAGGTTGTTCAAAAGAAGCTGCGGGCTGTTGTAAAAAGAAAACCACAACTACCCCTCCCGAAACCCCAGGTAAGTAGTATTAAATTATTAAAAAAAAGTCTGTTCATATTCTGAGCAGACTTTTTTTGTTTAGTACGATTACACTTTCTTGCTATATTCGCTGTGGTTAAAAAAGAATGAAAAATCGATATTTAGTTATGTTGCTATTAGTTACAACAACTTTTTGGGGTTGTAAAAAGGATGGGTGCACCGACACTAATGCTGAAAATTTTTGTAAAGAATGTAAAAATGGGGGTAACTGCCAATTTTCTGCCAACATTGTATTTTGGTATAATCAAAATACGTCTAAAACTGCAATTGCAACTGGTAGTAATAGTTTTAAATATTATGTTGATGGAAATTTGGTAGGTACCACCAAGGCAACTTTTCATACAAATGGTGTGGTTGATTGCGATCAGGATTCCGTTTTAAAAATTGCCATTGCCTTAGGAAGTAATAAAAATAAAAATGCAATATACAAAGTTACTGACCAGGATGGTGTTGTAATATGGGAAGGAAATGCAGACTTGCAGGCTAAGCAATGCACAAAAGTAGAGTTGAGCCTTGAGGAAACTCGCGAAGAAATAATTGAAATTAAAACTGTACATGGAAATATGTACATGTGGTTGAATAAAAAAACTTTGAAACACCGCGCCAATTTTTTAAAATTGGCTAGGCAAAATTTTTATGATAGCACTACGTTTCACAGGTGTGTTAATAATTTTGTGATACAGGGAGGTGACCCATTATCAAAAGATAATAACCCTTCGAATGATGGAACAGGAGGCCCCGGCTACACCATTGATGCAGAAATTGACACTGCAAATTATAAACATGATTATGGTGCGGTAGGAACGGCAAGAGATAACAACCCACTTAAAAAATCAAATGGTTCACAATACTATATTGTTATCCAAACCAACGGCTCACATTTTTTAGATAATAATTATACCGTATTTGGCAAAATTATTAAAGGAATGGATGTGGCTTTAACCATAAATAATCAACCAAAATCCAGTGATCGGCCCAAGATGAATATTTATATGGATATTAACTTACTTTATAAAACACAAAAAGAAATTACAGATCAATTCGGCTATAGTAATTTTAGTTGGTAGGTTATTTTATTATATCTCCTAACTTTAAACTCTGGAAAAGGTTACCATAAAATACAGCAGCAAAACAAATAATTATCAACTCAACAGGTAAAGCAAACCTACTGGCACCTAATGGCCCAGTTAACAGTGCAATGTAAAAAACCAAAGCTGCCCCGGCCCATACTAATCTGTTTTTTCGTTGAACCCAAACTAAACCTAAGAAGCCCATCGTTTTTATAATATTAATTAAAAAAATAAATCCCAGACTAATTGTAATTACAGGGTGGTTAGAAAACATTTTTCTTAAACGATTTTCATCTGCCCCTTTATGCAAAAATCCAGTTGAATTTTCCTTTTCAAGCCTAAAAAAATTAAAAAGGTCGAACCGGCCCGGATCAAGAAAAAAATAAAACATTCCCTTAAAATGAAACAAGGAATAACCTAAGAGATGGGATAAAATGGCCTTTCTACAAACGCCATTTACTTCGCTATAATTTTTTTTAAATTCATGTTTTGTATGAGGAACGATCATTAAAGGATCCAATAATTTATATGTTTCTGTTTTACCGATGGCCTTATTCAAATAAAGATTGGTATTGTAATGCAACAAATTAATATAGCCTATGGAGCTATAGTGAAACAACCCTGTAATATTTTTATTAAAACTGCTAAGGCTCACCCAACTAAAAAAAGGAACAACCGCCAAAAATATCAAGACTCTTTTTCCTTTAGTTAATATAAAATAATAAGCGCAAAACCCGCCAATGCCCAAGGATGCCAAAAGAAATACAGGTTTTGCCAAAGCTGCTAAGGTTGAAAATAATATTAAACTTACCAACCAAGTCGTGTTTCTTTTTTTTAAAAACATTGCAAATGAAATAAAGCAAAGCATTGCAAACGTTTGAAGCCACAAATCGGCCATGATAAATTGGCTATATATAAATTGAGAAGGGGTAAATAAAATAAAAATGGATAATAGTAAATAGAACACGGTGGCTGTTTTAACGAGTTGCTTTAGAAGTAGTAGCGCCAGAAAAATATTAAGTAAACCTAAAAAAGCCTGAATTAGATAAACAAAATTCCAATGCAGATTTAACACCTTAAAACTATATAAAACCAGGGGATAAAAAGGGGTACGTTTACTGTACATCCTGAAATCCCTGACATCTGATTGGCCGGAGTAAAAAGTTCTTTCCGTTTCAAAATTTTTAGCGCTGTTCAAATATTCCTCCGAATCGCGAAGTAATACAGGTTCATTACTAAGTGAATAAAACAAAGTGAGGTGATATACGACTAAAAATAAAACCATAATTAGTTTCATTTTTTTTGATTCAGATTGAAATACAGAACCTAGACCTGCCATTTTTTTATTAAATATTTTCAAACAATATTACATTAAGTTTGCCATTAATAATTCCACGTTTTTGAAAGATTACAAAAAATATTACCCAATTCCTGCCGCTCCTGATGAGGTATATGCAGCACTTACAAACCCTATAAGCCTGCAACTTATTACCGGTGAAAAAGCAAAAATGAGTACCGAATCCGGTTCTGAATTTTCACTATGGGATGGAAGTATTGTTGGTAAAAACCTTGAATTTGAAGAAAATAAAAAAATTGTGCAGCAATGGTATTTTGGTGATGAGTCGAAGGATTCTATTGTAACCATAAAACTACATCCGGATAAGAGCGGCACCTCTCTGGAACTGAAGCATACCAATATACCGGATGATGATTATGAGGATATCGTAGAAGGCTGGAATAATTCCTATATGGCTTCACTTTATGAGTTTTTTGATGAATGATTATAAAATTTTCTTCCCATCATTCCCGTATAATTTCGACTGAAAGGTATAACTCAAAAGCATGGCTCTTTGCACAGCCAATTCCGACTTGGGGCCTTTAAACATTGCATTAATTGACGAAACCCAAAATTCGATCCAACGTTCAAAATGAATGGGCTCCAAATTTAGGGAGGCATGTTTGTCAAACACATTGCCTGTAAAGCCAGGTTTATCCAATAGAATAAATGCCCAAAAATCAACAATTCTTGGTAAATGGGCTTTAATATCAAGGTTTTGAAATTTATCTTTTGTAATCGGGTCATCCAATAATTTATCATAAAAAGCAGAAACCAATAGTTCTATATCTTCATAGTTTTCAATATCGCGCAACTCCATATTTAATTTACCTTTGCCACCTCAAAATTAAACAACATTGGCCATCATTCTATCCATAGAATCGAGCGGAACTATTTGTTCTGTTGCTCTGCATCAAAATGGCGAACTTTTAGCATTGGTGGAAAGTAACGAACCCAATATCCACGGGCAAAGTCTGGCTGTTTTTATCAAAGAAATTACAGAACTTCAAAACATAGAAATTAATAAATTGGATGCCATTGCCGTAAGTGAAGGTCCTGGAAGTTACACAGGTTTGCGAATTGGGGTTTCTGTTGCCAAGGGTATTTGTTATGCTTCAAAAATTCCATTGATAGCTGTAGATACTTTGAAATCACTGGCTTTTGCCATGCTTCAGCAAAACGAAATATTGATTCCTAAAAATGCAGTTTTAATGCCCATGATAGATGCCCGAAGAATGGAAGTTTATTTAGCAGGATATAATTTACAATTAAACAAAACCTTACCAACCAAACCTGTCATTTTAGATGAAATTTTTTATACCTCTTTAGCGCAGCCCTCATTTGTTTGCGGAAATGGTGCTTCAAAAATAGAAGGTGGATTTTTTAATAATTTATTAACGCTGGTTCCTGAAATTACTTTTTCGGCCAAGCACCTAGGAGAACTGGCTTTTAAAAAATTTGAAAACCACCAGTTTGAAGATGTGGCATATTTTGAACCCGTTTATTTAAAAGAGTTTGCGGTGGTTTTAAAATTATAAATGAAATTCACAAAGTTTCACAAATAAAATTTTTAAATGAATTCGTTGCATTCGTCTTCCTAATTCCTCTCCTTATTTATAAAGTCTTGATATACCATTTTCGACATGGTGCTTAAAATTTCAGGAAGGTCTTTTACATCATACCCTTTGGTCATTATGGTTAATAAATAAGGGTTGTCATTTACATAAATCAATCCCGATTCATGCAATTGACGAGTGGTTGAATCTCCCATTTCACCAAACTTGTGGGCTACAACGGTATTTACCGGCAATCCTTTTATCATCCCGAGTTTAAAATCACACTCTTCTAATAATTCAACTGCAAATTCGGAATTTTCTTTTGTCAAATAACTTCCATTAAACAATACGTTTAGAAATAAAGAGACATTTTTAGCAGTAATTTGGGTATTCCCGTTATTGAGTTTTGGAATATCCAAATCGTCAAATAATTTATGAAATGCTACTAAATCAACATTTTTATTTAGTAAATAGGTGGCATTATTATCCGAATATGCAATCATATATTTTAATAATTGCCTTACGGTATATTCATTACCGGGTTGTATTTGTTGCGAACTATAGGTTTGGTTTGGGATTTTGTGGTGTGGATTACCAAAAATAAATTTTTTATCTAAGAATCCCGGGGTTTTTTCGGCCATTTTTAAATAGGTAATTAAGCCGGGAACTTTTATCAACGAGCCTGGATAATAGGTTTCATTATCGTTGATGCACATCCAGTCCCCCTCATCAAAATCCTTTAAAAAAACAGAAGCAGTTATAAGTTTTTTTGAATTTTGTAACTGTTCAATGTAATTCGTAAGCTTTGCCTTCATATCAGAATACGTTGATGGTTCTTCTGTTTGTTGCGTATAGAGCAAGGGCATAATAAGCCTATACCCCTTCAATCTGTCTACTTTATAATGTCTTCTCTCGGCTTTCGACTCAATTTGCGAAATCGTTTGATTGGTTTTTTCTGAAATCCTTTGTTGTAAATATCGACTTGCAAAAAAAGTAGCACCACAACTAACAACTATTAAAGCCGCTGTTATTGTATAGCTTACTTTTTGATGACCCATTGGTGTTGTATAAATTTAGACTTTACTTCCTAGTACAACGTTACAAATCGACTATTTTATTGTGTCATTTTTAAAAATTGATATTAGAATTTTTTAACATTCTGTTAAAAACAGATGCCCAAAAGAGAGGGAGGGTTGGTTTGATAATTTTAATTTTTTTAAAAGGAGATTAAGATGACAATTAGAAGCCCATGTCAGCCAAAGTCAAAAATAATTTTACTCTCTCTTCCACATCTTCATCGGTCAATTCCAAAAGGCGTTCGGTTCCAAATTTCTCAACACAAAATGAAGCCATAGCACTACCATAAACAACCGCCTTTTTCATGTTTCTAAATGAAACTTCACCGCTTTTGGCCATATAACCCATAAAGCCGCCAGCAAATGTATCTCCGGCTCCTGTTGGGTCAAACACATCTTCCAATGGCAATGCCGGGCAAAAGAACAAATCCTTTTCATGAAAAAGTAAAGCTCCGTGTTCCCCTTTTTTTATCACTAAATATTTTGGGCCCATATTTCGGATAATGCGGCTGGCCTTAAGTAAACTGTATTCACCGCTTAATTGTCGTGCTTCTTCATCATTAATAATTAATAAATCTACCATTCCTAATGTTTTCCGCAAATCGTCCATAGCAATATCCATCCAAAAATTCATGGTATCCATAGCTATAAGTTTTGGGCGATTATTAAGTCTTTCAATAACCGTACTTTGAACACCGGGAGATAAATTGCCAAGAATAAGAATTTCACAATTTTGGTAGCTTTCAGGAATTTTTGGGTCAAAGGTTCCAAGAACATTTAGTTCGGTTTGCAACGTATCTCGGCTGTTCATATCGTTAT
>JBJXDS010000277.1:0-7239 GCA_046154525.1 Bacteroidia bacterium
TAACGTGGTTCCTCTCACTACCGAATCGTCCATTACCACTAAGGTGTCTTGTTGGTTTTTAACTAAACCGTAAGTAACATCATAAGCCTCACCTACCAAATCGTCCCGATCTTTGCCCTGACTAATAAACGTCCGCATTTTAGCATCTTTTATTAATAATTTTTCAAGGCGGGGCAATACCGAAATAATTTCGGAAATATTAGCTGGTGTGGCACTTGAGCCCAGTTTAGTTAATTCATTAATTTTCGAAGTGTTTAGATATTCATTAACTCCATCCAATAAACCATAATATGCTGTAGATGCCGAATTAGGAATATAGGAAAAAACAGTAGTTTTAAAATCAAAATTTACTTTTCTTAATACTTCTTTACTAAGCAGTTTTCCTAATTGCTTTCTTTCCTGATATATATCGGCATCGCTGGCCCTTGAAAAATAAATCCTTTCAAATGAACAACTTTTCTTTTCTACCGGAGGTAAAATATTTACTTCCTTTACCTCACCACTTCGTTTTATTATTAAAGCATTTCCCGGCTGAAGTTCTTTTATATCAAGCCTTTTAAAATTTAGGGCTGTTTGAATAGCTGGCCGTTCGCTGGCTATTACAAATATTTCATCATCTTCACAATAAAAACATGGGCGGATTCCGGCAGGGTCACGAATTACAAATGCATCGCCATGGCCAAGCATACCAACCATATTATAACCCCCATCCACATTTTTGAAAGAGCGTTTTAAAATGTTTTCAATGTCCAATTCGCTTTTAATTTTTTCAGCTATTTCCAAATGGGTCAATCCCTGATTTCGGTATTTGCGGAAAACCGATTCGTTTTCTTCATCAATAAAATGACCAATTTTTTCCAGCATGGTCACATTATCCGATATTTCTTTAGGATGCTGACCAAGTTCAATCAAATGCTGAAACATCTCATCCACATTGGTCATATTATAATTACCGGCCAATACAAGGTTCCGGCTCATCCAGTTATTTTGTCTTAAAAAAGGATGGATGTGTTCTATAGAGTTTCCTCCATGGGTGCCATAACGGAGATGACCAATGAGTAATTCGCCGGCATAGGCAAAATTATCCTTCAACCATTCTATATCATCTACTTTTTGGGGGTCTAATGAATCGTATTTTACTTTTATTTCATTAAACATATCGGCTACTGCATTTTTACTGATGCTCCGTTTTCGGGCAATATAGCGTTTGCCATATTTTGGGTCCAGTTTTATCACCCCAATCCCCGCCCCGTCCTGGCCACGGTTTAGCTGTTTGGCCATGAGCAATTGCAATCTTTTTAGCCCAAAAAGTGAAGTCCCGTATTTGTCGCGGTAATATTCCAACGGTTTTTTAAGCCTTATAAAGGCTATTCCACACTCATGCTTTATGGGGTCACTCATTTTGTGATGCAAAGTTAAGGTTTTTTGCAACTTCTCAAGAGTATAAATAGGAATGCTGATGACACAGATTTAATAAGATTAGGTAAGATTTTTATACCATTCTTTTTTTTTAAATCATTTTTATCATAACAAACCCGCGTCATTTGCGCTCCTATTCATTTTATTATTTCAAAATTAACAATCCGAAAAATGCGGTATTCCGATTTCAAAATATCATTTTTGTGCTACGATGGATTTTTTGCACCGGATTGATAGATTTATCAGTAAACACAAACTGATAAATGAAACCGACACCTTATTGGTAACAGTAAGTGGGGGTATGGATTCCATGTTTTTGGTGCATTATTTTATTACTAACAATTACAAAATAGCTGTGGCCCATTGTAATTTTAGATTGCGGGGAATGGAAAGTGACTTGGATGAACAGTTAGTTAAATCCTATTGCGAAGCAAAAAAAGTAAAATTGCATGTTATGAGATTTGAAACAGACATTTACTCAAAAGACAATGGAATTTCAACACAAATGGCAGCAAGGGATTTGCGTTACCATTGGTTTAATGAACTTTGCCAAGCTGAAAACTATACTAAAATTGTAACTGCCCATCACAAAACAGATAATATCGAAACTATTTTGTTAAACCAATTGCGGGGAACGGGACTTAAAGGTTTAGAAGGAATTTCAGTCGTTTCAGGAAATAAAATTCGTCCTTTACTTTGCCTTACTCGAGACGAAATTGAAAAGGTGGTAAAAGAATTAAGCATTAATTACCGCGAAGACAGCAGTAACCAAAGCAATAAATATCAAAGAAACCGATTGCGGCTAAATGTATTACCTGAACTAAAAAAAATTAATCCCGATTTTGAAAATACGTTTCAGGCAAATGCTGAAATAGCCAGGCAAGCCAATGGGTTCATCCACTTTTTTATGGATAAAATAAAAAAGGAAATTGTTGTAAAAATCCAGAATTCCACATTTGTAAGTATAGAAAAATTAGTGAATTTGCCCGAACCAAAATTTGTACTTTTTAACATTCTGGCTGAGTTGGGGTTTAAAGACGCGGATGTGGAAGATATTTTTAAATCATTAACCGACATTTCAGGAAAGCAGTTTTTTTCAACTACCCATCGTTTGGTGAAGGACCGGGAACAGTTAATTATTGAACCTATTTTAACTCAAAACCTACAAACAGTTGAAATACATGAAAAAACAAAGGCCATAACTACACCTCACCATTATTGGCACTTTCAAATTTTAACATCAAATTTCCAAATTCCAAATTCCAATTTCCAGGCCCATCTTGATTTTGAAAAATTAAAGTTCCCCCTAACCATACGTCCATGGCAAAACGGTGATAAAATAAAGCCTTTAGGCATGAAAGGCTATAAAAAGGTGAGTGATATATTGATTGATAAAAAACTATCCTTGTTGGATAAAGAAAAAACATGGGTGATTTTTTCGGGTAATGAAATAGCATGGGTAAGTAAATTGGTGGTGAGTGATGATTTTAAAATAAATCCTGAAACAATAAAGGTTCTACTAATAAGTTTAAAACCCATTTAACTTTTTTATCAAGTACATCTTATCGGTGTGAATTATGTAACAATTTAAAAAAGTTGTGTAATATCCTGCTATTATGCTGTTTTTACTTTTGTGGAATGATAAAATTAATAAATAACACAAAATTTAAAATTATGAAACACTCTAGCAGAGCAACTTTTATTATGGCAGCAATTTGCCTTGCTTCTATTTTTACAGGCTGTAAGGACGAAGATGACCCAATTATTGAACCCAATCCTGTTATTGCGGTTACCTCACCTACGGATGGTGCTTCTCAAATTTCAGGTACCTCTGTAAATTTAGCTTTTGCAGTTAACAGCAGCAATGGACTTAAAAAAATTGTTGTAAAATTTAAATCGGCTACCGGAAATGAAACCACAAAATTTGACACGACCCTTGGCAGCCAACCAACCACTTTTAATTTTTCAAGAAATTACACAGTAGGTTCCATTGGAACCGAAACGTATACCATAGTGGTAACAGATAAAAAAGATAACATTGAAACAAAATCGGTTAACATTAAATCAATAACTGGTTTTGCGGCAGAAGATTTTGGCACCTTCTTTCACATTCTTGGTTCTAATCCTGGAGCCTTTGACATAGTAAAAGGAGAACAGCGTGTTATTACTGATTCGGACAACGATAAAGATATGGTGAACACCAACGGAGCAGGAGTTTTTACCGGTGGATGGATGGCCAAAAACAGTACCATGTTTGTTAAGGCCGTTGGTTTTGATTATAGCAGTGGAACAGTTAATGAAGCGAAAAATATATATGCAGCCGGTTCTCCAAATGCTACAGTTTCAACGCCACTAAACGGCGATATTTATATCTCCAAATTAAGAGGAACAGAAACCTATGTGATTATTAAAATAATTGCTAACGAACCTACGAATGATGAGTGTGGATGCACCAACAAAGGAAAATTGACCTTTAATTTTAAAAAGAGTTTATAATTTTTTAGTTAATATTTTTTAAAACAGCTCTGGTTTAGTTAACGGGGCTGTTTTTTTATTTTAAGAATTAAAAAATGCTTCTGCTTCCGAGTCCACCTTCCATCCATATATCATTACCCGTGGACAAAGGCTGGGAAGTTATGCTATGAACACTCGGTAGGGGTAAATTAACATTAGATACACTCATAACTTACTGTGAAGGATATAAGTTATATGAACAATTATGTAATATTTAAAACTATGGCCTAACCCACCTTTACATTTCTTTTAATAAGCAATGATAGAGGTAAAAAAAGAAGGCATTATACTTAACAAAACCGAATTGGGTTTTGAAAATGAAGGGGTGTTAAACCCGGCTGCAATAAGAGATGGTGATTATGTTCACCTGTTTTACAGGGCTGTGAGCAAAGGCAATTATTCCAGCATTGGATATTGCAAATTAAAAGGCCCTTTAGAGGTGGAAGAACGGATGGAATCGCCGGTAATTTTTCCGCAATTAGATTCCGAATCACACGGTGTGGAAGACCCCCGAATTGTTAAGATTGATGATTTATATTACCTCACCTATACAGCGTATGACGGTGTGAATGCTTTGGGTGCTTTGGCTACCTCTAAAGATTTACGAAATTTTGAAAAGCTGGGAATAATAGCTCCTCAAATTACCTATGATTAGTTTAGCCGTCTGGCCGAATCCAAAGGAGTAATTAATGAAAAATATCTGCGCTACAATGAGCAGTGGAGAATTAGCGAGAAGCAAGGCAAAAAAGTCTTTCTTTGGGATAAGAATTTAATTTTTTTCCCAAGGAGGATTAATGGCAAATTGTTTTTTCTTCACCGCATAAGGCCCGATATACAAATAGTGGCTGTAAATAGTTTGGCCGAACTAACAAAGGAATTTTGGCAAAATTATTTCTTGCATTTAGAGCAGAGCTGTGTAGTGCTAACCCCAAAATACAGGCACGAGGTTAGTTATATTGGTGGTGGTTGCCCACCAATAGAAACCGAACACGGCTGGTTGCTAATATATCATGGAGTGCACGATACCATAAAAGGATTTGTTTATTCAGCTTGCGCAGCATTACTGGATTTGCAAAATCCTCAAAAAGAAATTGCCAGACTACCATATCCTTTGTTTAAACCTGAATTTGATTGGGAACTGAAAGGCGAAGTAAATAATGTGTGTTTCCCTACTGGCACCGCCTTGTTTGATGATACCCTTTATATTTACTATGGTGCAGCCGATGAAAGAATTGCCTGTGCTTCGGTTAGCCTGTCTTTATTAGTAAAAGAATTATTACGTAATCCCGCATTTAATGAAAATTGAAACTTTTTATAATGATGGGCAAAATGCTTTAAGTGTAGCATACCCCAAAGTGATTTCAAAAAATAGCAAGTCACATTTGGCTGCCCATAATGATCCACCCGAAATATTATTTATTACATCTTATCCGCCCCGCGAATGTGGTATTGCAAATTATTCGCAGGATTTGGTAAAGGCGTTGAAAAATAAATTTAAAGATTCTTTTGCCATTAATGTTTGCGCCTTAGAATCGGGCAATGTCAATCATCTCTATCCACCTGAGGTAAAGTATATTTTGGATACCAATTTTTTTCCTGCCTACCATACTTTAGCAAAGGCTATCAATTCGAATAAGCTGGTTAAAATAGTTTTGGTTCAACACGAATTTGGGTTTTACGAAAAAAATGAAAACGATTTTCTTAATTTTTTAAAAAATGTTACCAAGCCCAAAATGGTTGTTTTTCATACGGTATTGCCCCGGCCCGATGAAGCCCTCACCCTAAAAGTGAAAAACATAGTGGCCGCTTGTGAATCAATTGTGGTAATGACAAACAGTTCGAAACAAATACTGATAAGCGACTATGATGTGGCGGATAATAAAATTACAGTAATAGCTCACGGAACCCATTTGGTTCCTCATTTGGATAAAGATTTTTTGAAAGAAAAATATGGAATGAGTGGGAGGAAAGTCTTAAGCACGTTTGGTTTGTTAAGTTCGGGCAAAGGAATTGAAACTACTTTGGGTGCTTTGTCTGCCATTGTTAAAAAAAATCCGAATACCTTGTTTCTTATCATTGGCAAAACCCATCCTGGTGTAGTAAGTTCGGAAGGAGAAATATACCGCAGTTATCTCGAATCAAAAGTAGAAGAGATGGATTTATATAATCATGTAAAATTCATCAACCGATATATACAATTGCCCGATTTGTTGGAGTATTTGCAACTTACCGATATTTATTTATTCACGTCCCGCGACCCTAATCAAGCCGTTAGTGGCACATTTTCATATGCTGTAAGTTGCGGCTGCCCCATTATTTCCACCCCTATTCCTCATGCCCGCGAAGTTTTAAAAAATGATGCAGGTACTATTATTGATTTCGACAACTCGCATCAATTAACCGAAGCGGTTAATACATTATTGAATGATGATGAATTACGAAAAAATACCAGTTCGAATGGATTACACCTCATAGCTCCCTCGGCCTGGGAAAATGCTGCCATAGCCCACGCTATGTTATTCGAAAAAATGGCTGATGGGCAAATATCATTAAACTATACCTTGCCCCCAATTAATCTTGATCATCTAATAAAAATGACGACGAATGTTGGGATGATTCAGTTTTCTAAAATAAACAAACCTGATATTGAATCGGGATATACGTTAGACGATAATGCCCGGGCAATGATAGCATTATGTATGCATTATGAGTTGACAGGAGAAGAAGATAATATAAATTATTTAAACACCTATCTTAATTTTATAAAATACTGCCAGCAAGATGATGGTTCTTTTTTAAACTATGTAGATGCGGGTGAAAACTTTACCTTACAAAATAATGAAAACCTGAGCGATGCCAATGGACGGGCCATCTGGGCTTTAGGATTTTTGATTTCAAAACGCAACATTTTACCTGCTGAAATGGTGGCATCGGCTGAAGATGCAATGGTGCAATTATTGCCACATATTTCTTCAATGCATTCTACCCGGGCCATGGCTTTCGCCATTAAAGGCTTGTATTATTTTAATACCGAAACCAAAGCAACATCCATTTCAAACCTTATAAATACATTGGCCAACCGATTGGTTCAAATGTACCGCCACGAATCGGAAACAGGTTGGGAATGGTATGAAAGCTACCTCACGTATGCCAACAGCCTATTGCCCGAAGCCATGTTATACGCATGGCTGGAAACCGGGGATATTAACTTTAAAGAAACGGCCAAAGCATCTTTTGATTTTCTTTTAACCCTTACATTTAAAGGGAAAGGAATAAAAGTAATTTCAAACAAAAGCTGGTTGCACA
>JBJXDS010000278.1:0-3654 GCA_046154525.1 Bacteroidia bacterium
ATAGTTTAAAATAAAAAGATGTGGTTAAGGGACAATTTATCAATTTCTCTATCCGAAATTTCATTGTAAATTCGCGGCACTTTAGAAAAAAACAACCATGCAAAATTCTGTTTACGGATTCGAAAAATTTAGCGCAAGGCACAATAGCCCTACCGACAGTGAGAGAGTAAAAATGTTAGAAACAATAGGCTGTAGCTCTATTGACGAACTTATTAATAAAACCGTCCCCGCCAATATCAGGCTTAAGGAACCTTTGGATATAGCACCCGCCGTTTCCGAATATCAATTTTTGAACGACCTGAAAGAACTTGCTTCGCAAAACAAAATTTATAAAACCTATATTGGAACTGGATATTACAATACCATCGTTCCCGGGGTAATCCTCCGCAACATTATGGAAAATCCGGGTTGGTACACAGCCTATACACCTTACCAGGCCGAAATTGCCCAGGGAAGATTGGAAGCTCTGTTGAATTTTCAAACCATGGTGATAGATTTAACTGGTTTGCCATTGGCCAACGCCTCTTTATTAGATGAAGGCACTGCCGCAGCAGAAGCCATGCACATGTTTGATGGGTTAAGGCCCAAAGGAAACGGCAATAAATTTTTTGTAAGTAAAGATGTTTTCCCTCAAACTCTGGATGTTTTAAAAACCCGTTCCGAGCCAATAGATATTGAATTAGTAATTGGAGATTTTAAAACCATAGAATTTACAAACGAGTTTTTTGGGGCCTATGTTCAGTATCCGGATAACAAAGGAAACGTGAATGATTATAAAGCATTTTGCGATAAAGCCCATGCCGCCGGAGCTATGGTTGCAGTAGGTGCCGATTTATTATCTTTAACTTTATTAACTCCTCCGGGAGAATTTGGAGCCGATTGTGTTGTTGGATCCAGCCAGCGATTGGGTGTGCCCATGGGATACGGTGGACCACATGCCGCATTTTTTGCCACCCGCGATGAATTTAAACGTCAGATTCCAGGGCGAATTATTGGCGTATCCATTGATGCTCATGGAAACCGTGCCTTGCGTATGGCTTTACAAACCCGTGAGCAACATATTAAGCGTGATAAAGCTACCAGTAATATTTGTACAGCCCAGGTTTTATTGGCTGTAATGGCTGGTATGTATGGTGTTTATCACGGCCCTGATGGGTTGACCAAAATTGCAAAACGCATCAATTCATCTGCCAGTTTGTTGAGCCATGCATTAAAATTAGCCGGCTTTAATCAGGTAAATTCCGATTATTTTGATACACTGTGCGTGGAAGCTGATACCAATATGCAACGCACCATTCAGGAAAAAGCATTAAAAGCTGAAATAAATTTCCGCTATTTTGATAATTATGTGGGTATTTCGTTAGACGAGACCACCAGCTTAAAGAATATTCAAGCTATTTCTGACATTTTTTCGAGTGCTGCCAATAATAGCTATGAAGACATAGCCCATTTGGCCAAAAATGCATCGGCAGGTTTTAGTTCAAAATTCGAAAGAGAAAGCAATTTTATGTTGCATCCGGTTTTCAATACCTACCAATCAGAGCATGAAATGTTGCGATATATAAAATATTTGGAATCAAAAGATTTATCGCTATGTCACAGCATGATTTCATTGGGAAGTTGTACCATGAAATTAAATGCAACCAGCGAAATGATTCCTGTAACCTGGCCCGAGTTTAATGCAATTCACCCCTTTGCCCCGGTTGACCAGGCCAAAGGCTATGCCAAAATATTGAACGAACTAAGTAATGACTTATGTGAAATAACAGGTTTTGCTGCAATGAGTTTACAGCCCAATGCAGGTTCGCAAGGTGAGTATGCCGGTTTGATGGTTATTCGTGAATACTTTAAAGATAGGGGAGAAGGCCATAGAAATGTTGCTCTGATTCCTGAATCAGCCCATGGTACCAACCCTGCCAGTGCGGTAATGGCCGGTATGAAAATAGTTATCGTAAAATGTTTGGAACATGGCTATATTGATGTGGACGATTTAAAGGCAAAAGCTATTGCCAACAAAGATAATCTGGCTTGTTTAATGGTTACGTATCCTTCCACCTTTGGTATTTATGAAGAAACCATTATGGATATTACTAAAATAATCCATGAAAACGGGGGACAGGTATATATGGATGGTGCCAATATGAATGCTCAGGTGGGGCTTACCAGTCCCGGAATGATAGGGGCTGATGTTTGCCATTTGAATTTGCATAAAACCTTCTGTATTCCGCACGGTGGTGGTGGACCCGGTATGGGCCCAATTGGTGTTGCAGCGCATTTGGTAGATTATTTACCCGGACATTCTGTAATAAAAACAGGAGGCGAAAAGGCCATTCCGGCCATATCAGCCGCCCCATGGGGAAGTGCTTCTATCTTATTAATTTCTTACGCTTATATAAAAATGATGGGACCTGACGGATTGAGACAAGCCACTGAAACCGCCATTTTTAATGCTAATTATATTCAATCACGCTTAGGTGGCCATTACGAAATGCTTTACACAGGCAAAAACGGAACCGCGGCACACGAAATGATTATAGATACTCGTGTTTTCAAAGCCAACACTGGTGTAGAAGCAGGCGATATAGCCAAACGCTTAATGGATTATGGTTTCCATGCCCCAACGGTTTCTTTCCCTGTGGCCGGAACAATGATGATAGAGCCAACTGAAAGTGAAAGCAAAGATGAATTGGACCGTTTTTGCGATGCCCTGATTGAAATCCATAATGAAATAATGGAAATAGAAGCGGGTATGTACGATAAAGAAAATAACGTTCTTCACAATGCACCGCATACCGCAGCTGTGGCTTTAAACGATAATTGGGACAAACCTTACACCCGTCAGAAAGCTGTGTATCCATTATCATATATAAAAGCCAATAAGTTTTGGCCAAGTGTGTCAAGGGTAGATAATACCTATGGCGACAGAAATTTAATTTGTGCTTGCTTGCCGATAGAGGCATATGCAGAGATGAGTTAAAACCTCACCCCCCAGCTCACTCTCCTAAAAAGGAGAGGGGGAGTGTTCTCCTAGAGTTCTAATAGAAAAATCTCTTGCAGTTGTGCTTTACCAAAGGACAAAGAGAATTTTCGTATTCAAAAGTTAAATCTTAAAATTTTTTGAGCTGTAATTTTTATTACTTTCGTTCTTCAATTTTAAAATTCAAACTCATGAAAAAAATAATTTTACTTACCCTTTTAGCATTTTGTTTCCAATTATCTTTTGCCCAAACAGGCAAAGACCATAGAAAAAATGAAAGGAAAACTGAACGAAGGAAAATTGTTATAAAACAGGTAAAGGGTAAAAAAGACAGCCCTAATCTTTCAGAACAAACCACTACACAGCTTAATAAAACAGGCTATGTATTGGAAAATGAGATTAACCGTTTTTTTGATAGCACCGGCAAAGCCAAGGATAATGATAAAACTGAATTTAAATATGATGCCAGTTGGCGCTTGAAAGAAGAAATACTTAAAACATGGGATGAAGGAGCTAGCCAAACGGAGTTGGTTAGTAAAACTGAATATACCCGTGATGGAATGGGAAGGATAATTACAATGTTAACCTGGATATGGGATGATATAAAAAAAACATGGGTAAAAGAATTGAAGGAACAGACGACTCATAATAACGATAGCGCTGCCGAAAGAGTAACC
>JBJXDS010000279.1:0-3005 GCA_046154525.1 Bacteroidia bacterium
ACCATTTTTTCCAGTTCGATCATTTCGTCCCTCAGCCTTGCAGCCTCTATAAAATCAAGGTCTTTAGCAGCTTTCATCATACGGCTTTTCGTGGTGGCCAATAGTTTTTCCAAGTCGGGTTTGCTCAAAAATTGTACCACTGGATCAGCTGCCAGGCTAATAGTTTCCTTTTCAATATATGGCCTGGGTGCATTGCCGTAATGCGGTGCATCTGGGCGATCAATTAAATCTTCAATTGACTTAATAATTGTAGTTGGAATAATACCATGTTTGGTATTGTATAAAATTTGTTTGGCTCGGCGACGGTCTGTTTCCTCAATAGTTTTTCGCATACTTTCGGTCACCTTGTTGGCATACATAATAACTTTTCCTCTCACATTTCGCGCAGCTCTTCCAATCGTTTGAGTAAGGCTGCGTTCGCTTCTCAAAAATCCCTCTTTGTCCGCATCTAATATGGCTACTAAAGATACTTCAGGTAAATCCAATCCTTCTCTCAAAAGGTTTACCCCAACCAATACATCTATATTTCCAAGCCGTAGGTTTTTTAAAATTTCTACCCTGTCCAGGGTTTTTACTTCGCTGTGAATGTAGGTGGCACTTATACCTAGGTTTCTTAAATATTTATCCAATTCCTCGGCCATACGTTTAGTAAGTGTTGTTACCAAAATTCGATCACCCATTTTTATCCTTAAATCTATTTCATCCAATAAGTCATCCACCTGATTGGTGCAGGGTCGTATTTCAATTTCGGGATCGAGTAATCCTGTTGGGCGAATTACTTGTTCTACCAAAATTCCATCACTCTGTTGAATTTCGTAATCAGCCGGTGTGGCACTAACATAAATTACCTGATTTTTCATCATCTCAAATTCATCAAATTTTAATGGCCTGTTGTCCATTGCTGCCGGCAGCCTAAACCCATATTCCACCAAATTTTGCTTACGGCTACGGTCGCCGCCATACATACCCCTTACTTGAGGCAACGTTACATGGCTTTCGTCAACAACCATCAAATAATCTTTGGGAAAATAATCGAGCAAACAAAATGGTCGTTGTCCAACTTCTCGTCGGTCCATATAACGGCTGTAATTTTCAATCCCGCTGCAATAGCCTAGCTCACGTATCATTTCCAAATCAAAATTGGTGCGTTCTTCAATACGTTTGGCCTCCAAATGTTTTCCTGTAGATTTAAAATAATCCACTTGTTTTACCAAATCGTCTTGAATATCGCGGATAGCAGCCTGCATGCTATCGCGGTTGGTTACGTAAATATTGGCCGGATAAATAGCCATGTCGTCCATTTTATCAATGGTTTTGCCAGTCATTGGGTCAAAGGAACTTAGCTCCTCTATTTCATTTCCAAAAAAAGAAACCCGAAATGCATAATCTTCATAGGCCAAAAATATATCTACATTATCCCCGTTTACCCGAAAGGTTCCTCGTTTAAACTCAACCGTTGTGCGGCTATAAAGGCTCTCGACTAAAGAGTATAAAAACACATTACGGGCAATTTTTTGCCCAACTGAAATTCGGATTATACTTTTTTCGTAATCGTAAGGATTTCCTGCACCATAAATGCACGATACTGAAGCTACAACTATAATATCACGTCGTCCTGATAAAAGGGCTGATGTGGTTTTTAGCCTCAGCTTTTCTATTTCTTCATTAATATTTAAGTCCTTTTCAATATAAGTATTAGAAGTTGGGAGATAAGCCTCAGGCTGATAATAATCGTAATAGGAAACAAAGAACTGAACTGAATTTTCAGGAAAAAAATTTTTAAATTCGCTGTAAAGTTGTGCTACGAGGGTTTTATTATGGCTCACAATAATCGTAGGTTTTTGAACCGCCTGAATAACATTAGCAATAGTGAATGTTTTGCCTGAACCTGTAACCCCCAGCAGTGTTTGGTTTTGGTCACCATGGTTTACCCCCTCCACCAATTGCTTAATGGCTGCAGGCTGGTCGCCGGTGGGTACAAAATCCGAAACTATTTTAAATGGCATGGGTGCCGCGAAGATAAGAAGGAAGGGTAAAAGTTTTAGGTCAAAAAATGATTTAGAATTTTATAATCCTGGATACTATATTTTCATCTTTTATTTAACCATGCCTGGCCTCTATTATCCAATAGTATGTTTGCAGAATCCCCGTATTCCCAATTAACCAATTTCTTAATCGGCCATATTTTTTTGATTTCAAATTAAAACCCCTACTTTTGATTTATAATTTTTAAAAAATATGATAAAAAAAATACTCATTTCTGGGTTTGCTGTGGCAACAACATTAATAATGATTAGTGCTATAAATAAGCAAACCAGTACCGGTGCCCCATCGGCTAGTACTGGGGCTCCCGATGAACAAACTTGCACCATGAGCGGTTGCCACGATGATAACACATTGAACAGTGGAACAGCAAAACTTACCGTGGAAGTAGGGAAATTTGGGGCCAATAAAACCAAAGGCCTGCCTATAAAAATTAAAATGGCCGATGCTGGAAAAATACGTTTTGGGTTTCAGGTTACGGCCTTGGATGCTAACAATAAAAAGATTGGTCAGTTTATAGTCACAGATTCTATAAAAACACAAGTTATTGGCGAAAAAGTAGGGATAGCCAACCGAGAATATTTAACCTACACCTACTATGGAACTATGGGTTCAAAATCTGGTGAATTGGAATGGGAAGCCAATTGGGCCCCTGATGAACTTGACCTTACCAAGCCAGGCAAGGTTTGGTTTTATGTGGCCGCCTTAGCTGCTAATAATGATGGGCAGGATAAAGGTGATTTTACCTATACCACCACGGCTACCGCTTCATGGGAAACGACCTTGAAGAAAGCTGACTTAAAAAGGGAATCCAACATTAGTGTATCCATTGCCCAATCTGAATTAACTATTCAAAATCCTCAATTTAATTTTATCAAAACTATTTCTATAACCGATATTTCAGGTAAACTTATTCTTGCAAAAATATTAAAAAGTACAGATAAAAATACAAACATTACCCT
>JBJXDS010000280.1:0-2725 GCA_046154525.1 Bacteroidia bacterium
AGCCATTGCCAACTGGCAATTGAAAAATGATACTAAAATAGATGATGAAACTGGATTGGTAATAAAATCAGTATTTGTAAATCAGGGAAGAACAATAAAACGACTTAGTCCGGCCCCTCAGGGTAGGGCATACAGAGTTCGTAAACGTTCAAACCATATCACATTAGTGGTTGATGTTATTGGAGAAGCCATAGAAGAAAACGTAAATTAATAGATTTATTAAGAAATAAATGGGTCAAAAAGTAAATCCGATAAGTATAAGGTTAGGTATCATCCGGGGATGGGAATCTAATTGGTTCGGTGGAAAAAACTTCGGTGAAAAAATAGCCGAAGATTATAAAATCCGCAAATACCTTAATGCACGTATTCAGCGTGGTGGTATCTCTAAAATTGTAATTGAGCGTACGTTAAAGCGCATTATTATTACGGTTCATACTGCTCGTCCGGGAATCGTTATTGGTAAAGGTGGTTCAGAAGTTGACAAGATAAAGGAGGAAATAAAAAACCTTACAAAAAAAGATGTTCAAATAAACATATTTGAAATTAAGCGTCCTGAAACTGAAGCACGTTTAGTTGCTGAGTCTATTGCTCAACAAATAGAAGGACGTGTTTCATACAAACGTGCAACTAAAATGGCGATACAGTCTACGATGAGAGTTGGAGCTGAAGGTATTAAAGTGATGTTGTCTGGCAGGTTGAACGGTGCCGAAATGGCTCGTTCAGAACAATACAAAGAAGGACGTATTCCATTGCATACTTTCCGCGCTGATATTGATTATCATATAGCAGAAGCATTAACCGTTTATGGTAAAATTGGGGTGAAAGTTTGGGTTATGCGGGGTGAAATTTATGGAAAACGCGATTTATCGATGAATCTTGGAGCTACAGGTGGTGCCGGTGGTGAACGAAGACCAGGAGGCGGACCAGGTGGAGATAGAGATAGAAGAAGAGGCGGTGGAGGCGGACGTGATAGAGACAGCAGACCGGGCGGGGGAGATAGAAGAAATGATAGCAGAGGTCCACGAACAGGAGGCGGTAACACAGGTGGAACGAGACCAAGAAATGATAGGGCTTAATTGTAAATAAAAGTAAGAAGAGATGTTATTACCAAAACGTACCAAATTTAGAAAACAACAAAAAGGACGTGTAAAAGGTCTGGCTACTAGAGGTGCCAATATAGAGTTCGGAGATTTCGGTTTGAAATCAATGGAGCCTAAATGGATCACCGGACGCCAAATCGAAGCGGCCCGTATAGCCTTAAATCGCTTTATGAAAAGAGAGGGTAAGGTATGGATCCGGATTTTTCCAGACAAACCTGTAACAAAAAAGCCTGCAGAAGTAAGGATGGGGAAAGGTAAAGGAGCTCCTGAATATTGGGTAGCCGTTATTAAACCAGGAACTATAATTTTTGAAGTTGAAGGTGTACCTTTAGATGTAGCTAAAGAGGCCATGCGTCTTGCGGCTCAAAAGCTACCGGTAACAACCAGATTTGTTGTTAAACCAAATTATTCAGCATAGTATTATGGATTACGATAAAATAAAAGAACTGACAAATAAGGAACTTCACGGTGTATTGCGAGATGAGCGTGCACAATTGCAGAAACTTAAATTCAGCCACACAGTATCCCAGATTGAAAACCCTGGAAAAATCACGTTTTCAAGGCGATTAGTTGCCAAGTATTTAACTGAAATCAACCGTCGCAACAACGAATTAAAAACAATTGATTAAGAAAATGGAAAACGTGGAAAACATGGAAAGAAACTCCAGAAAAGAAATAATAGGTGTGGTAGCCAGTAACAAAATGCAAAAGTCTGTTACAGTTACTATTGAACGTAAAAAGAAGCACGCCAAATACCACAAATTTGTAAAGGCCACTTCGAAGTTTATGGCACACGATGAAAAGGAAGAATGTGGAATTGGTGATGTTGTTAAAATAATGGAAACCCGTCCACTTAGTAAAAGTAAACGTTGGAGAGTAGTAGAAATAATAGAAAAGGCTAAATAATGATACAGCAAGAATCAAGACTTAGAGTAGCTGATAACAGCGGGGCAAAAGAAGTACTTTGTATACGAGTGCTTGGAGGTACTCGTACACGCTATGCTTCATTGGGTGATAAAATAATTGTTTCTATAAAAGAAGCAATTCCATCTGGAGGAGTAAAAAAAGGTACTGTATCAAAAGCAGTTATTGTTAGAACAAAAAAGCAAGTTCGCCGCCCTGATGGTTCTTACATTCGATTTGATGATAATTCGTGTGTATTGTTAACCAAGGATGACGAACCTAGGGCAACCCGTATATTTGGACCAGTTGCCCGCGAATTGCGCGAAAAGCAGTTTATGAAAATAGTATCATTAGCCCCCGAAGTTTTATAAATTATGGAACGTAGATTTAATAAAATACCAAAATTACATGTAAAAAAAGGCGATACAGTTAAAGTGTTGGCCGGTGATGACAAAAATAAGTCAGGAAGAATATTACGCGTGATTGTAAAGGAGCAAAGAGCTGTGGTGGAAGGCATTAATATGGTTACAAAACATAAAAAGCCTGATGCTAATAACCCAAATGGCTCTATTATAAAGTTGGAAGCACCTCTTCACATTTGCAAATTGATGCTTATGGATGGCGGAAAACCTACTCGTATTGGGCGTAAACTTAATGCAGAAGGTAAGTTACAGAGATATTCAAAAAAAACAGGTGATTTTATAAAATAAAAAGCATGTACT
>JBJXDS010000281.1:0-6998 GCA_046154525.1 Bacteroidia bacterium
GCTGTCATTCGCCGGCTGTTGGAATTTTATAAAAAACAATACCAATAATAGTGTTTAAATTTTTTCCAAAGATTATAACAACGGATTATTCCAATTTTATTGTTATAAAAATAAAATAATTTAAAAAAGTACGAACCCCTTTTTTTATTTATCAGTGTTACTAAAATTTATAATTCTAAGATAAATTTAATCTTTAAATCATAAACCAGGTATTGTTTATAAGAAAAACCGGGTAAAAATATTATGATACCTGAATAATATATGTTGTGGGCCTTATTTTTAGCCAAACTGGAGCCTATTAATAAATTGTATAAAAACTATTATTTCAAATTTCTGAATTAACTTGAGAGTAACACATTATTTAAGGAAAGATAATTTAAAGAGTAGGAATCCATAATACATGCAAAATTATTTTTGACGCACAAATTGCAAAACAAATGAAGTCAAAAACAATTACTAAAACAAAGTGGATCGACGTATTGCTAATTCTCATTATAGCATTATCTCCAAATTTTTTATTTGCCCAGGATGGTCAAATAAGCGGTAAAATCATTGATGCCACAACAAAACTGCCAGTTGAGGGGGTGAGCATATCGGTAAAAGACACCCCCATTGGTACAATCTCAAATGCCAATGGTGAATTTACTCTTGCAGTGGCCAAAGGGGTTGAATTGATTTTTAGTTCCGTGGGCTATGAAACCCAAAAAGTATTGGCAAATGAAACTAATTTAACAATTTTAATGGTAGCAACTTCAATCCAATTGAAAGACCTTGTTGTAACTGCTTTAGGTGTAAAAAAGGATAAAAGGTACATTAGCTATGCCAGCCAGGAAGTAAACGGTTCAGATTTGACAAAAGCTAGGGAGCCAAATGCAATGAATGGTTTAACAGGTAAAGTTGCAGGCCTAACCGTGGGAGCTTCGGCTGAATTATTAGGTAATCCTCAGGTTTTATTAAGAGGTGGAGCCATTTATTTATATGTAGTAGATGGTGTTCCAATAAACTCTGATACCTGGAATCTTAGTCCGGATGATATAGAAAGTTATACTATTTTAAAAGGGCCAGTAGCATCTTCATTATATGGATATCGTGGTCAAAATGGTGCTATCATTATTACTACCAAAAAAGGCAGTAAGGATAAACGTGGTTTTGCTGTAGAATTTAATAGCAGCACCATGTTTCAAAAAGGATTTATTGCCTTACCATTAACTCAGGATTTATATGGCCCTGGTGACCATGGTAAATACTCATTTGTTGATGGCAAAGGTGCCGGAACCAATGATGGAGATTATGATGTTTGGGGGCCTAAATTTGAAGGACAATTAATTGCCCAGTACGACAGTCCTGTTGATCCAATAACAGGAGTAAGAACTCCGACTCCATGGACAGCGAGAGGAAAAGATAATTTAAAGCGTTTTGTAAGAACAGGTATTTTAACCAATAATAATATTGCCGTTTCATCAAGTGGTGATAAATATGATTTACGTTTTTCAATTTCAAATTCGCATCAACGAGGCATTATTCCAAATACTGATCTTAATACAATCAATTTCAATTTGGCTTCTTCCTTAAAGTTCAATAAAAAACTTAAAATGGATGCAAATTTAAACTTCAACAAACAGTTTACCGATAATATTCCAGACGTAAATTATGGTCCAAATAGCGTGGTTTACAATATGTCTATTTGGGGTGGTGCCGACTGGGATGTGGAAGATATGAAAGATTACTGGCAACCAGGAAAAGAAGGTGTTCAAAGTAAGTATGTAGAATACCAGCGCTACCATAATCCCTACTTTATGAGCCATGAGTGGTTAAGAGGTCATCATAAAAATGATATTTATGGCTATACTGCTTTAACCTACAAATTCAATAAATATTTTGATTTAATGGGTCGTACCTCTATTTCAACCTATGATTTAACCAGAACTGAAAAAATGCCTTTTTCTGCACATCCTTATGGCCGTGAAGAAGGACGAGGAGATTACAGAGAAGACAAAAGATCTTTGTTTGAGAATAATACAGAAGCCATTTTAAGAGTTATTTCTCCAAAAATTGCAAATTTTGTAGATATTAATGGACTTGTAGGAACAAATTTAAGATTATTCTCTTATGCTTCAAGTTTTGTTACAACGGATTATCTTAACGTGCCAAATGTATATAATTTCGCCAATAGCAAGAATCCTGTAAAAGCCTATAGTTTTAATTCTGAAATGATAGTTCGAAGTGCCTTTTATTCATTCGACTTTGCTCTTGGCAAATTTGCTAATTTAAATACAACAGGCCGGGTAGATAAATTATCAGCATTATCAAATGCAAACAATACTTTCTTCTACCCCTCTTTAAGTGCTAATACAATTCTTACCGACTACATTCAACTGCCGAAAGCAATTAATTTTTTAAAATTAAGGGCTTCTTACGCTCAAAGTAGAGGTGGAGGGGCATTTGTTTCCAATACCATTGGAGCAACTCCTAACAACACATATCCTATCGGTTATGGTACTGAATACACTTCCACGTATGGTGGCCCGTCTTATTCCTTTAATAATGTTTACAGCACATCTTCAGGATATAACAATACTACAGTTTCTCGCTTTTCAAGCAGCCTGATTGATGAAAACATTAAGCCTGATAACAGAACAAATTCCGAGTTTGGTTTAGAAATAAAGTTATTAAAAAATAGGTTGAGTTTAGATGTAGCTTACTTTAATTATATCGACGGCCCTCAAATTTTTACTCAACAAATTTCTCAAACTTCAGGATACACCAACAATATTATTAACGCAACTAAGACCCAAAAGAAAGGATTAGAATTAACGTTAAAGGGTACCCCAGTAAAAATGAAAAATAGTTTTAGCTGGGATGTATTGGTTAATTGGTCTAAATTTACAGAAACCTTTAAAGAATTGCCCGAAGGTTTAACTACCATAAATACGTTTTACAAAGTTGGTAGCAGAACCGATGAAGTTTACATTCGTAAATTTGCCCGTACACAAGATGGTAAAATAATTAATGATGGGGGTGGAAGACCAATTATACTTCCTGTTGCTCAATTTGCCGGTCATTCAAATCCAGATTGGGTTTGGAGCATTTACAACAAGTTAAATTATAAGAGCTTTACATTAGGTTTTCAGTTTGATGGCCGTGTGGGAGGAGTTATGGAAGATTATGTGAGGAAAAAAACGTTTCAGGGTGGAAGACATATTGAAACTACTGAAGGAGATTTTGGAGTATCACGTGATCAGGATGCGCTGGGTGTAAAATCATATTTAGGTGAAGGTGTTCAGGTATCAAGTGGTGTTATAAAATTCGATGCGGTAACAGGTGAAATAACAAATTATGGAGAACTTCAATATACCGACAACGCTACAAAAACATTTGTACAAGATTACATCAGCCGTGTACACAGTATTCCTGAGCCTAATATGATGAGCAAAACATATACTAAACTTAGAGAAGTTGTATTAACCTACAGAATTCCAACGTCACTTACGCAAAAAGGGTTTATTCAAGGAGCATCAGTTTCTTTTGTAGCCCGCAATGTTCTGTATTTTATGAAAGACAATAGATTTAAAGATGTAGATATTGATCAATACGGAAACCAAACTATTACAAACCTTCAAACTCCAACCATGAGGAGTTATGGAATTAATTTAAATCTAACATTTTAATAAAAATAATACTTACAAAAAATGAAAAACTCAATAATAATACTAATAACATTTTCTTTAGTACTGTCAATAACAGGATGTAAGAAAGATTTTGATTCATTAGAAAAGGATCAGAACAGAGCCACAAGTGTTCCTCCAAATTTGGTTTTAAATGGCATTTTAATTGACCTTACCCAAAAGGCTTTTAACCCAACCCAGCGTTGGAACCAGTTTTACTGTTGCAACTATAACTATTATGGCGATCAGGAATATAAATGGACAGGCGTTTCATTTAATAATTATACCTACTTAAATAACGTATTGCGAATGGAAGAGGAAGCGGTGAAAAATATCCCCGCTCCTAATGCTTATACTGCATTAGGTAAATTTTTAAGAGCCTATTTATACTATGGTGTAACCATGCAAGTTGGCGATATTCCATTATCAGAAGCGTTAAAAGGCCTTGATAATACCAAACCAAAATACGATAATCAAAAGGCAGTTTTCAAGCAAATATTAGTTTGGTTGGATGAAGCAAACAATGAAATAGCTGCCGTTACAAGTAAAGGTACTTATATATTAGCAAGCGATTTTTATTATAACAACGATTTGAATAAATGGCGTAAGGCAGTAAATTCTTTGAAACTAAGGGTGCTTATTCATTTGAGCAAACATGAAAATGATGGCGATTTAAATATTAAGCAAAAATTTAATGAGACCCTGGCCGATCCTGCAAAGTATCCATTATTTACAGGAATGAATGATAACATGACATTTTCACCCAACACACAATATGATAAATATCCAACCAATTTAGATATATATGGATTGGACGTAAACCGTTACAACATGTCAAGCACTTATTTAAATACCTTAATAAGCAATAATGATCCACGCACATTTGTGGTAGCCGAGCCTGCCGATTCGTTAGTAAGAGCTGGTGCATCACCTACAAGTTTTGCAGCATTTAATGGTGCAGGAAGTGGTGAAGACCTTGCAACTATGACTACAAAAGCACTTTCCGGATTATATTCATACATTAACCGTAACCGTTATTACAGAACCTATACTGCTGAAAATACTATACAAATAGGATACCCTGAAATGTGCTTTAACATTGCTGAAGCCATTAACCGTGGATGGGCGGCCGGAAACGCCGAAGATTGGTACACAAAAGGAATACAGGCTAGTATTGGTTTTTATGGCCTTGTTACCGGTTCAAATACAGTAACCTTCCAAAAGAAAAATGGTACAATTAATGATTACAACACCTTCACCATTAACTTCGATTGGAATACTTTTTATGCCCAGTCATCGGTTAAATATGCAGGAAATTCGCCTGTTGGTCTTTCTCAAATTTTAACACAAAAATACCTTGCGTTTTATCAAAACAGTGGAGCAGAGGCTTATTTTAATTGGAGACGCACTAATGTTCCAACTTTTCATGTAGGACCCGGAACTGGAAATAGCCAACGTGTTCCTTTAAGGTTTCAATATCCCGCTTCTGAAAAAGCGGTAAATACTGCAAATGTAAACGCAGCTATAAGTGCCCAATTTGGTGGAGGAGATGACATCAATGAAAAAATGTGGCTGATTAAATAAATTAAATGGGTATTGAATTGAACAAGGGAATCAGAAACGGTTCCCTTGTTTTTATTAAAAAAATTGAAAATTGAAAAATTCTATCCTAATTATATCCTATTTAATTCTGCACACTTTTAATGGTTTGGGGCAAAATAAAATTACCATTCTTCAGGTTCCTGGGGTTGACAGTTTTTGCCACATTAATGAAAAAGGAATATCAACACTCCCGAGTGGAAGGTTTGTAGGCCCGGCTGGAGATTTTTTTCGAATAACCCACGATCCTTTTGGTATGGCAATTTCCCCCAATGGAAAAAAAGCCTTAACACTGCACAATGGTGTTTTTACAATTATTGATCTAAAATCCTTAAACGCAATAAGAGTTCCTTCCTACGATGGAAAAATAAAATCTCCCTTAAAACATGGCTCATTTATAGGAGTTGCTATTGCTAATGATTCCAAAACAACTTACCTAAGCGGAGGTGATAATGGTTCAGTTATAGTTTATAATATTGAAAACTTAAAACTAATAGATACTATTTCATTAGATGCAGAAGTTGACGGAATAAAGTTTGAAGATAGTTTTACGGCCGACTTGTTATTGAATGAATCTGAAAATGAGCTACTGATCCTTGACAGGGGAAATTTCCGTCTGGTTAGATATGATATTAAAAATAAAAAAATAAAGGCTTCAATACCTGTTGGCAGACAGCCCTTTGGTCTGGCTATAAGCCCTGATAAAAAAATGGCATTTGTAGCCAATGTTGGGATGTATTCGTATCCTCTAATTGAAGGTGCCAATCCAAAAAATTATGATTCCCTTTTAATCTCAAGACATCCCTATGGCAATGATACCAAAGAATCAATAGAGGGAACCGTACTTGAAGGTAGATGCATTCCAGGTGTTGGTAGTGCCTTGGCTCCGGAGGCTATGAGTGTTTTTACTATTGAATTAAGTAACAACAACGTTGTTGATAGATTTAAAACAGGTCACCAAATTGGTGAGATGTTGGAGGATGCCGAAGTAGTTGGGGGGGCAAGCCCCAACTCTATTGCTGTTGGAAAAAACTTTGCCTATGTAACCAATGCCACCAACGACAATATTTCTATTATTGACTTTAAAAATCATAAAATAATTGGGCATATTCCTATTAAAGTTAGTTCAAAAATTGATAAACTCAGAGGATTATTACCTTTTGGAATTACCTTGAGCAAGGATGAAAAAACCTTGTTTGTGGCCCTTTTGGGATTTAATGCTGTGGCAGTTATTGATATTGAAACGCAAATAACCAAAGGATTAATTCCAACCGGTTGGGGAACCTCCAGAGTTCTTTTATCAAACGATGAAAAAGAAATTTATATTATTTCCTGCCGGGGCTTGGGTGCGGGCCCTAATGGGGGCAAAGGTTTTATAAAACCTCCCCAGGGAACTTATATTGGCGATATTCAATTGGGGAGTTTTCAAAAAGTAAGGATGCCCTCACCTGATGAGTTGGGTATTTACACAGCACAAACTTTGGATAATACCTTTAAAACAATTTCGATAGCTGACGATGTTAAAAATCCCCTACCCCCACTACCGGGATTGCGAAAAAGCCCAATAAAATATATAGTTTACATAACAAAGGAAAACCGGACATACGATGAAGTTTTCGGTCAGGTAAAAAATGCAATGGGCGATAGCACCCTGGCAAGATTCGGGATTAATTGTGAATATACACTTCCTGATTCTTTAAGAGAAAAGTATTCGGGCTTAAAAATTACACCAAA
>JBJXDS010000282.1:0-4467 GCA_046154525.1 Bacteroidia bacterium
AAATCCCCACCATCTTTTTCTGGACTTATGGTTAAAAGTCTGGCCATCATTATTCCTTGTGGCAAGGCTTTGGTAATAGATTGTTGCTCGGCTGTAATATGCCCGATGCATTCGGTATGGGTTCCATTTCCGTGAGGGGTAAAATTTATTACATCCACATTGCATGAACCTCCCAAGGCCACATTGCCGATAAAATTTCCGGCCTTGTAAGGTTTAAAATTAGGCCTTTCGGTATAAAAACAATTGGTTCCCAGGCCATCGTGTCTCACTCCCAAAGAAATATCTATTGGCTTTGATGTATTAATTTTATATAAAATTCCGTTGTGCTTAAAAGAAAGTTGCATAGAGCTTAAAGGCTTGTAAAATTAGTACTTTTTATAAAAGAATAACTTATCCTGATTATTTTTGAAACTGTTAATGAATTCATATCGCTTTAACCGGATTATAAAACCGGTACTTCTTTTTCTAGCTATTTTAATAGGCATAGTATCGCTATGGTATACCAACAACCTGGCAAAAAAAATGGAAAAAGAAGAAGAATTAAAAATTAAAACATGGGCAAAAGCCACGGGTCAATTAGCTTCCAGTGATTTTTCGGTAGATCTTACTTTTCTACTCGAGATTGTTAGCCAAAACACCACCATTCCTGTAATACTAACAGATGAAAATGATAATGTAAATAGTTGGCGAAACCTTGATTCGGCTAGAGCTGCAAGAAATAATAATTATATTGTGGACAAATTGGAGGAAATGAAAGCAGCCCATGAACCTATCATCCTTACGTATTATGAAGGACAAAAGGTAAAAGTTTTTTACCTCGACTCAGAAATATTAACAAGGCTTAAATATTACCCA
This sequence comes from Bacteroidia bacterium, assembly GCA_046154525.1. Taxonomy (GTDB): domain Bacteria; phylum Bacteroidota; class Bacteroidia; order NS11-12g; family UBA9320; genus JABWCE01. The sequence continues at coordinate 856 of JBJXDS010000282.1, forward strand.
TTGATTCAATTAATAATTATTTCATTTTTTTTAATAATTAGTTATTTGGCATTTAGTTATTCGCGGAGGTCTGAGCAAAACCTGGTTTGGGTAGGCATGAGCAAAGAAACAGCCCATCAGCTTGGCACCCCCTTGTCGTCATTAATGGCATGGATTGAAATAAGCCGCGAAGACGAAAATAGCAATAAGGAACTTTTAGGTGAAATGGAAAAGGATGTGAACCGATTAGAAATAATAACCGAACGGTTTTCCAAAATAGGTTCCGACCCCAAACTGGAGCCTTTGGATATTGTAAAGGAACTTCAAATCTCCATTGATTATTTGCAAAGCCGAACCTCTAAATTGGTTACGTTTACGGTTAGTAATCACCTTCCAAAACCAGCTTTCGTAAATATTAATACCTATCTTTTTGCATGGGCTATAGAGAACCTGACTAAAAATGCTATTGATGCCATGGAAGGGTTGGGAGCCATTACATTTAATATTGAACAAAAAGGACACAATGTAGTAATTGATTTAACCGATACTGGCAAAGGTATTCCTGCAAACCGGTTTAAAACCATTTTTAAACCCGGATTTACTACCAAAAAACGTGGTTGGGGCCTTGGTTTATCTTTTGTTAAACGGATAATAGAAAATTACCACAAGGGGCATATTATGGTTAAAGAATCTATACATGGCAAGGGCACAACGTTTAGGATAACATTGAAGATTGAATCGTTATCCTAGAGTCGCAAGGCTTTGCGTCTCATTAGAACCCATCATAGAAAGACGCAAGGCATTGCGTCTCTACGACGACATCATCTCAGCATAGTATTTATAAAAGTAAGGAATGGTTTCAATGCCTTTGTAATAATTGAATAAACCGTAATGCTCATTGGGCGAATGAATAGCATCACTATCTAACCCAAATCCCATTAAAACCGTTTTTACACCCAATTCTTTTTCAAATAATGCGACAATGGGAATACTTCCCCCACCAAAAGTTGGAATAGGTGCTTTTCCGTAGGTAGTTTCTATAGCTTTAGAAGCCGCTTTAAAGGCTACTGAATCCGTGGGAGTTATCGCAGCTTCGCCACCATGGTGCGGTGTTACTTTTACCTTAACTCCTTTTGGGGCAATGGATACAAAATAATCGGAGAATAATTTTGTAATGGCTTCCGATTTTTGGTTTGGTATCAATCGCATGGAAATTTTAGCATAGGCTTTGGATGGTAAAACGGTTTTGGCTCCTTCGCCAATATAGCCTCCCCAAATCCCATTAACTTCAAAGGTTGGACGGATACCAGTTCTTTCCAAAGTTGTATAGCCTTTTTCACCCATCACATCTTCTATATCCAAATCCTTTTTATAATTTTCTATATTAAAAGGTGCTGAGTTCAGGGCAGTTCTATCTTCTGCACTCAGGTTGTTCACATCATCATAAAATCTGGGGATGGTAATATGCCTGTTTTCATCGTGCATAGATGCAATCATACTGCAAAGTATGTTTATAGGATTGGCAACAGCTCCTCCGTAAACCCCTGAATGCAAATCACGGTTAGGGCCGGTAACTTCTACTTCCACATAGCTCAATCCACGCAATCCCACATCTATCGAAGGAATATCATTGGCTATCATTCCCGTATCCGAAATCAATATCACATCGGCTTTTAATTTTTCTTTATGGCTGGTTACATAAATACCCAAATTGGTACTGCCCACTTCTTCTTCCCCTTCTATCATAAATTTTACGTTGCAAGTAAGGGTATTGGTTTGCATCATGGTTTCAAAGGCTTTGAGGTGCATATACATCTGGCCTTTATCATCGCAAGATCCACGGGCGTATATTTTTTCATCCCGTATCGTTGGTTCAAAAGGCGGAGTAGTCCAAAGTTCATCGGGCACCGAAGGCTGCACATCATAATGCCCGTAAACCAAAACGGTAGGTAAACTTGGGTCGAAAATTTTATCTCCGTAAACAATGGGGTTTCCGGCGGTTTCTTCCAACACCACATTTTCGGCCCCGGCGGCTATCATTTTGTCCCTTACAAATTCAGCTGTTTTCCTCACATCTCCTAAAAATGCTTTATCGGCACTAATGCTTGGGATACGTAAAATTTCGAACAATTCATTTAAAAAACGGTCTTTGTTTTGGGCTATATACTGGCTTTGCATGATGATTTTTTTTGGCTTACGAAAGTAATTATTTTTTTAAGTACAGAATACAGAGATTTCGAGTATTGAGACCTTAGTAATAGGATTAGTTTAAAAAAATTATTAAAGACTACAGTGAATCTTTTGAACTGTTTTAGAAGTTTTCCAAAGTAAGAGGAAACAAAAACGTCCGAGGTTTTTAAAACCTCGGACGTTTTATAAAAAGATTTTAAAAATAAATTTAATTGCAGTTGGCTGCTATGTAAGAGTCGGCCATTTTTAATCCATAGGCACTTGCTTTTTTCATACTTTCACAAGCCTTATCAAATTGGTGTAAATAATAATAAGCTACCCCAATATTTACCAATGATTGGGCATAATCTTCTTGCGTGGCAATGGCTTTATTGTACCAAACTATGGCTTCTTTATAATTACTATCTATGGCATAAATTACCCCAATATTATTAAAATATACCGGTTTGGGATTTATTTCAATACAGGCTTTGTAATCTTTAATAGCTCCTTTTATGTCTTTTGTTTTTTCTTTTATTAAAGCACGCTTAAAAATGTAGTCTTCTGATTTGGGAGAAGCCTTTACCGCTTTATTTATAAATATTAAGGCTGAATCAAATTTTTGAGTTTTGTATAAAAAATCGGCCCGTTCAAACATTATCTTACCTAAATCTTCTGCCTGAGCATAACCAGAGTTTCCCAGAAGAAATATGGCTGTTAAAATTATTAATTTTTTACTCATTAGTATTTTAATTTTTTTCGGGAATTCGTGAATCTTCGATTTCATGATAGTTTTGATTGATTGTTTTTTGTTTTGCTGTAATTGTTTTTTAGTGTTTACTAAAAACCCCGGCATTTACCGGGGTTTTAAAGATTTTTAGTGTTGAGTTAATGCCTAGTACAAATACCAGTTATAGTAAGTGGCATACACTTCTAACTCATACGTTTGGTAGCTGCAATACTTTGATAAAGGACCCCAGGTTGTTTTGCTTCCATCACTAAATTCGGCAACGGCATACAAAGAAGTAGTTCCATTAGCCACACTTACTGAGCCAGTAGCCCAGGGAGCAACATAACCTTCCAACGAACCATCTACATAGCAATAAATATAGTAGCTTGTGTGATTGTCGAAGTATGCTGTACATCCTCCGCCACCTCTAGCTCCTTTATCGCCTGATTGTACTGATTTTGATGGTTGGCCATCACCGTTAACATGCGATGCAACTTTAATGTTAGGATCGGCACCTCTCGATTTTTCCATTTTAGACATGTCGCCTGTTCCACCGTCTTTAGCTGTTGTTTGGGCTGAAGCTCCAAAGCTTAGGCCGCATACCAAAAGCCCCACTGTTAAAATTTGATTTAATTTTTTCATCTTGTTTGTTTGTTTTGTTTAATTACAGCAATATATATCCTTCAAAAATATAAGGTAAATTCTAAATAACATATTTTTTGTCATTATAATAT
>JBJXDS010000283.1:0-11730 GCA_046154525.1 Bacteroidia bacterium
TGTGCAAAACGACGGTCAGTTTGAAAAAGAAGTCCTTTTCAGGGTCCAGTTAAACACGGGATATGTTTTTTTAGAACGCCATGCCATCACCTTCAAATTATTTAATGAAAAGGAATATCACAAGGCCCATCAGCATATCCATAAAGATTCATTGGTTGATAATTCACTAATCCATGGCCACACGTTTAAGTACAAATTTTACAACTGCAAAAGTAATATTGCCGTTAACGGACAAAAACCGTTCAAAGAAAAATTTAATTATTTTTTAGGAAATAATAAAACAAAATGGGCATCCAATGTTCCGGTTTATTCCGAGGTTATTTATACCAATGTTTACGAAGGAATTGATTTAAAAGTGTATTCAAAATTTGGGCAAATTAAGTACGAGTGGATTGTAAGCCCTAATACCAATGCATTGCAAATTGGGGTTGAGATAGAAGGGCTGGATTCGGTTTTGGTGATGGGAAATAATTTACTGCTCCATACCAGTATTGGAATTTTTCGGGATAAAAATTTGGAAGTATTTCAACCGGTAAATTCTTTAAATAAAACCAGTTTGTCCCAAAATATTAAATGCAATTATCAATGGGTAAACAACCTTTTGTCTTTTAAATTTCCAGAAGGGTATAATCACGAACAGTCGTTGATAATTGACCCCATTCTTGTGTTTTCAACCTACTCGGGTTCGCGGGGTGATAATTTTGGCTACACCGCTACGTTTGATTTACGGGGAAACTTGTATGCAGGGGGTATTACCGACAATTCGCATGGGGAGTATCCGGTTACAGTTGGTGCCTTTCAAACGGTGTGCAAAGGAGGGAAAGGTTTAGCGCCGGTATTATTGCCCTGCGATATTACCATAAGTAAATACGATTCAAGTGGCAAAACCTTGCTTTATGCTACCTATATTGGTGGTGTGGAAGATGATTATCCTCACAGTATGGTGGTGAATGGTGATACAGAATTGGTGGTTTTTGGAACAACCTATTCCAATGATTTTCCAATGAATGCCAACGGGTATGATTTATCACATAACAGTTATGCAGCTACCAACGGATTTACAGATATTGTAATTTTTAAATTATCAAAGAATGGGGATCAGTTAAAAGGTTCTACATTTTTTGGAGGGAATAACCATGATGGATTAACAGATGCAGCCTTACGATATAATTATGCCGATCAATTCAGGGGCGAAGTTTTAACAGATAAAGCCGATAACATATATGTTGTTTCGGGAACAAACTCCAACAATATCCCTTTAAAAAATGCTACAAAATCATCCCTCGAAGGACCGGCTGACGGGTTATGTTTAAAATTTTCAAAAAACCTGGATCAGTTGCTTTGGTCAACGTATTTTGGAGGAAATGGAAGCGATGGTATTTACAGCCTTGAGTTTGATAAAAATGAAAATATTTATGTAGCCGGAGGAACATTAAGCACAAATTTACCAACGCATTCAGGTGCCATCAACAAAAATAATATAGGTTTGAGGGATGGATTTATGGCGGCCTTCACTAAAAATACGTTTGCGTTGGATAAAGCAACGTATTACGGAACGGATAAATATGACCAGATTTATTTTTTAGAAATAGATAAAGCTGGATATATATATGCAACAGGTCAAACGGAAGGAGATATTTCTGCCTCTCAAGGCGTTTATAGCAACAAAGCAAACACAGGCCAATTCATTTTGATGGCCGACGCCGGTTTAAATATTATAAAAAAACAAACTGTGTTTGGCAATCGGCCCCATAATCCCGAAATATCTCCTTCTGCTTTTTTGGTTGATTCCTGTGGAAATATTTATCTATCGGGTTGGGGTTCAAATTTAGGAGATGGCTACCATATCGGAACGACAAACCGATTACCCATTACCAACAATGCCCTGCAATCTGTTACCGACAATAATGATTTTTATTTAGCGGTTTTTGGTAAAAATCTTTCCAGTCTTTTGTTTGCTACCTATTTTGGAGGAAATAAATCTGACGATCATGTGGATGGAGGCACCAGCCGATTTGATAAACGAGGGGTAATATACCAATCGGTTTGCTCCAGTTGTCCTGATGAACCGGGGGCTACCATTAGTGATTTTCCTACGACATCTAATGCTGCTTTTCCAAAAAATGTAAGTTGGCGATGCAGCAATGCCGCTTTTAAAATAGATTTTCAAATTAATAATTTGGTTAAGGCCAAATTTATTCCCGATGCCACTGCTTGCGGACCGGCAGAAGTTCAGTTTACCAATCAAAGCAACGGAAACGGACATTATATCTGGGATTTTGGTGATAGCAAATCTTCTACCGACAAACACCCCAAGCACAATTTTCCAAAGGTAGGTACCTATAAAATTTTATTAACTGCCATTGATTCCAACACTTGCAACCTAGCAGACACAACTTCCCGAATAGTAAATATTGTTCAACGCAGTGATGCCAATTTTGAAATTAAACAATTTAAATGCACTAGCCAGATTGAATTAATAAATAAAAGCAGCGATTTTGAAACCAGCACCTGGGATTTTGGTGATAGCACTTCCAGTGGCATAAACAATCCCGGAATACATGAATATAAGAACCCCGGTTTTTATAAAATAATTTTAAAAGTAGATACACATAAACAATGCCCTGATACCGTGGAGGTGGAGGTGGAAATAAAAGGCGCCCCTGCCGATAAATTAATTCCATTAAATGTTTTTACACCCGATGGAGATGGACTTAATGATTGCTTTCATTTTGGGGGAGGATTAAATGAATGTTCTGAATTTAAACTGACCATTTTTAACCGTTGGGGGCAAAAAATGTTTGAAACCAAAGATTTTTATGAATGCTGGAACGGTTGTGTGAACAATAGCAAAAAAATATGCCCCGAAGGTACATACCTCTATATTTGTGAATATAAAGGTGAATCGGATAAAGTTATGCCACGGTTTTCGGGAACTGTTACGCTTATAAGAAAGTAAGAACTTTTTATAACCATTTGGCGTAAATATTAAAATGTTACGAAAACTTTTTCTTTCCCTTTTATTTTTTCCTTTATTAGGGTTTGCTCAACGTGTTGATAATACAGCCTCATTCAGGTATATGAGTAAAAATAAATATTTCAGAATCAGCTATGATAATGATTATTTTACAGCCACCGACCGCTATTATACCCAAGGTATAAACCTTGAATTGGTGCATCCACATTTAAATAAAAACCCTCTAGCAAAAACGGTAATCAGGCTAAAGAAAAGTAAAATAAAATATGGTTTGGCTATTGACCATTTTGGATTTACCCCTACCAGCATCAGACGAGATACCATTATTAAAAATGATAGGCCATTTGCAGCAGTTATCATGCTTAAAACATTTGCCATTTCGTTTGATACAGTTCATAAAACCACGCTATCATCGGCTTTAAGCATAGGGGCCATAGGCCCTTTAGCTTTTGGCAAAGGGATGCAAAGTACAATTCATCGTTGGATTGGAGATATTCAACCGTTGGGGTGGCAGCACCAAATTAAAAATGATTTAGCTATTACTTACGAAGTGAATTTTGAAAAACAGGTTTTTGATAATAATTTTTTTGTTTTTAATTCGGATGTACAATTAAGGGTTGGAACCTTAAGCAATAAGGTAAGAACAGGCTTTAATTTTAGGATTGGTAAATTAAATTCACCATTTACCCTCAACGGAAATAAAAAGTTTCAGCTCTTTTTTTTCAATCAATCTTTAATAAATTTTATTGGGTATGATGCCACACTTCAAGGTGGAATGTTTAGTAAAAATAGTCCTTATACCATAGGTTCAAGTGATGTTTCACGGATAATATTTCAAGATAATTTTGGAGGAGTGATGACGTATAAAAAACTCTATCTGGAATATTTTCAGTCAGTAATTACCAAAGAATTTAGAACAGGTAAATTACATCGGTGGGGTGGGGTAAAAATTGGAGGCGTTTTTTAAAACTATAAAACCCCTTGTGTTTAATAACTTTATTTACAATATTTTTCAAAAGACATGGCGGCATCCTTATAGCCTAAATCCATTGCCTTTATCCAATCGGCACAAGCCCCTTTCCTCCTTTTTAAATCCTTTTTTGCAAAAGCACGGTTCACATAAGCCCTGGCGAAATCAGGTTTTAATTTTATAGCTTCGTCAAAATCAAGGATTGCTTTTTTAAAATTTTTCTGCTTGTAATATACAAAGCCACGATTGTTATAGGCATCTGTAAAATCCTTTTTTAAGCCAATGGCACTGGTGTAATCATCAATAGCTCCTTTTAAATTATTGGTCATATCCTTACAGAAACCCCTTTCAAAATAGGCTTCCGCAAGTTTGTAGTTTAGTACAATGGCGTTATTATAATCTTCTTCAGCACCTCTATAATCGTTAATCATACTTTTGGTAAATGCCCGGTTGTAATAATATTCCCCAAATGGCTCTTTTTCAATGGCCCTGCTCAAATCAAATATGGTACCCAAATAATCCTTAGCCCGATAGCGCTCCATGCTTCGTTGGTTGTATTCGGCTGCTGTTGAAAGTGGTTTTTCGGGCTCCTTAATTTTAATACTTAGTTCATCTGCCCAGGCCTCTTTATTTTTAAATTTTAAAAAATCTTTTATGGGTTGTCCATTTTCAATACTAATAATTGATGGATCAAAGATGGAATAGGAATTAAATGTTTTTTGAATAAACTTTCCCATATCTATGGTATCGTGGTTTATAGCAAATGCCTTGACCAAATCGGCTACCCAAATTTTGTGCTGGGGATAAAGATTGATGTACACCCATATTGTTTTATCAAACTGGCCCTTTTGCTCAAATTCCATGGCTTTGCCAAAGGTGTATTTATCGGGGTAGGTTTCTTTAAATTCTGTGGTTTGCCCTAATAAAGAGTTAAAGTTAAATGTTAATGAAATTAAAAATAGTAGTGGTTTCATTTTATTTTTTCTGTTAAAGTCTTAGGTTACCATTAAAGATGTATCCAGTTTAGCCAAGGTTGCTTAGATAGTATATTAAACCCAAATAAAATCCAAACATTCCTCAATTTTGGAAACCGGGATCACTTCAATTTTTGATTTGGATAAACCCTTTTGGTTGAATTTGGAAATGACAATGGCTTTAAACCCCAACTTTTCAGCTTCGGATATGCGTTGTTCTACTTTTCCAACAGCCCTAATTTCGCCACTTAATCCTATTTCTCCTGCAAACGTATAGCCTGGGTTTACCACCTGATTGTGGAACGATGATAAAATGGCCACGGCTATGCCCAAATCAAGGGCAGGGTCTTCTAATTTTAAGCCTCCGGCTATGTTTACAAACACATCTTGCGAAGCCAGATAAAAACCACAGCGTTTTTCCAACACGGCCAATAACATGTTGAGCCGCCTCAAATCAAAACCATTGGCATTTCTTTGGGGAGTGCCATAAACGGCACTACTTACCAATGCCTGGGTTTCAACCAACAATGGCCTAATTCCTTCGATGGCTGCGGTAATGGAAATACCAGATAAGGGTTCTTGCCGTTGGGTTATTAAGATTTCGCTTGGGTTGGGCACTTCACGCAGGCCGCTTTGAATCATCTCATAAATACCTATTTCAGATGATGAGCCAAAACGATTTTTTATAGCCCTTAAAATACGATAGGTATGATGGCGGTCTCCTTCAAATTGAAGAACAGTATCCACCATGTGTTCCAATACCTTTGGCCCTGCTATTACCCCATCTTTGGTAATGTGGCCAATCAAAAAAACAGGGGTATTGGTTTCTTTGGCAAATCTTAAAAATTCGGCCGCACATTCGCGTATTTGAGAAATACTTCCCGGTGCTGAATCTATGTAATTGGTATAAAGGGTTTGTATGGAATCAATAATGACTATTTCGGGTTGAAGCTCTTTTATTACCTGAAAGATGGTTTGAATATTGGTAACCGAAAGTATGTAGCATTCTTCATTGTTTATTCCCACCCTTTCAGCCCGCATTTTTATTTGGGTTTCACTTTCTTCACCAGATAGATAAAGAACTTTGTTTTTGCTTTTTACAGCCATTTGCAGCAGCAGGGTGCTTTTGCCTATACCGGGTTCCCCGCCTAATAATATTAAACTTCCTGTAACAATTCCTCCTCCTAAAACCCTATCCAGTTCGCCATCCAAAGTTGGCAATCTCTTTTCACTTATCGAATCAATATCGGCAAAGGTTTTGGGTTTGTTTTTAGAGGGGTTCAGTTTTCCTTTTCCTTCACCCACATTCCATTCCGGTGTTTTATTTTCTTTAATAATTATCTCTTCCACATACGAATTCCATTGTCCGCATGCTGGGCATTTGCCAATCCATTTGGCTGCCGAAGCACCGCAACTTTGGCAAAAAAATGTGGATTTGGATTTTGACATTTTAGATTTACAATTTGGCTTCGCAATATAAATAAAGCAGCTATTAGGTATTGAATATTAATAATAATTGTTCTTTTTAGTAAGAACACTCCCCTTTACCCCTTAGGGATAGTGACCAGGGGTGAGGGATTTTGCCTTCTCACCTCATACAAAACCATGCCTGCCGCTACCGAAACATTCAGAGATTTTACAGGACCAGTTATAGGTATTAAAGCCAATTTATCTGCTATCCTAAGCATAACCGGCGACAACCCTTTTTCTTCCGAACCCATCACTATTGCTAATGGCCCTAACAAATCCAATTCACTCATTACATCGCTGCCTTTTTCGGTGCAACCAATTATTTGCAAACTGTATTCCTTCATTTTTTCCAAAGCCACCGGCAAAGATTTTACTTTGCAAACCGGAATGGTAAGCAATGCCCCGGCACTTGTTTTTAAAGCATCGGGGGTAATTGTAACTGAGCCATTCGCAGGAATTACAATAGCATCAACCCCCATACATAATGCTGTTCGCGCTATGGCACCAAAATTTCTGACATCTGTTATTTCATCCAAAACCAATAGTAATGGGTCTTTTCCTTGCTCAAAAAGGCGGGTAATTATTTCTTCATAATTTTGATAGTCAACCGGGGCAATAAATCCAATAGCACCCTGATGATTTTTTCGGGTTATTGCGTCAAGTTTTTCCTGAGGAACTATTTTAAACGATATTTCTTTTTCCTTGGCCAGGATTAAAAGTTCGGTGGCAAGTTCGCCTTTGGTACCCTGTTTAATAAAAATTTTATCAAAGTTTTTCCCGGCCACGATGGCTTCAATAATAGCCCTAAGCCCAAATACGATATTGTTTTGAATTGGTGTTTCCATATTTTTTTACCACGGAGGTTCAGAGGGCACGAAGTTTTTATAATTAAATAAAAAAATATTTCTCCGTGTTTATGAGTGTTCTCTTTGCCTCCGTGTTTATTTAATTCCGTTTTCTCATAAAACAAAAACCCACCCCGTGTATCAGAGTGGGTTTTTGTTTTATTTTTTTTAAAAAAAGTCTATCGGCTAAGTTGGTTTACCAAGGCCGTATATTTATCTGCTAATTTTTTGTTTCCCTGTTCAGTTGCCTTTTTAGCACATTCGTTCAACCACGATAAGGATTCTTGTATTTTTTCTGTTACATACTTAGCGTTCCCCCCAGTGTACTGCTTATAAAACCGAGCCTGCTGCTCACAGTCTTTTACCATAAACTCCATTAATTTTTCAGCTTTACTTTTTGCGCCAGCTATGTAATAAGTGTCGATATAATAAAACCTTAATCTTAAATCCATTGGCATTATAGCTTCGGGAATTACCTTTTGTCCGTAATCGAGTAAATAAATGGCCTTGGCATTGTCTTTGCGTTCCATGGCAAATGACCTTGCCAATTGAACAAACAATACCCTTACATTTTTAGGAACCAAGGTAGCTTTATCGTCCACATTCATGTTTAGATTCTTATCCATATTGCCCCAATCAAACACTTTGGTAAGTTTATTATAAAGCAAATCAGGATCAATCATACCTTGTAAATTTTTATCATTTTTAAGCGGGACCAACCTGTAAGTAAGCCCTTCCAAACGAAAATACTCATCCAGATTTAAATAAGCCGATGAGCCGGTAGTGGTGGTAAAATAAATAGGACGTTTCCAGCCTTGTTTAGCGTTTTGAGCCAAAATATCCAATACAACCAACGTGCCCTTGTAAACAGAACTGGCACCTATATCAAATGTTATATTATCCACTATTGGGTCCGTTGCTTTTACTATTCCCTGCTTTATACAAGCTGCTTTATCTACAGGTAATACAAACTTTTTAACCGGCATAAAATTCGTTAGTTTTCCGCCATTATCTGACGTCATCATGGATTCATCGGTAGTGGTCATAAAATCAATCACTTTATCCAGTGGATAGACATTTTTTTGATCAAACTGGCCATTATCAAAAAAATAAGTAACCTCGCGCTGGCCTTCTACAAGTTTTTCGGCAGGTATCGACAGTGGCAGAGGTTCCGAATCATAAACTTTTCGCCTCAAAGCATTAATATACCAATCGGTACCCAAAAGGCTCAGGTTAATAATTCTAACATCCGTTCTAATTCCTTCCACATTCTGGGCATACCACAGTGGATAGGTATCATTGTCTCCATTGGTAAAGAGGATAGCATTTTTTTCGCAGCTATTCAGGTAATTTTTGGCAAATGAAACACCTAAATATCGGTTGGAGCGGTCGTGATCGTCCCAATTATATTTAGCCATTAAATATGGGCTGGCCAATAAACTAGCACCAATTACAATGACTACCACCCCAGTTTTACTCATTTTTAATTTTCGACCTAAGTAATCATAAAGGAACAAAACCCCCAAACCTATCCAAATACAAAATGTTTGGAATGAGCCTACCATAGAATAATCTCTTTCGCGTGGTTCATAAGGCGGCTGATTAAGATATACAATAATAGCTAAGCCGGTAAATATGAATAAGGTTAATAAAACATTGGCATCAAAACGCCTTTTACGGAAATGAATTACCATTCCTAATATTCCTAAAATTAATGGCAAAAAGAAAAATGTATTCCTTGCCTTGTTCACTTTAAATGTATCAGGTAAATTGCCTTGTGGGCCCAACATCATATTATCAATAAAATTAATTCCACTTATCCAGTTACCATCCCATGGATCACCCGTCATGCCCTGATTATCATTTTGACGGCCTACAAAATTCCACATAAAATATCGCAGATACATGTATCCCACCTGGTATTTAAAAAAGAACGTAAGATTTTGGCCAAACGTTGGTTTTTTACCTTCCTTGGCCCCGCTCCACAATTGATAACCCTGCGGGCCTCCTTCTTTTTGCATATCACCCATGCGTGGAAAAACAGTACAATCTTTTGGGTCCCATTCATAATCCATTTTAGGGCCAATTTCCTCATACTGATCTGGTCCTTTGCGGTATTGCATGGATCCTTCTATATAATCAACAGGTCTTCCGGCATTGTAATAAGGGCCATAAACCACAGGCCGGCTGCCATATTGTTCACGGTTTATATAACTGGTAAGAGTATAAGCATCTTCAGGATTATTCATGTCGATAGCAGGATCGGCCAATGAACGGATAACCACCATGGAATAGGATGAATACCCAAGAAAAATAAACAAGATGCAGTTAAGTGCAAGATTGGCAATACTCCGGTTGGTTTTTAAGGTGTAATAAATACCATAAGAAATTAGCGCCAAAAATAAAATCACAAAAAATATGACCCCTGTATTATAGCCCATACCCATGGAGTTGACAAACATCCTATCGAACATGGCTGCTACTTTGGGCAAACCCGGCAAAATAACTGCCTGAATAATTCCTAAAGCACCCAACCCAACAGCTGTTGAAATATAAAGCCCTTTACGGCTGTATTGATAACGGTTGAAATAATAATAATAAATAACTGCCGGAATAACTAGTAAGTTAAGTAAGTGTAACCCTACGGCCAGGCCTAAAGTATATGCTATTAGTATTAACCAACGGTCAGCCCCATACTCATGCTTAACTCGTTCCCATTTAAGAATGCACCAAAACGATAACGCAGTAAATAAGGATGATGAGGCATAAACCTCTGCCTCTACAGCACTAAACCAAAATGAATCCATAAAAGTTAAAGTTAAAGCACCTACAAGCCCACTTCCCAAAATAGCAAGGGCATCCGGCATTGCTATTTCATTGGCATCCAAAGCTATGTTCAATATTTTTTTGGCAAAATGAACAATAATCCAGAACGTAAACATTACTGTGAGAGCACTAACTGTAACACTCAACATATTTACCCAAAAGGCTACCATGGTTACATCATTACCGGCCATGAGTGAAAATATCCGGCCAATCATCAAAAATAAAGGTGCTCCTGGGGGATGCACCACCTGCATACGATACGATGCGGAGATAAATTCACCGCAATCCCATAAACTTACAGAAGGTTCTACAGTAAGACCATATACCACCATGGCTATCACAAATGAAAGCCAGCCCAAAATGTTGTTGATTAATCCGAATTTCTTCATTTTTAAAAATAGGTAGCGAAAATAAGTAAGTTTTTTGTTTAAACTTTAAATAAGATGGTGAGTAATAGAAAAAGGTTGGTTAGTTTGCGTAATTATCTTTATTCCTTAAATAGGAATCGTTAAGTATGGAAATATTTTTTAAAAATGCCTCACAATAGCTTTGAATACTAAAAGCCGGAAATGTTGCACTGGCATTTTGACTAAGTGTTTGGCCAAGTTCAATTTCATTTTTTAATAAAAATATTTTTTCAATATACTCTTCGGGGCTATCACAAAAATATCCATTTATTCCATCTTGTAAATACCTTCTGTTTTCGCCGATGCTGCTGCCCAAAACAGGAACCCCGCACGAAAGGCATTGTTTTAATTTAAAAGCCGATTTGCCCCGGTTAAAATCTGTATCATTTAATGGGGACACCCCAATATCAAAGGTAGAAATAGTTTCATAAACCAAATTTTCATCCAACCAATCTATGTTTAAAGGGGCTTCGATGGTGATATTAGGATTGTGACTGAAATACGATTTTATTTCTTCGGTTTCATTGACCACGCCCATTACTATTAGCTTTACCGGAAAATCAATTTTGATTAATGCGGGAAAAAATAATTGGGTAAGGCTTGGTCTATGAGCCCCATAATAACCAATCCAGCCAATGGTTAAGGACTCATGCAATTTGGTTTTAAAAAATCCGTGGTCAATAACCGGGGAGGTTGAAAAGAAAACATTTTTATTAAAAGGAGTAATATAATACATAATGGACTGGCTGCCGGCAGCGCAAATCGAACATTTTTTCATAAAATGGTGCATGGCACCGGCCGGGCGGCGGGTATACTCGGCATCATCAATATCATACAACGTATTATTTGGCCTGCAAAAAAGAAGAAATTTTAAGGCATTGGTATAAATTCCATTGGTAAATATTTTTTGAAAAACTATGATGGAATTATTTTTCCTGAAAAAAAGTACAGAAAAAAAAGTGAGCAGAAAATGGCTGAAATTTTTAAAATCGTATCCCGGATAAACAATGGAATAGGTAATACCATATTCTTTTTTAAAATATTCCAATGGATATTTTGCCCGGTATCTTACACTTGGTTCCTTCAGGTTGAAATACGAAAACCAGTAAATGTGTTTTATTTCCATTGTTTTGTCAGAGTCCAAAAATAAAGATCCAAACCTATTTTTAATTTTTAACACAGAAAATCTTTTGCGGGTAATATTTTTGAATAGAACATAGATACATTTTCAATATCTTTGTTGAGCATGGTTAAAAGATTT
>JBJXDS010000284.1:0-12405 GCA_046154525.1 Bacteroidia bacterium
GTTTTAAATAAAAACAAACGCAGTTTTACAGCAACACTGGTTGGCTCACATGCTTCATCCGATTTGGCTTTATTAAAAATAGAAGCTGAAAATTTGCCATTCATCCAATTTGCCAATTCCGACCAACTGAAAATTGGCGAATGGGTAGTGGCTGTTGGTAATCCCTTTAACTTAACATCAACCGTTACAGCAGGAATTGTAAGTGCAAAAGGAAGAAACATAAGCATCGTTAGCGACCAATTCCCCATTGAATCGTTTATACAAACCGATGCGGCTATTAATCCAGGAAATAGTGGGGGAGCATTAGTGGATTTGGATGGAAATTTGGTAGGGATAAATACGGCTATTGCATCTAAAACAGGTTCGTATATAGGTTATGGCTTTGCCATTCCTTCTAAAATTGTGGCCAAAATTATTAAAGATTTAAAAGAATACGGTTCAGTTCAACGGGCCTTTACCGGTTTAACTGTTGAAGACATTGAAGGCAAATTGGCCGATAAATACAAAGACCAGGAAATTGGGGTGTATGTCAACTCGGTTTCCGAAAGTTGCCCCGATGCCATGAAATACATTGAAGCTTCTGATATTATTTTAAAAATTAATGGCCATGAAATTGAAAACAAATCAGTGTTTGATGAGCAAATGGCTTACTACCGGCCAGGCGATAAAATTACAATCACTTTGCTTCGCGATGGAAAACAATTAGAAAAAACTATTGAACTTGTGAATGAAGATGGTGGTACATCTGTCTATAAGCGTCTGCTATTAAAATCGGAAGATTTGGGTGCTGATTTTGAACCCATAACCAGGGTAGAGAAAGACCTTTATAAAATTACCTCAGGTATAAAAGTAGTTTCAGTAAGGCAAGGCCGTATTGCCCAAATGGGTTTTGGAGAAGGTTATATAATTGTATCGGTAAACCAAAAGAAAGACAAAACGGCTGAAGAAATGATTAGCATTTTAGAAAATTCAAAAGGCCGTGTAATTATAGAAGCCGTATCGCCTGATGGGCAAAAGGGGGTGACACAGTTTTATTTTTATTAGATGGGTTGTTGCCACTAAAACACGAAAGCACAAAATTTCACTAAGATTTTGTGTTCTTTAGTGTTTTAGAGATTTTGTGGCAAAACTTTTGAATAATTTGTTAATCTGATAACTTAACAGGCTAACTTCGCACCTCATTTTTAAAAAATCATAATTGACCCCCAAAGAAAAATTTATCGAAATAAAAGGAGCCCGGCTTCATAATCTTAAAAATATTGATATCAATATTCCGCGAAATAAGCTGGTAGTGGTTACCGGTGTATCGGGTTCCGGCAAATCATCGTTGGTTTTTGATACCTTGTTTGCCGAAGGCCAAAGAAGATATGTGGAAAGTTTATCTTCTTATGCCCGTCAGTTTTTGGGCAAACTGGAAAAACCGGAGGTGGATTATATCAAAGGACTTTCGCCATCCATTGCCATTGAGCAAAAAGTAAATACCCGAAATCCACGAAGCACCGTAGCAACCAGTACCGAGATTTATGAATATTTAAAACTTTTGTTTGCCCGTGCTGGCCACACCATTAGCCCGGTAAGTGGCAAGGAAGTAAAATGTTTTGAAGTGAAAGATGTAGTTAATTTTTTAATAGAACAACCCGAAGGCATTCAACTTTACATCTGTGTAAAACTGCAGGACGATAAAAAAGCCGAAGAAAAAATAAAAGTTTTAATGCTAAACGGATTTACCCGGCTTTGGCATAACGACGGTTTAGTAAAAATTGAAGATATATTACAAGAGAAAAAAATAAGCCTTAAAAATTCCTTTTTAATAATTGACCGCCTTGTAAAAGACAATACTGATACCTCGCAGGACAGCCGCATGGCCGATTCGGTGCAAACGGCTTTTTATGAAGGCATGGGTGAAATAAGCATTTTGGTAAGGGAAGATGACAAGGATACCTGGCACAATTTCTCCAACAAATTTGAACAAGACGGAATAAAATTTGAGAAACCTACTGTAAATCTTTTAAGTTTTAATAATCCTTATGGAGCTTGCAAACGCTGCGAAGGTTTTGGAACTGTGATAGGTGTGGATGAGGATTTGGTAATCCCTGATAAAAATATGTCGGTATTTGAAGGGGCTGTAGCTCCCTGGCGAAGCGAAGGTATGAGTGAGTGGAAGGAAACCTTTATCGCGGTTACCAACAAACTGGATTTCCCGATTCACCGCTCCTATTATTTATTGACTGAGGCTGAGAAAGACCTATTGTGGCAAGGCAAAGGGCATATTTTGGGTCTCAATAATTTCTTCAAATACATTGAAGAACAATCGTATAAAATCCAGTACCGGGTTATGCTTTCTAAGTACAGGGGGAAAACCCTGTGCCCGGAGTGTCGAGGTGTTAGGCTGCGAAAAGATGCCGAATTCATCAAACTTTTACATACAAATAAGTTAAGTCCTGAATTCAAATTCAGGGATAAACATGCCTCCATCAGTGATATTTTATTATTGCCTGTAGAAAATGCTTATAATTATTTTGATTCGTTAAAACTGGAAGACAATGATGAAAAAATATCGGTTCGCCTTTTAACCGAAATAAAAAATAGATTGCTTTACCTGAAAAATGTTGGCCTGGGTTATTTATCGCTTAACCGTTTAAGTAGCTCCTTAAGTGGTGGCGAATCGCAACGGATAAATTTGGCCACTTCACTTGGCAGCAGTTTGGTTGGCAGTACTTATATTTTAGACGAACCCAGCATTGGTCTTCATCCCCGCGATACCGAACGCTTAATAAGTGTTCTTCAAAATCTGAGAAATATGGGGAACTCGGTGGTTGTGGTAGAACACGATGAAGAAATGATGGCAGCCAGCGATCAGTTGATTGATATTGGCCCATTGGCCGGAACCCACGGAGGCCATGTGGTTTTCCAGGGAGATTTTAAAGATATTTATACCAGTGAAAGTTTAACAGGGCAATATCTTACAGGCAAAGCCAAAATTGAAGTGCCGGCCCAACGCCGACAATGGAGTAATTATATTGAAATAAAGGGCGCCAGGTTAAATAACCTTAAAAATATTGATGTAAAGTTTCCGTTGAATATAATTACTTGTGTTACGGGGGTAAGTGGCAGTGGAAAAACATCCTTGGTCAAAGGCATTCTTTACCCCGCGTTGCAAAAAGCTATTGGAAATTACACCACCGTTAGAACCGGTGATATTGATGGAATATCGGGTGATATAAAACAAGTGAAACTTGTGGAAATGATTGACCAAAATCCAATTGGAAAATCAACCCGTAGTAATCCTGTTACATACGTTAAAGCCTGGGATCACATCCGTGATTTGTATGCAGACCAACCCGGTTCCAAACAAAAAGGATTTAAGCCCCAACATTATTCCTTTAATATGGAAGGTGGCCGCTGCGAGCAATGCAAAGGTGAAGGAGAAGAACTGGTGGAAATGCAGTTTATGGCTGATTTGCACCTAACCTGCGAATCGTGCAAAGGCCATCGCTTTAAAGATGAAGTGCTGGAAGTGACCTATAAAACTAAGTCCATTTATGATGTATTGTGCATGACTGTGGAAGAAGCCATTAAATTTTTTGATGGCAAACCCAATATTATTAATAAACTAAAACCCTTGTTTGACGTAGGTTTAGGGTATGTAACCCTTGGCCAAAGCAGTGCTACCCTTAGCGGTGGCGAAGCCCAACGGGTAAAGCTGGCTTCCTTTCTTTCGATGGGCAAAAACCCCGATCCTGTCCTATTTATTTTTGATGAACCCACCACCGGGCTTCACTTTAACGACATCAATAAATTATTAGCTTCCTTTAATGCCCTGATAGCGCAAGGCCACACTATTCTTATTATTGAACACAATGTGGAAGTAATAAAATGTGCCGATTGGGTAATTGATATTGGCCCCGATGGTGGCCAAAACGGAGGTAACCTTTTGTATGAAGGAACTCCGGAAGGATTGGTGAAATGTAAGGAGAGTTATACGGGGAGATATATAAAAGAAAAGCTCTCCTAAGCGATCAATTCCTCTTTCTTCAAAGTCTCAGCATCATGCTTATTAATCCTCAACAATAACAAAAATCCTAAGGCAAACAATACAATAAGCAATAAAATACTTTGGCGCATATCGTGGGTTATGCCTTCAATAAACCCAAACAAAAAAACCCCAATCACCAAACCTATTTTTTCGGAAACATCATAAAAACTAAAAAACGAAGCATGATCGCGGGTTTCGGGCAATAGTTTGGAAAAAGTGCTGCGGCTCATACTTTGAATACCACCCATTAAGAAACCAACAAAAGCCGCTAAAAAATAAAATTGGGTTGGCGTTTGAATTAAATATCCTCCAATACAACAAAACATCCAAACAAATACGGTCATTTTTAAAACACTGATGTTTCCAATCCTTTTAGAAAGGCGGCTCATAACAATGGCCCCTACCGCCGCCACCAATTGAATAATTATGACCGAAACGATTAAACCTGACTTATCGCCCGGAGGAAAAATTTCCTTATTGGCATACGGAACGGCCACGATTAAAACTGTTTGTACGGCGCAATTATAAACAAAATAGGAAGACAAGAATTTTTTTAAAACTGTGAGTTTTTGAACTTGTTTAAAAACTTTCATTAATTCTTTGAACCCACTGGTTAAAGGATTCCCCCCTGTTTTTCGGCTTAAAGCTTTTGGAAGCCTGTTGTAAGTTATCTGAGCAAACCCTATCCACCAAATACCAACAATTAAAAATATATGCTGAGCCTTAAAACCACTATTTTTTAAAAAAGTAAGAGCCACTAAACTTAAAACCAAAACCAAAGTGCTTCCAATATAACCCAAAGTAAAACCTTTGGCGCTTAGCTTATCATGCAAATGCGGATCGGCTATTTCGGGCAGATAGGCATTATAAAAAACCAAACTTCCCCAAAAGCCCACACAAGCGAGCATTACAGGAAGCATACTCCATTCCAAAAAGTTTACATCAAAAAAGAAAAGACACATGCAACTAACGGCTCCCAGGTAACAAAATAATTTTAAAAAGAATTTCTTATTTCCGGTAAAATCAGCCACCCCGCTAAGCAAAGGTGCGGTAAAAACGACTATTAAATAGGCCAAAGAAAACACATAATTATATAATTCGGTATTTGTGAACTGGTAGCCAAAAAAAGTAACGGTATCAATAAGTTTACCACTTACCTTATCTATACTGGTAGTTACCTTCCCATAAAATATGGGAAAAATAGCGGTAGTAATAACAAGATTATACACTGAATTGGCCCAGTCGTACATAGCCCAACCTTGCATCACCCGGGGATTATTCTTTTCGGTAGTCATGTTTCAAACCAAACACTTTTTTTGAATAAATTGAATTAAATTTTTAAACACCTGAAATATTGGCGTTTAAAAATTGATTTTACGTTTAAAATAATAGCTGGTCCAGTTATTGCGTTACTACAGCAATGCGTCAAAATTTTGATATTCAAGTTAAAAATATTTTATTCGCACGTCTTAAAAAAATGATGAGTAAAAAATGGTTCATAAACCAAGTTGTATCGGTGGTACTTGTATCGTTGATATTTCTTTCGTTTCAATCTACCATGACCGAAGGTTTTTCTTTTAATGACAAACCACTAGAAAAAAATGTAAATGAAAATACCTTTTTATTTAAAGGCACATCTAATACTGACGGGGCGGGAGATTCAGCTCTTAACTACTTTGAAACATCAGCGAGTGAATTATACAATTCCTTTGGGTTTCATAAATGGAACAAACTAAAATACGATGTTTTTGTAAAAGCATACAAGGGATATTTAGTAATGAAAAATGAGAGTATGCTTTCAAATAACCGTTACCTAACGGTGATGGATTTTGAGTTATCAGCCAATTTGAGGCGTATGTGGGTGCTTGATTTAGAAAAACACAGAATAGTTATTCACGATTTAGTGTCTCATGGCCGAAATACTGGAGAGGAATATGCTCATTCCTTCTCCAATAATCACGAAACTTTTAAAAGTAGCCTCGGTTTTTATGTTACCGGAGTTAACTATATGGGCAAAAATGATTATTCTCTAAGGCTTCACGGTGTGGAGGAAGGGTTTAATGATAATGCCTTCGACAGGGGAATAGTAATGCATGGAGCCGAATACGTTTGTAATAAATACATTTGTAATAACAAAAGGCTTGGACGCAGTCAGGGCTGCCCGGCAGTGCCTCAAAAAATAAACAAATGGCTTATAAATACCATCGAAGGTGGATCATGTTTATTTATTTATTATCCTGACAAAACCTACCTGAAAAAATCGGAAATTATTAATGCCGATATTCCTAAAGATTGCTTTAATAATATATAGGATGCATTAAATTTGCTTCCTATAATTGAGCTTAAAAATCAACTTTAATATATATATACTTCTAGTATCAGGATTTTCTCTTGTTACTTTTAATTCATGTAAAGAAAAACCGGTTGAAGATATTGGAATTCCTGTTGAAGAGCTTATTAAAGGATTAAACCCCGAAAAACTTTCAGATTTGATTTTACAAAAATCGAAAGATACTCTTTACAAGCCCAAAGGAATTTATGATTCACGTTTTGGCGACACCCTCAAAAAATTTTATATTGAACGTGATGGAAAGCCTGTATGGCTGAGTTTTTTGAAAGACTCTATCGTTAGAAGGCATTTAAAAGAAGTATTATTAAGCACTGAAGAACACGGGTTACAAGCAAAATTTTATAATGGCCAACTAATCATGAAACACCTTGTAACATTCGACAGTATGAAAATAATAAAATCAGACAAAGAATATCATTTTTTATCCGATTTAGATTATCTTATTTCCATGTCCATAATTAGTATATATAAAGATTTGGCTATAGGTAGAATAGACCCTCATAAATTTTACAAACCTTTTTTTGAAATGCAACTTACCAGAGCACAATCGTTTAATATTTTTGGCGTATTGCAAAGGCCCCGCTTCTTTCAGGATTCAATTACTCTTAAACGCCCTTGGTCCGTAAGATACCATCAACTTCAAGTGTTATACAAAAAATATAACGACTATTTGAAAAATAATAAAATCTTAGACTTTGATACCGCTCAAAGCGTATCCTCTGATCATAATATTAAAGTAGTAGATCAACGGATGGAAATAATATGGCTATCGCAAACAGATTCAGTAAAACAAACCAAATTACACATGTTTGCCAATCGTGACAAGTATATTAAAAAAACAAGAACCCTTTTTGGTTTGCCGCCTGGTGATATTGATTCGGTATTTATTGAAACTATTTGTGGTTCAGTTTACGATATCGTAGATAATGCCCTGGTAAGTATGGAGCGTGAACGATGGTTTAGTAAACCCGATACCGGTATTTATGTGTATGCCAACCTTACCGAATTTATGGTGTACTTGCACAGCGATAGTTTGAAACAAATGAGAGTTTGTGTAGGTAAAAGCAAAGCCCTAAATTATGATGAACGTTATCGAGACTATTTAAAAACTAAAAATGCAAGGGCCAAACCTATTAACAGTGAAACCCCTGTAATAGGATCGCGAATTAGAGAAGTAGTGATAAACCCAACCTGGACAGTTCCTAACAGCATTATTGGTAAAGAAATGTACCATCAAATAGTGGCCAACCCAAATTACCTTACACGAAAAGGATATGAAGTGGTGAAGGATGGAAAAGTAGTGCCGCCAGGAAGTATTAACTGGAAAAAATTTAAACCGTATGGTGTAACTGTTAAAATAAGGCAAAAAGCCGGGGATGGAAATTCGCTAGGTAAACTGAAATTTAATTTTCCAAACGGCCATAATATTTATATGCACGACACGCCCGAAAAAGGAAAATTCAATCAAACTAACCGTGCGGTGAGCCATGGGTGCGTTAGACTTAATAAACCTTTGGAAATGGCCGAGTTTCTTTTAAAATTGCAAGGTGATAGTTCGTTGGTTGATAAATTTAGAATAAAAATGGGATTACAGCCTTATGATACAGCATTGCAAATGGCCGATTCATTGCTTAAACCCATTAAAAATACTGAAAATATTAAACTTAAAAACACAGTTGCCGTGTATATTGATTATAAAACCATCGCTTTGCAAAAAGATGGGAGTTTTATTTTTTATAGAGATATTTACAGAAAATATAAGGCCGGTGCCAAAAAACTGAAAGAATAGAATTTTAACGGTCTAAAACATAAAAAAATATTGGAATTTTGCTCTCACCAAAAATACAAATACATTTTCTTTTTTTACTAATTATAGGGGGATTTTGTGTAAATGCACAGCAGCCTTTGCTGCGTTTTAAGCCCCATCCGCCCACTGTAGATAGTTTTGATTTTATATTAAGTACGCCCCCTTTTAAACCGCTAGGTGCCCGAATTAGTTTTGCGGCTGAAATGAGGCTTAAAAAAAATTATACTTTAAAATTAACCTCGAGTTATATGAACTTATCAGAGGCACTTTGGATAGAAACCCGAAATCTTGAAATTCAAGATTTTTCAAACACCGAACATTTTGAAGAGCAACTTTTACTCGCTCTTATTAAACGATACGTTAATCAAAAAAAATCACGGGTTTATTTTGGTCCTTATTTAGCTTTGGGAATAGAGGCCCGCCGAACATTTTTTAAAATGACAGCCCAGGTACCCAACTTTAAAAAAGCTGAATTTGATTTTAGCACTCGAAGGCAATCTTTGGTTTTTGCCATGGGAAGTACTAAATTATTTTCAAAACGTATTATCTTTGACCTTTATGTGGCCCTTAAATATCAATATAAAATGATAAATACTGGGAATTTTGAAATCAGCGGCTTTGGCTATAAACCAGGGCTAAGTGGAATGTTTGGTTTTACTTTGGGCGCACCTATTGGCAGGAAAAAAATTTAATAAATTAATGAAAAAAGTCAAACTTATTTTATTGAGCTTATTTATAATATTTAAATCCTATGGTCAAAATACGCGTGATACTTTATTAATGCGACCTTCCATGTCTTTTCCTATAGGAATTTATATTTCACCTGTGCTCGATGGTGGTGCAGCCGCGGTTGAATGGACAATCAAAAACAAATATGCACTAAATCTTTATGCTTTAAAACGCAAATCGGATAACTCAATTTATTACAATACGAAGGTGAATGAAAATCTGGTAGAGTTAATGTTTAAAATATACACTTCCAATATCCCTGATAAAAAATTTAAAACCTTTTTTGGGCCATGCATTGGATTTAGAAATATCGTGTTTGATGAAACATTTAATTTCAGAAGTGGGCTTTTTGGGAGAAGTGTTTTTATTGATGATTTTGGTGGTGGAAATTTGAACCGTGATGAAAAAGCAAGTTCAAAATATATAGTACCTTTTTATTTTGGATTTGATTACAAAAGCAGACATGGCCTAATTTTTGAATACGCAGCCAGTGTAAGTTTGCAAAAAAGCAATAGCAATCTATCCATCCGAGGTCCATTAATTTCGCCTTATAATAATAGCTATAGTTGGCGCAGCAGGTTTTTGTTCGGATATCAGTTTTAATTGGCCACTATAAACTTAGGCACAAAGCTTCATAAAAAATATATTTTTAGGAGCGAGCTGCTGTTTGAGCTTCATCTACTGTTTTGGCCTCTACAAAATACATATCAATTTGCCCTTTGTTTTTGGCTTCTATTTTACCACGATGTGTAAAGTGGTAATCATTCTTTATCATGTTATAGGTGCTTGATGAAACGTTAACTTTTCCAGGCTCACTATTTTGTTCCATTCGTGCAGCCGTATTTACTGTATCTCCCCAAATATCATAGGCAAATTTTTTGCGGCCTACCACCCCCGCTACCAATGGCCCGCTATGAATACCAATTCGTATTCTAAAAAAAGGTTTTCCTTCCATCATTCTTTGATCATACATTTTGGCCATATAATCTATAATTTCGAGCGAAGCATTTATTACATTGGATGGATTGTGATCTATTACAGAAGGCAAATCATCATGGGCTATGCCACTGGCACACAAATAGGCATCCCCTATCGTTTTAATTTTTTCAATATTATATTTTTCAATAATATTGTCAAACTCACTGTAGCACATATCTATTACATCTACTAAATCTTTTGGTGTTAGTTTTTCACTTACTAAAGTAAAATCTTTAAAATCTGTGAACAATACCGTCACCATTTCATAATCCCTGGCTATGGCTTTGCCATTTGCCTTTAACTCGTTAGCCGTTTGCAGTGGTAAAATATTCAAGAGCAATTCGTCAGAACGTTTTTTCTCAGCAATAATAATTTCAGTTTTTTGAGCTAATTCCTTAGCCGTTCTCTGTTTTGTACGGTACAAATTGAAAAGAACTACTGCCAATGCCATAAGCAATGCTACAAAAGAAAGCAAAAAATATTTTTGCGTTTTTTGGCTTTGGAGCTCCATTTCTTTACTAGCTACCTCCAATTCTTTAATTTTTTTATCCTGTTCCAGTAACTTATTAGCCGAGGCCAATTTTTCGGCTTCTTCTGTCATTACACTTAGTTGGCCCGATGTTTCAGTTAGTGCTTGCTCCTTTTGGGCTAGCTCTTGCTGTTTTTGCAAAATAAGGCCCTTGTTAGAAGAATTATCTTTGGCCAATACCTCCAATTCCCTTTTTATTCTTTCAGCTTCAGCTTTTCTTTTATCTATATCTGCCTTTTGTTTTTCAATGCTTTCCTTTTGCTTTTTGGCTTCTGCTTCTTGCTTTTCCAATTCTGCATTTTGCTTGTCTATTTGTTCTTTTTGTTGGTTCACTTCTGCAGTCCTGTCAACAGCTAAAGCCTTGGCTTTAAATTTTAAATATTGCACCTGTATATTTAGGGTTTTGTAAATAAGTGCCATTTGGGTATAACTTCTGTACATGCCCGTTTTATAATCCAATCGCTCTGCCATCTTCATAGCATCCGTCACAATGTCTTTTGCAGTTTTGCAACTAGCCTCTGTAGGCTCTTTTAAATATAAATCGGCACGATTGTTCAGGGCATCTACCTTTTCTTTGCTATCATTAGGCAGGGCTGATTTTTCTTTATCATCCGGCCATGCATTAAGACTAAATGATAGGGTGGTTGCCAGAACAAATACGAGTGAATATAAATAGCGCATATTTTTTTAAAAAGTTTTCTCAAATCAAAACATTTTTTTTCAATAACAAAAGTATTTTTATGGGCTATTTATTAATTGTCTGTAGGATAGGCTTCAATCAATTTTAAAAATATATTTGCCAAATGAAATTGGCTTTAAAAATAGTAACCATTGCCTGTGGATGTCTTTTTGCATTATGGGCCATAGGGCGTTTTACAAATACCATTCAATTTTATAAAATACCAACCCCAAGTAATGAGCCAACATTGATGCAAGACAGTTATATACTGGCTTCCAATCTCAAAAAACCAAGACGTTTTGATTTTATTTGTTTCCGTTTTATAAATGAATTTTCAAAAACCATTTACGTAAAGCGGCTTTGCGGGATGAGTGGCGATACTTTAGAGATAAAAAACGGGGATTTATTTGTGAATTATAAAAGTGTAGACCCTTTATTAACCCTTAACCACAGGTATAGTATTTCTAAAAACAACCTAAATTATTTATTGTATTCCAAAGTTTTTGATAAAAAAAATATAGTGGAAGGAACTAACTTATTCATTGGGCCAAGCGACACCACTTGCAAGGTACTTTTAAATAAAGAAGTGGCTTCTGATAAAAATATAAATCCTACAAGAGACATATTGCCTAAAGGTGCAGAGCCAGGTACATTATGGCAAGAGTTTGATGCAACCTGGAATCGAGACAATTTTGGTCCAATAATCATTCCTAATGATAAATATTTTGTTTTGGGCGATAGCCGTGAAAATTCAGAAGATTCAAGGTACATAGGTTTTATTAATAAAAGCGACTGGGTTGGAACTGTTTTAACCAATTGAGTAATACACCAACTTTATACTAATAAATTATAGTTTCCAATTTACCTGTAGCATTATACTCCGGGGAGGCCTTACATCGCAGGGTCTGGTCATATAAACTCGGTTTAATAAATTATTTACTATCAGCATTAATTTATATTTTTTATACGTTTTGCCGATTCTAAGATCTATTACATAGTCACCATTTTTACCTTTATCACGCATGGTTTGAATACCTGGTACAGCAAATGATATAGGAAAACAAATGAAGGCTGTATCAATATTTTGTAAATAACTATTGTATCGGCCACTAACTGCTGCCTCCCATGTATCGTATTCAAACTGTAAATCTAACCGAACCAAATGCTTGGGACGGTATTTTAAAAAATTGCCCGTGGGATTGCTACTCGTGTTTCTGAATGTTAGTTCACGACCAAGCGAATCTTTATAAAAAACTTCATCGGGCCTGGTGGCTAAGGCATGCGAAAATGTGTAACC
>JBJXDS010000285.1:0-10353 GCA_046154525.1 Bacteroidia bacterium
ATAATTAATCAAACCTCACAAAATTTAATTTCTACCTTTACAAATAATGAGTTAAGCCATATAAATAAAACGCTTACAAATCACACATCCATAAATATGGGATTGACACTATTAGGTGGAATAAAGTATAATTTTACTTCCAAAATTGCGGTTGGAATTGAATCTGGTATAAATGGGGGTATAAATTTAGGAACCAATGAAAATAAATCCAGTCAATTTTCAATAACGGATAAAGTATCTACCCAATTAAATACCACAAGAAGTAATTCAACCGCCTTGTACTTTCACACTAATTTAATAAATGCAATTTGGTTTAGTTATAAATTCTAAATATAACCTTAAACCATTGGTTTCATTTTACCAATAGCCTAAGGTATTATACCTTAGGCTATTGGTAAAATTAATCCTTCTTCTCCAAAATCACCGAAATTTTATTAAAATCAGCGGCTGAATTGATAACTTCGCTGTAGGCAGGATATTGTTCTTTTGGCCACTCAAGGCATTCATAATACTCCGTACAATAAATTACAAGTTTTTGGGCATCGATGGTGTAATAACTAATAAACCCTATGCTATCAGTAACTCCGCCGCGGTTTAAAGAATGTTTTTTTGCAATCATTATTTTATCCAGGCCCTTCACAGTATATCCTTCCGGAATATACAATGTTATTTTTCTGGAATATTTATGTGGATAATCGTTGGATATTTTTGACTGGCGTGGTTTTTCATTATACAATTCCGATTGCTTGCCTATTAATTGTCCTATTTTAACAATTATATTATCCCCCGCATTTTCAATTACTTTGGAGGCCGTAAACTCCATATCCACAATTGTTGGTTTTTTAGCCTCGTTCATATCGTTAGCATCCACATTTTTATATTCTACCTTGGTTATTTTAGCATCTTCACTCACTCTTTTTAAATATTCTTCTACAATTTCCTTTCTTTTTTCTTCATCGTTTATGACCATGTAAAGGCCCTTAATATAATTTTGATACCCTTCCTCCTCGGTATGTAATTTACCATTTACCTTACTCATACTGGCATCCAATTTCAATTCTATGTCCATTATTTCATTGGTTGCATCACAGCTCGGAGTTTCGGCCATACCAATGGTATATTTTGAAGTAATTAAGTCATCGCCTAAATCAATTACTTTAATTTGAATAGCTTTTTGACCTAGCATTTTTGACGGCGGTAAACCCAATCGCCAGGCGATATTTTTCAGGTCAATAAATTTTTTGATCCCAGGGAAATAATAGTAATAATCCTCCAAAAAATTGAAGGATTCAAACGACTCGTCAAATACTTTATTTTCTCTGGCACATGTCGACCATAGTTCATACTTTATTTGATTTTCTTCAAACATAAAGGCATAAAGTCTCAACAGCCCAAGTTCGCTGGCATACCTATTTTTTATTAGGTCTTTCATGGTTGTAAAACTTACCATTTCTGAAAAAACAATGTTGGTTTTTACCCAATTTTCAATCGTTCTAATTTTTTCTTCGGTAGATTCAATATCGGCCAATTTTAGTTTTTTGGAGAGTTTTTTTATTTCGGAACTCGATTTTTCTTTTACCTCCTGGATGTTTGAGAATACATTTTTTGAAAAATCGGCAAAGGTATTTAACCTTACTTTTCCTTTGTTTTGGGTATATGCTAAAAGGTACTCCAATCGCATAAGTTCGGCATCATAATTTTGAAGAGTTTCCTTATTTAAAACTGAAATATTAGCAACGTCGAGTGTGTATATATTATAATCTCCAATATCCTTTTCTTCCTTAATTGCCGGGCAGCCATTATAGCTCTTAAAAAGAAAATCCACATGCTCTGGAACTCTCATTACATATTGATAATTGCGTTTAAAGGTGTTTCCTTGAACTGCAATTTCACCGTATTCTGAAATGTTTTTGCGAATTATAAAATAAAACTCTACCTCGCCTCCTTTTTCTACACCATCAAGTGCTAATATCAAATAATTTGACCCTTCTTCTTCCACCATTTTCATGTCAGTTTCATCAAATTCTTTTGATAATTTTCCTTTGGCTGAAAATGTGTGGGCTCTTAAATCAACCAAATCCTTTTCAGATTTTATTGGGATATATATTTTATTATAACTCTCTACTCCTTTATCTTCGTTTATATGAACCCTTTTGTAAATCATTTTGTAATTGAATGCCTGAGTTTGGGTTTCTGAAATTTTTGGCACTTCTATGTAATCAGCTATAACCTCATATACTATTACACTTGGTTCCTTAGCTTCGCTATCGCTTAACTGGTATAGTTTTTCATCTTTACCCCAGCGGGTTAAATCAATCATTTCAACTCTCAAATCCTTTTCAAAACTTACGAGTTTTGGGGGCAGTTTATCAGATTGTGAACTGGCACAAAGGGGTATAAAACCTAAAAAAAGGAGTACAAATTTTTGGATATTTTTTATTGGGTATTTCATTTTTTTGCTTTTAAAACTATTGTTTGAGTATAGGCTTTATATAAATGTTCTAACAATTTATTCCAATTTTCAAAATCTAATTTGTTTATTTCTAAAGTATCGAACCAATATTTTTGAGTGTAAATAACTTTATTATTTTTAAGTTCATAGTTAAATTTAAAACCAAACCCCAGGTATTCCTTTGAAAAATTATCAGGCAACTTGGTTACCGTAAAATTATCAGGTATTTCAAAAATTATAACCTTGTGGTATGAATTTTTCTTATCAAAAATGAACTCCCGGCTCCGTGTTTCAATATCTATATCACTATTATCCCAAATCTTATGAATATTAAGATTAATATAAATTTTATCTTCAATTTGATTAATGTATTTAGGAACTTTAAAGTTATAGGTAAATTTAAGCAAAGAGTCCCTTCCTTTTACGCCCCAAGTTTTTATGTTAGTTACCACACAATTGTTCTGACCAACTTCAAGATATTCTTCTAAAATTTCATTTATTTTATTGCCTGATGTGTAATAAAGGGCAGAAATAAAACTGCAGCGCGACAACCCGTCCATAATTTTAATGGCATTGCCTTTAATGGTATCGCCGGCGGTTTTTAAATAAAATGTATCCGTTACCAAATTAGTTTCGGCCGAAATAACGGGAACCATTGCCAATAAAAAGGAATCTTTATTTATACTTATCATGGCTTGCTTGCCCTGTATAAAATCACTCGGATATTTATAACTTAAAAAGTTGGCCGTTCCATCCAAAAAATACCACCTATTATTTAGCCAAACTGCCGCTATCATGTGGTTGGCTACGCCCATTATTGGTAATTCATCAAACCTGTATGGTATATCATTGGTTCCTATCCATGTATGATATGTTGGTATTTTGGCATAGTTAAGCATGGTGTATAGCAAATTTGCAATATCCTTGCAATCGCCATATTTGCGACTGCAAACCAGCGAAGGCTTGCGTGGTATAAATCCACCCAAACCATCTTCAATGGCTATATATTTAACATGCTGTTGCACATAATAGTAAATGTTTCTTACCTTTTCAATATCATCGGTTACACCAACTGTTAGGGAATCGGTAATACGTTTTATTTCCTGATCGGGTTCTTCTATTCCCTTATCCAATAACGAGTAGCAATAGTCATAAAGGTCGCGTGTATTTCTTAAAACATTTACTGTTTTTGTTTTCCCTTTATAACTGGCTATATATAATATTACATGAGGCGATTCGTATGACATGGGTTTTGCCTGGCTTTCATACTTTACTTTTGGGAAATTACTTCTGGTCCAGGTATAGATGTAATAATTACCTTCTGAGGTCTGCTCAAATTTTATATCATCGCTGGGATTTTTTAAAACATAATTCAATTGCACATTTTTATGCACCTTTACCCTAAATGTATTTTGTTCCGTAGGTGCCCAATGGGCAAAATAAAATTTACCCAAAAAATGAGGATCTTTAATTACTTCCGTATAATCAAGCACGCCTATTGAACCTTCCACTGGCTGCGGAAATTTAAAAAATTTGGTACTTACATCGTCATAAAAAACATCTTCACTTGTATTTTTTCGTTCTTCTATTTCCTCAACTTTTACTTTTTTGTAACCACTTTTTTCTTTGGGAACAAAGGTATAAACCGTAAAATCTTCAATAGTTGACATAAAATCAGTATAACTGACCTGTTGCTCGGCATAGCCGGTAGCATTATCGGTTAAAAAAACCATTTCGCTGTAGTTATTAAATTTAACTTTCAGTTCATCTCCTTTGATGTCAATGGTATAATTTTCTTCTATTTTTAAAAAAGCTACATCTTCGCCCTTATACTTTTTTTTAAGTGCTCCTAAATCTATCTTTGGCTGTGCTGCAAGCCCCCATCCGAATGCAACTAAACATAAACAGATAAATATTCTTATGTTATTTATCTTCCGTTTCATTATAAACGTAATTTATCGTTTTTATTAATTTTCCATTGCTATAAATTTTTTGAGGACCATGCATAAAATGAATTTCCCAGGTTGTTTCTTTTATCAATTTACCATTCACATCATATTCTTTTTCTATACCCTGTTTTTTATTATTTTCATAATTTACCTCCATTTTCACTTTGCCGTTTTCATAAAACTCGGTGTATTGGCCATGATAAAGTCCATATTTATAATTGGCTTCAAATTCTTTTTTTCCATTGGTGAAATATTTGGTATAAACCCCATGCCTTGTGCCGTGCACATAATTACCCTTGGCACTAATATTTCCATTTTGAAAATAACATGTATAGTCACCACTTGCGTTCTTAAACGGGATACTATCTATTAATTTTCCGTCTTTACCAGTAAAAGTATATGCCAATTCAATACCTAAATGATATAGCATTTTATATTGGAGATTGCCATCAAAGGAATAGTAGCTGAACCACCCTTCTCTTTCATCAGCTTTATTAACACCTTTCAATTGAATTTTTCCATTTTCATGATAGTATATTTCATCACCTTCCGAAATATCATAAGCAAAACTTTCTCTTCCCTCAGGTTTGCCATCTTCATAAAATGTGGTGTAAATACTGTCACGTTCGCCATTGGTATATCTGTATTTTGAAACCATTTTACCGGTAGATAAATAATTGTATTCGTTTTTTATTTGCTCACCATCATGGTACTCTTCCAAAACCCTACAATTACCATTGGCCCAATAGCTGTATTGTTTGCCTTCTTTTTTTCCGTTAAAATATTTAAAATCGGTTTCTGCCTTTCCGTTTGCAAATTTAAGAACCAGGCTTCCGTATGGGTAGCCAATTGTATCTTGAGAAACTAACTTTCCATCAAGATCATACGTTGTCATTTTATAAAAAAGGCCATCTTTATATTCTTCCGTTTCTTTAATTTTTCCATTAGGGTGAAAGTACCTTACTGTTCCTTCCCTTTCACCTTTTACATAATACTCTTCTTTATATATTTGCTTGTTTATATAGTATTGCCTCCATACTCCTTCTTTCTCTCCTTCGTAATAGTTTCCTTCCCTGTATTTATTTCCATTATTAAAATATTCCACGTAGTAACCATGAAGATTATTATTTTTCATTTCATACTTTTCATCCAATATATCGCCTACAATATACGATTCAATTTTGCCATTAAAAGTACCTTTTTCATCATATTCTTTAATATACTTTAAAGCCCCACTTGAAGAATAAAATTTCCATTCACCAACTCTAAAATCCTTCTTCACCTTTCCTTCCTGCACTTTTATCCCAATTTGATTATATATCTGTAGGTTTAGCTCATTTTTTTGTGCATCTACTTCGTATATTTTTTTGCCTTGTTTATTGTAAAATATAGCACTTTTAATTTTTCCTTTATTCTCCACATATTCGGCATACACTTTTCCGTCAAAATCATAATAAAGGCTTTTTCCTTTATTTTCTCCTTTGGCATAATTGGCCTCTTCCTCTATTACACCATTGTCGAAATATGTTTTATAACTTCCGTCATACTCGCCATTATCAAAATTTTTATCTACGATAAGGGTTCCATTTCTATGATATTCTTTATAATTGCCATGCGCCTTATCGTCTTTATATTTTAACTTAAGTTTTATTTTGCCATCGTCAAAAAACTCAGTAACATCACCTTCTCTTTTTCCATTTTTATAATTAATTTTTGTTTTTAGTGCCCCATTCCTATGGTAGTAGGTTTCAATCCCATCCTCCATCTTTCCTTTGGCATAATTGGTTTTATGACTTATCTGTCCATTATCATAATAATAAATTACCTCACCATCAATATTTCCATTTTCCAATGGCATTACTCTTTGTTTTACACCATTGGCATAATAGGTTACATACTCATTTATATATTTCCCATCTTTATAATGATCTGATGATTCTTTGTTACCATTGCTATAATAGGTAATGCGCTTAAACTCATTTGAACCTATATTATCCACTTTTCGCAGTAATACGCCTCGTTCACTATAATAACTCCATTCACCTGTTTGTATATCTTTTTCATACTCCCCTTCACTTTTTTTCTCGCCATTATTATGAAAAAAAACGTAATAGCCATTTTTAACAGATACTTTATTAAAATCATAAGGTTCGCTTTCAGGTATAATGGCAAATATATTTTCTGATTTATAGGTATAAAGATGTTTATAAACCCCTTTATACTCAGGTATTCGGCTTTTATAAGTAAATTTTGATTCCAAGTGTTCATTATAAAAAATGCCGTAATGCTTTTCAATTTTAGCTTTATTTTTGGCATACATTTTTTTTGCCTGTTCATTATCTACCGGTGCTGCCATTCTGTATAAAATTATTGGAAACTCCTTTTTCTTCCACCAGTTAAGGTAAATGGGTACCAAATTTTCATAATACCATCCTGCTCCGTCGGGGCTTAAATTTAGGCGATTGTTTACCAGATGAAGCGATTTTACCAATGAATTAAATGGGAGATTTACCGCCGGTTTTACTTTATATTTTTCATCCAACTCACTTTTTGAACGGATTATTTCGTCAATATCTGTAAAATCATTTTCACCTTTGGCAAATAACACGGTAATACTATCTTTATTAATCTCAATTTCGCCATTGGCTATTTTTTGTATCTGTACCAATGAAGTTAATCCTACCTGATTATCATAAGCAAGGTA
The DNA here is from genome assembly GCA_046154525.1 of Bacteroidia bacterium. Classification (GTDB taxonomy): domain Bacteria; phylum Bacteroidota; class Bacteroidia; order NS11-12g; family UBA9320; genus JABWCE01. Next base: position 7,106 of record JBJXDS010000285.1, read on the forward strand.
GGATGCCATTTGGTAAGAAAGAATAGCGGGTATAAAATAATCATTTCGTTCGCAAATCTGTCCCATAAGATAATGAGCTCTTCCATAAAAGAAATTTATTTTTAAGCAACTGTCAAGGTACTTCAAGGCATCTTTTGGTCTATTATCCTCAAAACAGGCTGCCCCCATTTCATAATAAAACCTAAAATAATATGGATACTCCCTTAATCCCTGTCTATAAACATCCATCGCTTTCTCCGGCTGTTTGTTTTGACTGTAAGCATTGCCCAATTGCTGGATGTAACTAGTTTTTAAATGTGATTCAAGTTTTATGGCCTTTTCAAATATTTCTATGGCATTTTTAAAATCCTTTTGAACAATATAGGTTAGGCCTAATTCATAAATTGCCAGGGTATAATTGGTATCGTTTTCTGGAATTTGTTTGTATTTTAGTATGGCTTTATCGTATTTAGCATCCTCATGATATTCTATACCTTCCCTTAGCAGTTCGCCTGAATTAACTAATTTTATTTTGTCCTGACTAACCCCATTAAAACCATAAAGTAGGATAAAAATTGCAAGTGTTTTACGCATATATTGTAATATTATTTTAGCCTTCAAATATAATTTTTAAACTAAATGTTGATTCAGGGTTTTAAAATTTTAACAAAAAATATCAAAATATAATTTTGTACGATAAATCTGGGTGTTTAACAAAGGTTTGCTTTATTTGCCGTAATGATTAGTCACATCGAAAAAATAAGAGTAAGATATGGCGAAACGGACCAAATGGGTTACGTGTATTACGGAAATTATGCCTTGTATTATGAGGTAGGGCGAGTAGAACTGTTAAGGAAAATAGGTGTGGCTTATAGTGATTTAGAAAAACAAGGTATTGGGTTGCCTGTAAGTTACTTTGAAATTAAATATTTAAAACCGGTTAGATATGATGATATAATTCAAGTAAAAACTACTATTTCAGAAATCCCTCAAAGCAGAATTACTTTTAATTACGAGTGTACGAATGATTCTAATATAGTATTAAATACAGGAAAAGTAACGCTTGTATTTATCAATATTAAAACTGGCAAACCCATTGGTTGCCCTAAAAATTTGCAATTACTTTTTAATAGCTATTTGGTTGAATAAAGTTTTAAAAAAAATAACGAATTCAAAACCGATTAAATCACTTTTCGGTTGGCTCGATAATATTACTCTTCCAGGCTTCGAAGGCAATTCTTTATTTAAAGTTGGCCGTTTTTTTTTTTCCGCAGTGCCTTTGATGAAAACTTAAACTTAAGATCAAGTTATTTGGCCTACAATTTCTTTTTAGCCTTATTTCCTACCATAATTTTTCTATTTACTACCATTGCTTATTTACCGGTAAAAAACATTGACACAGAGATATTAAAACAGCTTCAATTTATTTTACCTGATAATGTATATTTATCATTGCAATCCACCATCAAAGATATTTTAAAACATCAACGGGGTGGCTTATTATCCTTAGGTTTTTTTACAGCCATCTTTTTTTCAAGTAATGGCTTTTTATCTATGATTAGGGCTTTTAACCGATATAAAAAAAGAAAAGTCAGCCCCTACAAAGATCGAATCAAGTCTATCATCCTTACCTTTTTGGTATTTTCTATTTTAATAATATCGGTAACAGTTATTGTTTACACCACATTTACCATCAATTGGCTACAATCCAAAAATCTGGTAAACAGTTCATTTTGGACATGGTTTTATACCGCATTCGAATATATCACGCTTTTGGCTTTGCTATATTTAATATTTTCATCTCTTTATTTTATTGGGTCTTCCCTCACCTTTCGTTGGAAGTTCTTTTCACCGGGCAGCTCTTTGTCTACAATTCTTTCTTTTTTGGCTACCGAATTGTTTGCATACTATGTGAACCATTTTGATAGTTACAACAAATTATACGGTTCCATAGGTACAGTTATCTCATTAATGCTGCTTATTTATTTTAATAGTATGATTATTTTAATAGGCTTTGAACTGAATTACAGCATCTACCGTGCATCCAAAGAAAAAAGTTTGGAACTAGGCTTGGAATAAAAAAATCAGAATGTTACTTTTGCGGCGGAGAAATGGCAGAGCGGTCGAATGCGGCAGTCTTGAAAACTGTTGACTGTAACAGGTCCGGGGGTTCGAATCCCTCTTTCTCCGCCAAGTAAGAATCCCCGGCTTTAGCTAGGGATTTTTTGCTTTTATTGGATTAAGCGATAGCTTAAAAATCCAATAAAAGCAAAAAAGACCTAAATGCGGAGCATTGGGGATTCTTACTTGAGGCCTCCCCTTTTAGGGATCAACAAGGTTAATCCCTCTTTCTCCGCCAAACAAAAATCCCAGATTAACAAACCAAGGATTTTTGTTTTTAGGCAATTTTATTCTTTCATAAAATTTTATTGGGGTTTTTGAGGGTTAAAAAATTAAAATTATCTTCATAAAATTCTAACCCAATTTTTTTATAAATTTTAAAATAATTAAGATGAATTTGGTGGAAATTTCTACATCGAAAAGTTAGAATATTAGAATAATATTATCTGTAAATCAAACGTATAATACATTTGTGTCATGGTAATATACTTTTTTATTTCCATCACAAGTTAATGTACTATTCAATCTCTATGTTTGAAGACAAATAAATATACCAAAATCTCAAAATTAAATAATTATGACAAAAATTTTTACTTCAAAAAACAGAGCAATTGGATTACTCTTTTTGCTTGTAGGTCTGTTCGTAAGTTCAGTAAGTTTTAGCCAAACGTATTGTATTCCTTACTCGTATTATGGCTGCGATTATACCAGTTCTATTAGGTACGGTGTAATTGAAAGAATGCAACTTACCGACATTTCTAACAACACCCTTTTTTCCAAATCTGCTGATGCTTGTAATGCTGGAACATCATCCACTGTAAATGGCACAACCAATGGTTGGGCTTTAGTAGCCTCTAAATCTGCCTTTACGTTATCAAGTGGTTCCAAATATACTATGGGCTTAAGCGCAAGTATGACGAATGGAGCAACAGTATATAATTATGTAATTAATATATACATGTGGATTGATTTAAACAGGGATGGAAATTTTAGTGCTACCGAGTTTATGTCAACAGGCTGGACTGGACCCTCCACAGGAAACACCGCATTTGGAGTGGGTGGTCCAATACAAAATAATACATTTACTTTACCTTGTGGTATTACTCCAGGTCAATCTCGAATGAGAATTATCTCTTCTTATAGTTATA
>JBJXDS010000286.1:0-4262 GCA_046154525.1 Bacteroidia bacterium
TAATCCACCAAATGGTTTAATATTTTTTCAAGGGTGATACCATGCAATGGATTGTTGGGCTGGGTTGGTTCCAAAATATTTTAATTTACTATGATTTTTTTAATATATGTTTGTCCATTAGGTGTGATGAATCTTACCAAATAAATACCAGGAGCCCACAAAGAAACATTCAATTTATGATTAAATTCATAAGAGTTGTTTGAAAATATAATTTGACCATGAGTATTTGTAATCACAATTTTTCCAGACGTTTCTGAACCAATATTTAGTTCTGAATTGGTAGGATTAGGGTAAATATAAATAACATCCAACTCGGATTCTTGAATATACGAAGTAGAAGCGGGTTGATAAAACCAATATTTTGAAACAGTATCATTTTTAAAATAGTTGAACAATATAACCCCGGCCTTTCTTTCTCCTTGTTCTGAAAGATGCAAGCCATCTCCACCATAATCGGTATTGCAATCATAGCTCAAACCATCACTTCTTGCATTTTTTCCATCGGCCCAAAAACTGGTAGCCCAATCAATAAAAGGCAATTCGGAAGGGAATTTATAACCAGATTCATTATTAATTTGCTTTTCAATCAGCCATTTTATGCACCATCCATTGTAATAATCTCTTGGAAAATGGAGTCCTTTTCCAATTACTCCAGGTGTAACATCCACATACCCTGCAAATGCTCGCTGATTTATATACACAATTTTTACATTTGGGAATTTTTGATAAATCACGCTTAATAATTTTTGATAATCAGCCATCAAACCCAATGCTGCTGATGGAAAAGCCGTGTCTGGGTTTTGAGTATTTTCCTGCTCAACCCATACAACTTGCACCTGCTTGGCCGAATAGCCCGAATCTTTTAATTTTTTATTAGCCTGTATCCAGTAATTATCGCTGGCTTCATTCATTTTTTGAATTCCGGTACCACCTACACATGTATTAAACAACCTCACTTTTTTATTAATTTTTTTGAAGGTATCACAGTGTTCAATTAGTTTATTAAACTCAGTTGCAGGATTGGATGCTCCTACTGCTGCAAAAATTATTTTTCCGTTTATCTGATTTTCAATTCCGGCAGTGTCTAATGGTTTTATTTTTTGTGCCTGAGTTATAGCTCGGTTTAGTTGTAATGTAGGTCGTGAATTGCCAGTACTATATTTACCACCTGTAAACCCCCTGTATTGTTTTCCTGCTAAATCCATAATCGGGACTAAACCTGTTGTATGATTGTCACAATTTTTTTGAGCTAATAAATTTGAACTGAATAACAGAACGATTAAAATCACTCCAACCTTTGGCGACACAAAATTTTTAATTGAATTTTTCATAATAATAGTTTTTAAGTATGCTTGTTTGACAATGCTTGTTCTTATTTTATTGTCGGCTTATTGTCAGAAACAATCAAAATAATAATTTTTATTTTTTAACAAAAACTTGCATCATTTGATTTTTCTGCTACATTTGTTGTCCTATTTTATCGTAATTTAGATAAATTGGTAAGCCTAATAGTTGTTTGCGTATGAAAAAAAATTCAGAAAAACTCAATGAAATAAAGGGTTCCAAATCCTTGGATGCGGAGAATAAACCTCAGCAAAGCACCTCTGCTTTTTCCAATCTATTTAAACGCATTGAAAGCCGACGGAAGTATGCTTTGTAGAAGTATTAACTTCTTCATTTAAAACAAATTTATCTGTACTGGCTTTATCGGGTTGTCATCACTGTCATTATCATCGCTGTCATCCTCTGAGGATTCATCTTCATTCTCTTGATTAGGTTCATTTTCTAAATTTTTATTTATTAAAGGAATTTCTTCTTCCTCAACAATTGGTTCAGGAGTAATATCTTCAAAGGATTTTAAGGTATCATAGGTAAGTTTATTCCCTAAAGATCTCCAACCTTTCACCCCAATAAATTCAACAAGGTTTAATTCTTTTTCTTCTTTCTCCCCTTTTTTATTAACAGTTTTTATTAATAATATAGGTTCGGGTTTATCCGTAACGTAGGTAAGCAAATTGCCTTTGCCTTCTTGTATAAAAATGAATTTTTTGCCAATGGTAGTGGTTTCTATTTTAAAGCGTTTTACATAATGTTGTTTTTCATCGGCTACAAAATGAATGCAACTCAATACCATCTCAGGATCGTATTTCCGTATAAGTTCTATATCCTTTGGCTCATAGTGATTGGTAAGTTCAAAATCGGTCATACCATAGCTGCCATCTTTATAAATAACCAAAATTTTGTCTTCATTATCAAAACGCCCGAGGGCTTCTCCCCTTCCGTCTGAATTTAAGCGGCCAATGGCAGGTTCAAAATAAATAGCCCTTCCGCCTATAGTACTGCGGCCTTTTTCTTTAAGGGTAACTTTCCGTACCTGAAATTTGCTCAACGTATTTCCAATGCTGTTTCTGTTTTTTATAGCAAGGTCGGCAAAGTTGTAATCGAAAACTTTAATCCTTGCCTTGCTCATATTGCTCAGTTGAACATTAATAATTTCGGCTTCGCCATTAGGATTGGCAGAGAAATAAAGAATTTTAGAACCCGCTTTTCCCTGAGTTACGTCGTATTCCTTATCGCGGGTTATACCGGTTATGGTAAAGCGCTTTACAAAATATTTGCGGCTCAATCCTTCCAGGTAAACCACATTGTAAACCTTGCGGTCATCGTTTTTCCTGAACACGTCCACATGGATCAGGTTTTTACCTAAAAACGCCTTGTCAGCCACTTTACTAATGGTATATTTTCCGTCTTCGCGAATGGCAATGATGTCGTCCAAATCGGAACAATCGCAGATATATTGGTCTTTTTTTAGCCCATACCCTGCAAATCCTTCTTCCAGATTGGCATATAATTTTTGATTAGCCACCGCCACCACATTAGCTTCTATACTTCCAAACTGACGGATTTCTGTTTTCCGTTCCTTGCCTTTTCCAAATTGTTTTAGCAAGGCTTCAAAATAACGAATGGCAAATTTTATAAGGTTTTCTAAATGATTGTTTACCTCATCCAATTCGGTTTCCAAACCTTTCATGTATTCATCCGCCTTAAAGGCATCAAATTTTGAAATACGTTTGATTCTGATTTCGGTCAGCTTCGTAATATCTTCTGTAGTTATTTCCCTTCTTAGGCTTGATTTAAAAGGCTCCAAACCTTTGTCTATAGCATCCAATACCTCTTCCCAGGTTTCGCATTCTTCAATATCGCGGTAAATTCGGTTTTCAATAAATATCTTCTCCAGACTACTAAAATGCCATTTTTCCTCGAGTTCATTTCTGCGTATTTCAAGTTCTAATTTTAGCAAGGCCACGGCCGAATCGGTGCAATGTTTCAGGATGTCGTTCACATCCATAAAATGCGGCTTATCGCCAAATATTACACAGGCGTTGGGTGATATACTTGATTCACAATCGGTAAATGCAAACAGAGCATCAATGGTTTTATCAGTAGAAATACCTGGGGCTAACTGAATCTCTATTTCCAAATCTCTGGCGGTATTATCCACCACCTTTTTAATTTTTATTTTGCCCTTGTCGTTGGCTTTTATTATGGAATCTATAATGCTTCCGGTAGTGGTACCAAAGGGTATTTCTTTTATTAATAATGTTTTTTTATCCTTCTCTTCTATTCTTGCTCTTACCCTAATTCTACCTCCACGTTTTCCTCCATTGTAATTGCTAAAATCAGCCAAACCACCTGTGGGAAAATCGGGCATGATATTGGTCCGTTTTCCATTCAAAATATCAATGCTAGCTTCTATAAGTTCACAAAAATTATGGGGTAAAATTTTGGTGCTTAACCCTACCGCAATTCCCTCTACCCCTTGTGCCAGTAACAACGGAAATTTCATTGGCAAGGTTACAGGTTCCCGGTTTCTGCCATCATAACTGCGTTGCCAATTGGTGGTTTTAGGATTAAAAGCAACCTGTAAAGCAAATTTTGATAAACGGGCTTCAATATATCGTGGAGCCGCTGCACTGTCACCAGTACGAATATCGCCCCAGTTTCCCTGCATGTCTATCAGCAACTCTTTTTGCCCCAGATTTACAAAAGCATCACCAATAGCCATATCCCCATGCGGATGGAATTTCATGGTATTTCCAATCACGTTGGCCACCTTATTATACCGCCCATCTTCCATTTCCCACATGCTGTGCAAAATTCTTCTTTGTACAGGTTTTAGGCCATCTTCCAATGCCGGGACTGCCCTTTCTAAAATTACATAGGAAGCATAATCCAAAAACCAGTTTTGGTACATGCCGGCC
>JBJXDS010000287.1:0-4402 GCA_046154525.1 Bacteroidia bacterium
TCCATTTATTGAATAGTTTGAACGGTTAACTGCAAAACTGCTATCCAATGGCTCACTAAATACAATTTCAATTTTTAAATCAGTTAGTATTTTAAATTTTTTGACTGCTGGTTTCCACCCATCAGGATTTGATTTTTTTACTGAATTTTTATAACCCGGAGTTCCTCCATTGGCATTTTCGGAGGCTTTAAAATTTAAAAAATTACAAAGTGTATTGGGGTCAATAAGTTCTATTGACCATCCTCCATCTATTTTTAATGAATCTTGATAGGTATCTAGGTTATAGGTTATTTTATGAATTACATTTCCATCACCATTTTTCAGTGTCAGTTCATCTCCGGTATTATTTAATGACGGAAAATTCTTAATACCTATAGCCTTGCCAAATGGTTTAAAAAGTTCTTCAACTCCGGCTTGGCAAAGTATTATAAAACTATCGGGTTTTAGCACTACCCAGGGAAGTATAGCAGATGTGGTTCTATCGCTCAGAGTGCATCCTTCCAATTGAAAATATTTTGAGGAGTGATTGTAAATTTCCACAAATTCATACATTGGCAATTTTACCGATGGGTCAGGGTCGGGCATTAATTCATTAATTAATACCTCTTGTAGCTCCGGCTTTTCATAATAATTCCATCTTAAACTAATACTTGTATCCCGCATTTTATTTCCTAAAGTATCGCTACAATTTTTAATTTTAATAATGTAATCGACATTGGCAGCCATTTTTTTATTTAATATAAGTTCAACCCTTGAACTATCAGCCAAAATAAAACGAACTCTTTTTGGCATATCCATTCCATTATTTATTTCATAATTTATAGGCATTAATGAAGCTGAATCCAGTTTTTCTGAAAAATAAAAATGCAAAGTATCGGGCGATTTAATTTCAAACTTGGTTACTAAAGGCGGAATAGTATCAGCCATTATTTTTCCAATATAAAAATCATCAAAAAAATGTTTCGCATGAAAACTCGCCGTGGATTGGCGGATGGAAATTCCAAAAAAATTAAACGTATTTAAAACTGTATCTCTTATCGAACCTTCTTCTATATAGTTTTCACCTATACCAGTGCTATCCCTCGTTAGTTTAAAATTACGTTTGCTATCGCAAATCACTTTAATTTTAAAAATATTATTGGCACGATTGGTAATTCCTGTTTTTCCATTTAGAAGAAGTGTTGAGTTCAACCCAATTTTTCTAAACAAAGAAATATTATCAGCTGTATTGCCAATCCTCAAAAAATACCCTGAATTTTTTCCCAATAAATTGGCCGAATCGGAGGTTAAAAAAACATCAACATAATTGGCAGATGATGTATTAAATTGTAAATTGACCCAAAACTCCCATTGGGTATTTTCAATGGTTCGGCCATAGGCTGATGCAAGATAAAACTTATCATTTGCCAAAGAACTTTGCGATTGTAGCTTGCCTGTTATTACTTTTAATTTTGTTGTGTCGCCCGTCCATTTGGGGTTATTTATTAGCTCACCGTCATCAAAGTTTTCTTTAAATTGTGCCAAAGATGGCATGGCTATAAAAACCAAAACAACGGCCCAAAACCGACCCAATTGTGATTTAGTTAATTTCACAGGCATGGCATAAGAACTTCAATAATAGAAAAATAGGATGGAAAAGTAAAAAAAAATTAAAATAATGGTCTTTTTATTGACATTTCCATCTTGCCAAGGGCGAGACCAAAACTTTGGAAAAGTTAAATTGTAAAACCTAAGTTGCTTATTTTTGCTCATAATATCCAAAACCTGCCAATGGCCGAAAAACACCCTAAACTTTTAATTCGTGATGCCTTTCTCTCCACCGCATTTGTGTTTGCTTGTATAGGTATTTTTGCCTCCAACCCATTTAACTTTCATTTATTCAATATTATTGGTGATAGCTTTAAGGATATTGAAATAACAGATATTATTTATTCGGGCAAAAACCCAAAGAACTCCGAAATAGAAGCTAAAATATCTAACAAAATAGTTTTAATAAATGCCGCCGACCGCAGCCGGGGCGAAATAGCGGCTCTGATAAATAAAATAAATTTGGAAAAACCTGCCGTATTAGGGGTTGATTTTTTGTTTGAAGGTCCTAAAAATTTTATGGACGACAGCCTTTTAAAAGTGGCTTTAAATAATACTCCTAAATTGGTTATAGCCTCCAAATTTAAAAATGGCAGCGACCATCATTCACCTGAAAAACAAAAAGACAAATATTTTTCAACATGGCCCGGTTTGGGAAATCATACCGAAGGATTTGCCAATTTGATGGTGCCATCAATGGATCAAACCGTAAGGTATTTCCGAACCAAAGATACTATTGACAAAAAAACCATCCATCCATTTGCATTAGAAGTGGTAAAACAATTTGATGCTAAAAAAGCCGAAGCATTTGCAAAACGAAACAAACCCTTTGAACTTATAAATTATGAGGGCAACTTAAACGCCCTGTATCACTATAACGGCAACGACATTGAGAGTGATAATTTTCCAAAAGGATTTTTAAAAAATAAAATTGTGTTGCTTGGTTTTTTTGGTTCCGATTGCAATGGCAGCCCTGTATTGGATGATTATTTTTATACTCCATTGAGCGAAAAAATGACAGGTCGCCGGCCTCCTGATGCTTATGGAATAGTAATTCAGGCCAATATTGTCAATATGATTTTAAAGCAGGATTATGTTTCAAAAACTCCGGCCTGGCTCGATTGGGTATTTGGATTTTTTATTTGTTTTCTACACAATTTTATTTTTATCAGGCACTATGTTCACAAGCATTTGTGGTATCATTTTTATGCCAAAATGATTCAGTTGGTAACCAGTATTATTTTAATTTTTGTTTGCATTTACCTTTTCAAACAATTCCATATTAAACTGAGTGCTTCGCCAATTATTGTTCCCATTTTGCTCACCGTTGACCTTTTGTATTTTTACGATACATTGGTTAAATGGCTGCACAAAAAATATAATACAACCACGTATTTCCTTACTGGTCCGCTTCATCATTAAAATTAAAAATGTTTAAAAAATATATAGTCATAGTATTCATTTTAATAAATGCCATAGCCCAAGCCCAAAAGGTTAAAGTAGAATGGGTATCGGGCGATGTTACAGTTTATAAAAAAGGAACCACCACTACGTCCAAAGTTAAAAAAAGTGAAACTATTGAGCCAACCGACCGGCTTTTTTTAGGCGATAAATCGTTATTGGTCGTTTCTGATGGAGCTAAAAAATTATTTGAAGTAAAAAAGAAGGGTTACATAACCGGAAAGGAACTTTCGGAAGGGTTAGCCAAAACGGTAGATAGTGAGTATCAGCGCTACATGGCCTATATTTTAAAAGAATTAAAAAGCCACGAAGGGGAAATGAAATCCACCGAAAAAGGGATACCGGGTGCACCAAGCCGGGGCGATGAATTTATGATAACCATGCCCGATACTATTAAACTATTTAGCTACGAGCAATTGCCTGTGAGATGGATAAGCAGCATAAATACCGAAATGGTAAACGTGCAATTGGTTAGCGGTAAAAAAAACACCCTGCTCGATTTGGATGTATCTGGTGATCTTTTTTGGTTTAATAATATCAATACCTATTTTATGGTAAGTAAATCTCTAACCCTTTTGATTTATGAACGTAGAACAGATGGCAATAAACCTTTAAAAAGTAAGGTGTTGGTGCTTCAGGCCAACATTAATGAAGAAAAAACCAAAAAGGATTTTGAAGAATATTTTAAGGAAATTACAGACCCCCGTTTCAATCAAATAGCCAAGGCGGTAAAATGGGAAATAAACCATTACCATTTAAAGGCATTAGATATTTATAAAATCTTATTGCTCGACTATCCAGATGATGAATTGGTAAAAACCAGTTTTGCGGCATTTACGGCCCGAACGGGTTTGGAGTAAAAAGGGTTTTGCTCAACTGGTCCTATTTTTCGGGAGAAATACAAAAAACACGGAGAAAAAAAATTAAAATCCATGGCCCTTTGTCTCAGTTAAAGTTTTTTATTCTTATTTAAATTTTCTTCTAAATTTGTTCTTCCGATGAGCAAATTATTTATTGCATTTTCCTTCTTTTTTATTTCCGCATTTTCCTTTAGTCAGGAAAAAGTGTTAAAAAATGAATTAGGGATTTCTTTGCTCAAGGTATCTTCCATGCCTTACAATTTAATATACCGTAACTATCCAATTTTAAATTTCGGAATACAGGCCGTTTATAAGCGAAAATTATATGATAATTTCTATTTCCGAGCTAACCAAAGTTTTTATAAATACACCTTTGAAAATTCATCCACTTCAGGAATTTATACTTCTTCCAATAATTTTTTAGAGATTAATACCAGTTCTGGATTTGAATATAGATATTTTAGAACAAAAAATAAAAAGATGAATCTGTATTC
>JBJXDS010000288.1:0-3155 GCA_046154525.1 Bacteroidia bacterium
AGCAATTAATTGAATTTCTATTTTTTTAAAATCCTCCATCGCTCCTAACGTAAGCCAATGATTTTCATATTCGGGTAGTAATATTACTGGCATACGCTTTTTGGTATTATGAATTTCAGCCATAAGTTTATTAGCATCGGTGGTTACCATGGTGTAGGTTCTGTAGGTTTCACCCGTTTCAATTCTGGTATAATCGCTATAAAGTCCTGCAAAAGCAAATAATTCCTTTCCGGGTAGGCTTATAAAAAACTTTTGTTTGGTTTTGCCCTTGCTATCTTGCCACTGCCATTCATAAAAACCGTCGGCCAATATTAAACATCTGTTGTTTAAATAATTTTTGAAAGAAGTAACCTCCGAAATGGTTTCAATTTTCGCATTCAATGTGTTTTTTTGAAAGCTGGTATTTTTGGCCCAATGAGGTATTAACCCCCATTGTGCCATCATTATCATCTCATTTGCATCATTGGCTATAATGGGTGTGAAATTATGCGAAAACCCAAGATTTATAGATGTAGGTTCAAATAACAACCCTTGTTTTAATTTTCTGTTAAAATGGGTTTCAATTTGCTTTATTTCTTTATCTAAACTAGTTGTATAACACATATTTTATTTCAAGACACAAGCATTTGTTTTAGTTAACTTTTATACGAAAAAATCTCAATTCTATTTAAAACCCGCCTATCCTATTGTCTTATCAATTTATAACTGGTTATACCTTTTTGGGTTTTAAAATTTATAAAATATATACCTTTAGCCAGTGCACTCAAATCTAACTCATAATGGTTATCATTTCCTTCTGGAATAGAAATGAATTTACTGGTTCCCAATGGTGTAAATATTTTTATTTGGTCTATGGAGTAGATACTTTCAATGTGAATTATTCCTTCTGTAGGGTTCGGATAAATTAATATTTTATTTTTAACCAAATTATTTTCGATTGGATTGGTTAACCGTGGTGCGTTAAAATATGATTTTGTTAAGCATCCCGAATCATTTCCAACCTTTACCCAATAATTATATTTTAAAGTATCTATAAAGAAAAAGTTGCACCAGGTAGTTCCCTCGCAGTTTATCACTTCAGAAGGTTGTTGGGTTTTAGGTTCGTATCCCCAAATGTATATTTTATAATTGCAAAATTGGCAAATCAAAATATTGGAATTTATGGAATTGGCCTTTGCAATTATTTTGGCTTGTAATGGGGCCTTGCCATCTTTCATTTTAATTTCAAAAATATTTGAAGAGGAGCATTGCGGGAGACTTTTTAATTTTTCAGTAACTAAAACTTTGCCCGAAGTAGCTACATCAGACCAATGTACTTTAATGCAATTGGTTCCCTGTCCTGTTAAAATATTCCCGTTTTCAACCGACCAATTGAAATTGTTAGAACTTTGGACAGTGCAATATTCTGCCCAATACTGGTTTTTACAAACTATAGAATCGGATGACGAAATTTTAGGAGAAGGATCTTGAACAACGGTTACAATAACAGAATCGCTGTTTTGGCAATTATTAAAATCTGTGGCCTTCAATGTATAGGTTGTTGAAGTTTTTACTGGATTTACGACCGGATTTTTTATCAGTGAAAAGGTGGAATTATTTTCTTTCCAATCAAAATTTTTAAAGTTACCTGCAGTTTTTAATTGATAAGCGGTTCCTGCGCAAATACTAGTATCAACATTAACCTTTACAAGCGGTAATAAATTAACCGTAATGTATACCTCATCCGATTTTGAACACCCATTAAAATCGGTCACCATCACCGAATATATTGTTGAAATTTCAGGTCTGGCCGTAACTTTTGATTCATCAAATTTGTCCAATCCCTTTGAAGGATTCCATACAAATAAAATTCCTCCTTCGGCATCTAAAATGGTACTTTGTCCAATACAAATGGAATCGTCAATTCCTGCATTGGCCAACGGCAAAGGGTTTACAATTATTTTTAAACTATCGATAGCGCTACAACCGTAAATATTGCCCACTCTAACTTTAAAGGTTTTGGTATTTAAGGGCTTTGCTTTTGGATTAGAAATATTGGGAATATCTATTTCTAAAGTGTCATCCCAGATGTAACTAATGCCACCACTTGCCTTTAATTGCGCTATTTCACCTTGGCAAATTGCAACGTCCTTGCCTGCATTGGCATTGGGCAATGGGTTAACCGTTATCCTTACCTCGTCTGAATTGGAACACCCATTGGAGTCGGTTAATGTTACTGAATACTTAGTAGTTAACTTGGGGCTTGCTTTTGGATTAGAAATATTTGTGTCGTTCAATTCATTACCAGGCATCCATTTGTAGGTTGCTCCTCCCCTACTTGTATTTAATTGTGCAAACCCACCCTTGCAAATGGCAGTATCGTAACCTGCATCCACCCTTGGTAATTGGTTAACAATAATTTCAAGAGTATCAGTGTTTGTACAATTATTAGTATCGGTTGCTGATAAAATATAATGGGTAACGGTTATAGGACTTGCCTTTGGATTTAGCAAATTTGGATTATCCAGCCCGATTGTTGGGCTCCAATTGTAAAATTTACAACCCGGGGCGTTGGCTTTCAGTTCCACCGAAGACCAAAGGCACACAAAGGTGTCGTTCCCGGCATTTGGCCTTGGAAGTTTATTTACTAAAATAGTGTCAACAGCACAATTCGTGATGTTGCAAGTTCCTTCGGCCTTAACAAAATAAATTGCTGTGTCGCTTGGTTTAATGGTGATAGTTGCCCCCTGGCCAATAAAGGAATCGGTACAATATAGTCCGGTATACCATTTCCAAACAGCTCCTGTACCTAATGAACCGCCTAAAACCGAAAGGGCTGAAGTTTGACCATAACAGAGTGAATTATTAGAAGAGTGAATACCGGATGGGTCATTAGAATTACTATTGGTTACGATAATCGTTGCCGATACACAAGGAGTAGAATTACAAATCCCTTTTGCCCTTACATAATATAGATAGGTTGCCGAGGGATAAATAATTAATTTATTTCCGGTGGTACCAATCAATTTTCCATCGCAGCTATCTTTAAACCATTCCCAATTTGCTCCTGATCCAAGAAAACCACCACTCAAAGATAAGGTAGTAGCCCCCCCGGGGCATTTAACTGGATTTACCGATGCCGAAACTGATGATGCAGAAACTGATAGTTTTAAAAC
>JBJXDS010000289.1:0-6587 GCA_046154525.1 Bacteroidia bacterium
TCCGAAAACGATTCAACTAATCCAATTCCTAAACTCATCTTTTTTATTCTTTATTTAAATGATATTATTACGTTTGCTTCTTTTATATTCTTAAATTCTAATGTTTCTTCTATTGTTTCTTTTTTTGAAACCTGAACGGCAATAGTAATGTTATTTTCTTCCACGGATTTTAATATTCCACTTAATTGTTTTTCTTCCAAAGTTTCGATGGCCAACTGGCGGCCAATGTGTTTGTAATATTGTTTTGGCAGTTTTAATGGCCTGTCGGCCCCGGGAGATGATACTTCAAAGGTGAAATAATCGTCCTCATCCAAACTGCTATCTTCCTCCATTTGCTTTGATAAGTAGCGGCTTATCATGGCACATCGTTTGATGGTTATTGGATCCAGACCATCTACCAACACACGGTATTTGCTTGAACCTGCCTTGTTTTCTACATCTACCAAAAACTCATCCGACCCCTCAAGGAAATCTGATGTCCATTGATTTAACTTTGATACAAGACTAACCATATTGCAACAAAAAAGGGGAATCTATCCCCTCTTTAAACATCCTCTATTACGGCTGCAAATATAGCCTTTTATTTAATTTATACAAACGTGTAATAGCAATTTAAAACTACTAAATAAGTATTGTAATTTTCCATTGATTTTTATTAAACGTAAATTCTTCATCTAATCGTTTTCCTAACATAGCCTGGGCAATGGGCGATTCTTTGGATATAGCCATAATGGTTTTATTATTTATTTCCATTTTACCAATTCCCGTTGAAATAAAATAAATGGTCTCATTGGCCAAAAGCAAAGAACCATGTTTTACAAAATCAACCGGCCCTATGGATATCCTTTCTAGTTTTTGCAATTCATTTTTGGCTTCTACCAATTGCCGGGCATACATATCCCTATCGCGATGGCCCATAGCCCTGGAGGTTTCGTACTTATCTCCCGCACTGCTTTTGTCTTCGCCATTGGCAGCTTCCTGGGCAGCCTGCATGGCTTTGTTGGCGTTTTCCATCCGCTCAGTAATAATTTTTTTACAGGTTTGTAAAAGCTGTTTTTTAAAATCCAGGGTAAGCATCATTAATTCAAAAATAAGATTTTATCTTTTTAAACCAATTCTAATCTTCCTAGAGATTGAGGGTATTTATTTCCCTCTTAAAAAAACCTTTTCACCTCCTATATTAGGATTATCTGTCTTTCGATTATACTTTTGAATGATATGTCGGTATTGAATTGAAAAAGGGGTTAGTTATTATTTTTATTTTTTTAGCCCATTGGGTTTCAGCTTCACACATTTTTGGAGGCGAAATAACCTATAAGTATGTTTCAAAAGCTACCAATGGCGATGTGACCTATGCCGTAAAACTTACTCTTTATTTGGATTGCAAAGATGGACGACCAGCATCCATAGCGGATGATGCTACAGCATTTATTAATGTATTTAACGCAAAAACGGGCAGTTTAATAAAAAGCTTATGTAAGGAAGTAGGCCGTCAGAATCCTGTAAGGGTATCGGCCAATCCTTATAAATGCATTAAAAATTCGCCCGATGTGTGTGTGGACATGTATGTGTATGAAACAAACATGGTTTTGCCAAAACTTGCCAATGGCTATATTATTTCATTTGAAAGATGCTGCCGTAATACCGTGGTGGTAAATATTAATAATCCTGGCAATACCGGGGCTACTTATTGGACCGAAATAAAACCTGAATCAGTAATTGGAAAAAACAGCAGCCCGGTTTTTAAAGCACGACCACCTATTTTTTTATGTTTAAATGCCCCCTTTGTATTTGATCATTCAGCTACGGATGAAGATGGAGATTCATTAGTTTACGAAATATGCACTCCCTACCTTGGTGCCTCCACCGGAAATGGAAGGCCCGATTTTAATAGCAATAATAGATTGCCAACGTTTCCATTATCTGGTAACAGATTGGTAAGCTGGAAAAGCCCATTTAATGTGAATGATGAAATGGGAGGAAACCCACTATTGGAGGTGGATGAACTAACCGGAAGACTAACAGTAACCCCTGACCAAGCCAATCAGTTTGTAATGGGTATTAAGGTAAAAGAATATCGTAACGGGGTATTAATTGGTGAAACCAGGCGTGATTACCAGTTTAATGTAGCCAATTGTGTATTTGAAGTAGTTTCGGTTTTTTATACTGCTAAAACTAATTGCACCAATACTGGCGTTACATTTACTAACCAAAGCATTGGCGCTCTAAGATATCACTGGGATTTTGGTGAACCCGGCACAAATAAGGATACATCAAATATAAAATCACCTACTTATATTTACGCCAAAGCTGGCACTTATAAAGTTATGCTTATTGCTATAAACAGCGTTTGTATTGATACGTTTGATTATTTAGTTACTATCAAAGATAACATTAAGGTAAGACTAGGGAGGGATACCATTTTTTGTAAAGCTGATTCTTTAAAATTGAATGCTGGAAATGCTGGCAGCCTGTTTTCCTGGAACACCGGGCAATCCACTCAATCAATAACTGTGGGCCAAACAGGAAATTATTTAGTAACCGTTACAAGTTCGCCTTGTGTGGCCAGGGATACAATTTTAGTAATAATTGATAAATCAATTTTTGATGCAGGAAAGGATACGGTTCAATGCAATGATAATTTTATACCTTTTAAATATTTTGTTCCCAATATTTATAAATCTTTTTTATGGAGCGATAACACCACGCTTGATCATATGAATATAACTAAACCAGGTAAATATTGGGTTACAATCAAGAATCAAAATAATTGCCAAAGAACCGATACCCTAGAGGCGTTTCAGTTTAAACCCCCAAAAAGTTATTTAAGAGATACGGCAGTTTGTATAGGGGCTTCTGGAGTATTTGATGTAAAAATTTTAAACTACACGTATCTTTGGAACACTGGTGAATCCTCGAGGCAAATAAGTACAAACCAACCGGGGCCGCATTGGGTAACCATTACCAATGGGCTTTGCAAAAGTAGCGATACGGCTATATTATCAAATATTAATCCTGGCTTGAATTTAAGAAATGATACCTCGTTTTGTGGACCCTTTATTTTTAAAATAAAAACCAACAAGCCTTTTGAAACCTATGAATGGAGTAATGGTTCGTATAGCCGCGAAACTATTATTACTAAGCCAGGGCAGGTTAAAGTAGCTATTAAAAACGCTGATGGATGCCTACAATCAGATAGTTTTAATATCATAAATTATCCTGAAAACATAAGTTCGATAACTGGTGATACCATGGCATGTACATCCTCTGTTTTGGATTTGATGGCAAGTAGCAATTTGATATATTTATGGAGTACAGGCGAAACAACTCAAACCATAAAAACCCAGGAAGGGGGCATTTTTAGGGTAATAGTATCCGACGCCAATGGATGTAAAGACACAGTTTTTCATAAAATAACCAAAAACCCCAATGCCTTGCCCAACGAAATTTATATGCCCAATGCCTTTACACCGAATGGAGACAAGCTGAATGAACATTATCCTGATAATAAGTTTCAGGATATACATGCCTTTTATAATTTAAAAATATTTAACCGCTGGGGTGAAAAATTATTTGAAACCGATTCACCCAATCAAAGTTGGGATGGATTAATTTCAGGAAAACAAAGTCAGGATGACGTGTATATCTATTCGCTAAATTACATTGGATGTGATAACCAACGGCACACCATAAACGGAGGATTTAATTTGATGCGATAAATTATTTTATCATCAATTTTGTGATGCCCACCCTATCATTAGATTCCACTTTTATTAAATACGTGCCCGGATTAAAGGATTCGCTAATTTCTATTTCGGGCAAGCCTGTTAAAATGGAATGATATACCAACTTACCATCCATACTTATGATAGATAGTTTTCCTTTGGAAAGTTCAGCGTTAAGTTTAATTTTAAAATTTTGGGAAGCCGGATTAGGAATTACAGAAATATTAGGATTAACAATTGGGGTAATACCTGAAAAATCAAATAAATAATCTTTACTTAAACTATCCTTACAGGTGCTGGTAATGGAGGTTACCACTAATTTTATTTTAAAGGTTCCAAAAGTAGTATAACCATGGTTTATTATTCTGGAAGTATATGTATTTCCATCACCCATATACCATTTATACCTTACACCTGTAGTGGCATACGCTGTGCACCTTACTTTGCGTAATTTTTTAAATAATGTATCTTTAAAATCAGGTATAGGTAACGGTAGTACTTCAGCCAAAACTGTATAAATTGGGCTTTTACATCCATTCTTTTCCACCGTGAAGTAGTAATTTGTAGAAGTCAATAAATTTGGAGATATATAGGTAGCGGTGCTTGCCAGTAATTTGGTAGCCGGTTCATCCTCGTACCATTTTACCAAACTTGTACCGGCGGTTACTTTCAAGGTAGCTTTTGCATTACCACAAACGTATGGGGCATCAATATTGGTAATAGAATCGTAGGCATTTATTTTTATAGGAACCATGGCCCGTGTTGGATTAATACATCCGTTAAGTTGAGCTTCGGCATATAAGTTTTTTGATTTAAGGGTATAATATTGGATTACCGTTCCCAAACCTATGGGACTACCCCCGGTAGGTGAAGTATACCAAACTGTAGCTCCTGGTGTACTCAGCATAATTGCCACTTGAGTAGTATCCCCTTTACATTTTTCATCACCAAAAATCTGGCTAATAGATGGATAATCACTTACAGTAATTTTTATGGCGAGACGCGAGCTTGCGCAGGTTGATTTTTGAGCCTCTACATAAATTGTGGAAACTCCGGTTGCAGTTGGGATATAGGTAAATTTTTTACCACTGGCTATACTGCTGCCCCCACTAGGAACAATATACCATCGCAATGAATCATTGTTCTTACTAAAAGCCTTTAATTCGGCTTTACCCAAAGGTCTTAAGCATACATTTGTATCATTAGAAATAAATGGTTCATCGGGTGCAAAACTATTATCTACATGGGCTGTAACAGTTTTAAAAAAGGGACTATAGCATCCATTGTTGTTTGATCTTACAAAATACGAGGCGTTTTTTGTTAAGCTGCCTGTTTGAAAAACGTTACCTTTAAAAAAAGGTAAAAAGGTACTGTCGATATGCCATTCGGTACTTCCTAAATTGCTTACGGCTTCCAGGTTAGCCTTGGCATTCAGGCAAATACTATCTTCTTTAATTTCGGGGTGCTTAGGATAATCATTAACCCTAACTATAAGCATGGTGTAGGCACTCTCACAATGGTAGTTGAAAGCTTTTATATAAAATGTATCATTGTTTTGGATTTTACCAAGATTGTAAGTTTCGCCGGTATGCACCACACTGCCGGATGGGTATTTATACCACTTAATGGTAGTTCCCGTGTCGGATGCTACTTCTACAACCGCGTTATCCCCTCTGCAAATATTTAAATTACTTTTTACCGTGGGGTTGGTTGGTTTAAAATAGAGCATTTTTTCTACTGTATCAATGCATGGGGTGTTGCCTCTCCATTGATAATTATAACTTATTAGTCTAACTTTAAAATTTCCTTTTCCGCTATATTTATAAATACCATCTTCGTTATAATAGTTCCATGGCATTTCGCCATAATTCCATTGGTGGCAATACCAGTCTAAATCATAAAATGAATATAAACTATAAAATTTGCTACCTGAAACATTGTTGAGATAATCATTTTTAAAACGGGCCGAATCCTTAAAATCAAAACAGTCGGGCATTTTAAAATCAGTTCCAAATTTATAAGTTACATGAGGATAAAATTGCATATCAGCATCAAGAGTTACACCACCAATATTTAAATTTAAACCTCTGTACCATTTTCCACTTACCGAACCACATAACAAATTTTTTCTATCCCCATCTTTGGCGGTCCATGAGTTGGCTACCAATCCTGCACTAAGGCTTACACTATCAGATTCAACAGTAAGAATGTAAGGATAATTAACAGTAACCGGGGTTTTAAAATGCGCATGTTTTTGCAATTTGGTAAGTACACCGCCACCAAAGGTTGAATCTACGGTTACAGTGTCACTTTGCAAGGGGTTGCCACTTGGCAATGAATCGGAACCTGCTTTATAAATATTGCAAATAAGTCGTACCGTTTTATCCGTTGGTGGATTGGCCACAGCCCAAGCATAAAAAGTAAATCCATGGATTGTAATATCCTGAGGGGCCCCGTAAATCTGCCCTAATGAATAATTTTTCCGCATGGCAATGGAGTTAAAAGCGGTGGCTTTCCTCCGGGGATACTCTACTGTATCGGCTCCACAGGTTTTTGGATTGGTGGCCGATTTTTTAAAAATCTTAGAACCATTATGGTTAGGCAGATTATCAGTTATTTTTAATTTTATTTCTGTAAGCTGGCCAAAGCTGGCTAGCGAGAAAGAAAATAAGAGGAGACAAAAAATATAAAAACGGGTCATATTGATTAATTTTTTATAAAACAAAAGTAAAAAAACCATAATACCAAATAAAGACAAAATTATGACAGGTATATTTACGGGTATAGATGCGAGGTTCGAGGCTTTTTTCACAGGTTATAGGCAATGCAGTGCTTCATTACAAGATCATAACTCTGTTTAAA
>JBJXDS010000290.1:0-7992 GCA_046154525.1 Bacteroidia bacterium
GAGGTTGGTTTGAAGAAGGGTTGAAAGTAGAATGAGGGTGAATTTATATTTCATATGCATCAATTGTCTGAATAAGGATATTCAATCACAATAATAATCAATCTTGATTGTATTTATGATTTTGTTCAATCGGATATCAGAGTAGGGGTTCAAAATTTTGAACCCCTACAAGCACAAAATTTCGAACCCCTTCACCACAAAATTTTGAACCCATGTAATATCCGAAAACAATATTAAATTTGTTAATCAAACCTTATCCTGAATGAAATACAATCCTCAAATTCATCATCGAAGATCTATCCGCCTAAAGGGCTATGACTATTCTAGAGAAGGATTATATTTTATAACTATTTGTTGTCATAATAGAGAATGTTTATTTGGGGAAATATATGAGAATTTTGATTTAATAAATTCAAAACAACAAATGGTTTTGAATGATGCCGGCAAAATTGCAAATGAATGTTGGTTACAAATCCCTGAACATTTTCCAAATGTAATTTTGCATGAACATATTATCATGCCAAATCATATTCATGGAATTATTGAATTGAATGGTTCGTTGGATGCGGGGATTCAAAACGTAGGGGTTCAAAATTTTGAACCCCTACCGCCACCGCCGCCACTACCACAACAACAAAACGCCTTTCAAAAAATAATTCCACGTTCTATTGGTTCAATAATACGCGGATACAAAATTGGGGTAACAAAATGGTTTAGGAAAAACACAGACTTACAAACCGTTTGGCAAAGAAATTATTATGAAAATATAATTCGAAATGAACAATCATACCAAACCATTGCCGAATACATAATTACCAATCCTGAGAAATGGAAGGAAGATAAATTTTTTAAATAAGAAAATCCTGTTTCAGACTTTCTCAGGATATATTAAAAATAATGCATGCTTCGCATAAGTTTTATGTCTTGAGTCACAGACATTAAGAAAGTAGGGTGCTTTTTATTCTAGTAGCTTCCTAATGTAATCTAAGCACCTTGTTCTCTCGCCGCTACCATTTTTCCTGTCTTTTATGAGTTGATCAAATACCAAGTCAAATATTTCTTTAAATCGAAACCAGAATAAATCAGGATTAATTACTAAGAAGCCATCTTTAAAGGTATACAATATATCGAGTTCTGAGCTGAGAAATACCCCTTTACCCCTATACCCGTGAATCATTGTATTTCTATAATATTTATAAAATAAGTCAGCAAGTGATTGTATTTTCTCAGTATCCTTTTCTGGCCAATTTTTTCTAATTAATTCCTTTTGACTAATAGTTAATCTTTTGGAGAATCCACTGTTAAATTTCCCTAATATCTTTTTAAATTGAATTCCATTGTCATCGGCATTTGCTAAAACAGTAATTTCACCTAAAGTTTCAATACCAATACATATCATTATGGAAAGAGGAAATGGACTTGCCTTGATTAATGGTTCAACCTGTCCAACAAAGAAAATCTGTATTCGTTGTTTTAATAATTTAATGAGCCTGTCTTCATCAATTATTTCTCTAACAAAACCATAATTAATGGCATTTCCATTTTCGTCAACTCCAAAAAATGTTTGATGGGGAACTGTCATAAAATAGCCGATAACTTGTTTATACCCTTGATAAAGTTATTCGTATGAAATCTATTTCTCAGGTATCCTCCCCAACGTCTCCATAAAAAATACCCAATATTTTTGTACAGAACTGATCTGTACTTTTTCGTCGGGTGAATGGGCTCCACGGATGTTTGGCCCAAAAGAAATCATTTCTATATCAGGATAATTACCACCTAAAATTCCACACTCCAAACCGGCATGGCAGGCACCTATCAGGGCATCTTCTTTATATAATTCCTTATATAGGCTGCCCATTATTTTTACAATGTCAGCTTCGGGCATTGGAGTCCAGCCGGGATACGAGCCTTTAAAATCAACCTTGGCCCCAATTAATTCAAACGTGGATTTTAAGGCATTGGCCAGATCCATTTTTTCACTGTCCACCGAACTGCGGGTAAGGCATTGTATGGAATATTCGCCTTCCTTTACCATTACTCGTGCTAAATTATTAGAGGTTTGCACCAAATGTAAAATATCAGGACTCATGCGGTAAATGCCATTGGCAGAGGCATACAGGCTTTTTAATAATTTAGACTGAAACCCTTTTTGCAATACCCTAAAAAAAGTATCGCCTTTTTCTACGGTTATGGAAAGATTGGGATCGGTGGTCGTGTGTTCGGCTTTTATTTCAGTTTCTATGGTTTTAATAAACCAGTCCAAAGCTTTTTCTTCACTTTCAGGAATTACAAACTCAGCCACTGATTCACGGGGTATGGCATTTCGTAAACTGCCCCCATCAATACTACCTATCTGTATTCCGTATTTTTCGAACAACCCCAATAAAACACGGTTCATTATTTTATTAGCATTGCCACGGCCTTTGTAAATATCCATGCCTGAATGGCCGCCCGTCAATCCTTTTACATACAATCTATAACCTGCCGAATTGGGCGGAACAGCCTCATGAGTGTATCCTCCTGTAGCGGTAACATCCACACCTCCGGCACAGCCAATGGTTAGTTCATTATCGTCCTCCGTATCCAGGTTCAATAATATTTTTCCATCAAGTAATCCGCCTTTCAGGTTTAAGGCCCCCGTCATCCCGGTTTCTTCATCTATTGTAAATAGAGCCTCAATGGCCGGATGGGCAATGGTTTTGGAAGCTAAAACCGTCATAATACTGGCTACCCCGATCCCATTATCAGCTCCTAAAGTAGTACCGTTGGCTTTTACCCAATCGCCATCCACCAGCATTTCTATTCCCTGTGTATCAAAATCAAAATCAGTGTCGGCATTTTTTTGATGAACCATATCCAAATGACTTTGCAACACAATGGTTTGCATATTTTCCATGCCTTTGCTGGCCGGTTTTTTAATAATTACGTTTCCTGCCTCATCCTTTATGGTTGGCAGCCCAAGGCTTTTTCCAAACTCCACCATAAAGGCAATAATGCGTTCTTCCTTTTTTGACGGACGAGGAACAGCATTAATATCGGCAAAATGGTTCCACATTTCTTTAGGTTCTAACTCGCGAACTGTTTTTGACATGATAGTTTTTTGTTAATAAAAAAAATTAATGCTCCTGAATCAATGAGATAAAATTACCATGAAAAATCCTGTTTTTCAAATCGTAACTATCACCATCTACCATCACATGTACTATAAGATTTTCTAAGGAAATAGGGCTTCCTTCGGGAATATCGGCAATATTGGAATGACGAATTTTATGACCATCAACAATAATGACACAGCCGCTACCAATGGCTTCAAAATGATTTCCGTCTTTAATTATTAATCCGGTGTCTTCGCCCAGGCCTATACCTATACACATAGGATTACAGCCTACAGCTTGGGCTAAACGCCCGAAACGGCCTCGTTTTTCAAAATGTGAATCTATAATTACATTTTGAATAAAAGCCAAACCTGTGGTAATTTTTACTTCGCCTTTTAGATGAGCTGTGGTACTATTACCATGATAAATCATGGTGTTGCTCATGGCCATGGCTCCGGCACTGGTTCCGGCTACCACAAAATTTTCGTTTTCATACCTGTGGTGGATAATAGTCATCAATTCAGTTCCGCCCAAAATAGTAGTAAGTCTTAGCTGATTTCCTCCTGAGAACATCACCCCATCACATTTCAGTATTCGATCAAGGTAATCTGGATTGTTGGCATCATCACGATTTTTAATATGAATTATACCAATATTATCACATCCAATTTTTCCAAAAGCCCTTAAATAATTTTCACCTACTTCTTCAGGAATAGAGGACGCTGTGGTTATAACTTCGATATGAGAACGGCTTCCTCCAATTTCTTCAACAATTCGTTTAAGAATACCAAGTTCAAAAAAATTGAGATTGTTTTTTTGGATAAAATCGGGCTCGGCCTCGGTGCCCTTATCTTCTGCTCCGCCTATTGAGATTAATTTTCCGGTAGGAATCATAGTTTAAAAAGGTTTCAAAAATAGGCCATTCTTAACAGAATGTTAAGGATTAACCCTTTTTTAAATAACAAGTAATAAACACAAAAAGAAGCAATCCTAACCTAAAATTATGAATTTTCATTTACCAAATCATAAGGCTTTTTAAAAATTTTGGAACTAACTACCAAAAGGTTGCCGGTTTAACCTATTCCATTTGCATTTTTAATTTTTAAAACTATAAATTGCCGCTTGCAAATTTCTGACAAATAAAAATACCTTAAATTTATAAAAAAGCAGTTATGAAGATAATAGATATTAAAGTAATGAACGGGCCCAATTACTGGAATGTAAAACGGCATAAATTGATTGTAATGCGATTGGATTTGGAGGAATTGGAAGAACGACCAACCAATAAAATTGAAGGTTTTTCGGAGCGTATAGAAACAATGTTTCCCAGCATGCATTCTCACAGGTGTTCTCCCGGGGTGCCAGGTGGATTTTTTCATAGAGTAAAGGATGGAACCTGGATGGGCCATGTTATCGAGCACATAGCTTTAGAAATACAAACCCTGGCCGGTATGGAATGTGGTTTTGGCCGAACACGAGAAACAGCTACCAAGGGTGTGTACCATGTTGTATTCAGTTACTACGAGCAAAAGGCGGGAATATATGCCGCCAAATCGGCTTTAAGAATTGCCGAGGCATTGATTAGTGGCAAGGAGTATGATGTAAATACCGATATCCAGGAATTACGTGAAATTAGGGAAAATGACAGATTAGGCCCAAGTACGGGTTCAATAGTGGATGAAGCCGTTAAACGTAAAATTCCTTTTATAAGATTGAATAACCGTTCATTGGTACAATTGGGATACGGGGTAAATCAGCACCGAATTCAAGCCACCATAGCCAGTACCACAAGCAGTATAGCGGTAGAAATAGCCTGCGATAAGGAAGATACCAAAAATCTTTTGGAAGCGGCAGAAATTCCGGTACCACGGGGAAGAATATGTTATAATGAAGAGGAACTTAAAGCCACTGCCGATAAATTTGGATATCCTTTGGTAACCAAACCGGTTAATGGAAATCATGGTAAAGGCGCTACCACTAATCTAACCAATTGGAATGATTTGGTGGCTGGGTTTCATGCAGCTCAAAAATACTGTAAAGGTATTATTGTAGAAAAATTTATAACAGGTTACGACCATCGGATTTTGGTGATCAATTATAAATTTATTTGCGCTGCAAAAAGGACACCGGCAGCAGTAATAGGCGATGGAAAAAATACGATTCAACAATTGATTGATATTGTAAACTCAGACCCCAGGAGAGGTTATGGCCATGAAAAAGTATTGACCTCTATAAAAGTAGATCATTTTACCCAAAATATTTTAAACGAAAAAGGCATTACTCTGGAAACTGTATTACCAAAGGGTGAAGAACTTTGGTTAAAACCCACAGCCAATATCAGCACTGGTGGAACAGCCACAGATGTAACCGATTTGGTACATCCCAGCAATGTGTTTATGTGTGAAAGAATAGCCCGTATTATAGGCTTGGATATATGCGGCGTAGATATTATGGCACCTGATTTAAGCACTCCACTTATGGAAAATGGAGGCGCTGTATTAGAAGTAAATGCAGCCCCGGGATTCCGCATGCACCTTGACCCTACAGAAGGGATTGGGCGCAATGTGGCCGAACCGGTAATTGACATGCTTTATCCCCCGGGAAGTTCGGCCAGGATACCAATTATAGCCGTATCAGGTACCAATGGAAAAACCACTACCACCCGGATGATGGCCCATATCTGCAAGCAAATAGGGTATAAGGTTGGGTATACCACCACGGATGGAGTTTATATTCAAAACGAATTGATGGTGAGAGGCGATTGCACAGGGCCCGTGTCAGCCGAGTTTGTTTTAAAAGACCCTTCTGTTGATTTTGCCGTGCTGGAATGTGCCCGGGGCGGAATTTTAAGAGCCGGATTGGGTTTTCATAATTGCGATATGGCCATTGTTACCAATATAGCCGCCGATCATTTAGGCTTGCAGGGAATTGATACCATTGAACAATTGGCCAGAGTAAAATCGGTGGTTCCCCGAAGTGTATTGCCTGAAGGTTACGCCATATTGAATGCCGATGATGACCTTGTTTATGAAATGCGAAACGATGTGGATTGTAAAGTAGCTTTGTTCAGCTTGGATGAAAACAATCCCCGTATAAAAGAACATTGCAAAGAAGGCGGATTGGCCACTGTATTTGAAAATGGCTATGTCACCATTTTAAAAGGGGAATGGAAAATTAGGGTAGAAAAAGTAACCAATATTCCTATAACCTTTGGTGGTAAAGCGGAATTTAATATTGCAAATACCTTACCTGTGGTGATGGCCTCGTATTTAAGAAATTTTAAACTAGAAGATATTCGTTTAGCCTTACAAACCTTTATTCCATCGCCAGCCCAAACCCCGGGACGGATGAATTTATTCTATTTTAATAATTATACCGTAATGGTAGATTATGCACATAACACAGCCGGTTTGCAGGCTTTGGGTAAATTTATTAAAAAAGTGGAAAGCCCCAGGAAAGTAGGAGTGGTGGCAGGAGTAGGGGATAGACGCGATGAAGACACCATTTCATTAGGAATGGAGGCTGCCCAATTGTTTGATGAAATTGTAATCCGCCAAGATAAAAACCTAAGGGGCAAAAGCGGACAGGAAATTATTGATTTAATTACAAAGGGTATTCATTCTGTAGATCCTAATAAAATTGTTCATGCCATACCCAACGAAGTAGAAGCTATAAATTTTGTGATGGATAATGCTACCAAAGATAGTTTTATAACCATTTGCAGTGATGTGGTTCCTATAGCCCTGGATATGATTATAGCTTTGAAAGAAGCCGAAGATACCAGAGCTTTGGGAAGAGGTTTTTAGGAAACAAGTGGTTGCAACAACTTGTTTGTTGTTGTATTCTGTAAGAGGCTATAGCTAATTGTTTAGCCAATTGTATGAATGCTTTAAAACTATTTGCGACAATGTGCTTCAGCCCATTGTTACTATTTAATGTTTTTTATAAAATATTTTGCCTTTTTTGGTTTGTTGCAATAAACTAAAAAAAATACTCCACCACATACATGGCCAACAGCACAGCAATTGGAACAAATAAATTATCCAATCCTTTTTTGCTGTAGAGTTCAGTAAGGCTTGCAACCGTGGCTATAAAAATAGCAACCCAGGTGATGTCTTTGGTATTAAACAAATGGGAGTAGAGCAGTATAAAACAGGATAAAAGGAATGCCAACACCCAAAACGCTATAGTGCCCCCAATACTTTTATGAAGGGTATTAAATTTTATAATTGGGTAAAGCCGGCCTATCAAAGTAGCTAGGGGGTCGCAAAGTGTTAATATTAAAACCGGTAAATGAAAATAGGCATAGGACTGCACAATTTGGTCGTGGCGGCTGCCGGAATAATACCAAGCCATATAGACCATATAAATAACCATGGGGTAAACAAACCCACCGTAGGTTTTTCGCTTTACGGCACTAATACTTTTGAGATAACCCCGGTTATTGCTAACCACTAATATTAGTTGCACCAAACCACATATTAAAAGCACCCACCATTGATTTTGAAAATATACGGGTAAAAATAAAGCCAATAAACCGGCTCCGATATGAACCACTGTTCGTGTAACCTCTACATGCACATTTTTATGATAGTACATCCATTCGGCCAATGATACCAAAGCAACACCTGCCAGAGATAACCAAATAAATTGCAAAAGCTCACCCATTAATTTGAGGAAGTATTAAATCCCTGTAAAGATACAATTATACACCATATTGGTTAGGTTATAAAACAGGAACAGGACTAACCCCATTTGGCATTAGTCCCGTTTCCTGCATTCGATTTAGTTATTATAACAAAGAAATTTGTGGTTTTCCGTCTTTAAACCTTATTTCTAAAGGACCCCAGGGGGTGCTCAAAAATTCAATTCTATCAATACTTTCAATAGCAAA
>JBJXDS010000291.1:0-5673 GCA_046154525.1 Bacteroidia bacterium
GTAAGCGAAACCAATTTTTTTGTCGGCGAAGTTGAAGTCGCCACGTTGTTTTTCTAATGCTTTGTTGAAATAATCCGATTCATATTTATTTAATTTTTTGTCGTTGTCGAGACCACAGCTGTCAATAATAATTTTCTGCCCAAACAATATAGTCGGAAGAAAAATTGTAAAAATTAGTAGAAGTCTTGTCATTGCTGTTGTAGTTTTAAAATGGTGCATAACGAAGAAGGGATTAAAGAAGTTTTAAAAAGAAGGGATTAGATGCACCACTGTTCGTATTACCACCACTGTTTGCTAGAAGCACTGCTGTTTGTTTACCGAACAAAGGCTCTCTTCTTAAAATTTCTTTTAATCTTATGTTATCGGCAGTGCTGCTGTTCGCCTGAAGCTCTTCGGCCCGAAGTTCGCAGTGAAGGTTGTTAGAATGAGGAACAGCATTCATCGTTTTAGTTGTCGGTTGCTAAGTAAAAAGCTAATTATTTTTCCACCTTCTTAATCGCTTCATCCCTCTTGTAAATAGCCATGAGAAGAATTTGGAGTGTCCACCTTCCATCATTTTTTGTTTACACAATTCTTGAAATTCTTTCACATTATTTCCTTTGTAAATGAATTCACCATTGTCGTAGCAGTAGGAACAATACATTTTGCTAATGCCTCCGTCAGCATTTGTTCCTCCACCTTTTTCATCTCGTTTTAAAGGCATCCCACAAGATTGGCAATTTTTAAATTCGGTTATCATACTTTCTTTGTTTTATGGCACCGCCTTGCTTCGTGTCCACACGTTGCAACAAAAATAAACTAAAATTCAGCCTGCACATCTTTTAAAAATTCAAATTTAAAGTTTTTCGTTACATAAAAAGTAGCCGATGAATAAGGGTACTCAAAAATATCTTTTGCTAATAATCAACTATTGCAACGTGTGGACACCAAGCAAGGCGGTGCACCAGTTTTTCTTTGTCTGTCAGTGAACACAGTTGATTTATTTGTTATTCTTTTGGGTCAAACTTTACCATCCATTCAATTCCGAATTTATCTCTGAACATTGCAAAATAAGTTCCATCAGGGTTTTCGTCAAGAGGCATTTCAATTTGTCCACCTAGTGAAAGTCCGATAAATAAATTGTAGGCTTCTTCTTTGCTTTCTGCACTGATTGAAATTTTGCTTCTGTTTTCTTCTTCACTTACTTTACCCATAACCTCTAAAATGTCGTTAGCCATTAAAACATTACTGCCAATAGGCAAAGCAATATGCATTAATTTATTTTCCTCGTTTGGAGGTATAGGATATTCAGGGCTTGAAATTTCTTTAAAGCGAATAACCTTTGAGAATTCTCCGCCAAATACTGTTTTGTAAAAGGTAAATGCTTCTTCCGCATTTCCATTAAAGTTGATGTGTGGATTGATAAGTGCCATAATTATTATTTTTTAAATTGCTTACTTTCTTAATTAAAGATTCGTTTTTTGTTACTGGGCGTCATTCAGTGAATTAATGCCTTGTTCTTTAAGTTTTGCTAATAAGTCTTTCCTTATTTTAACCACCGCCTTGCTTCGTGTCCACACGTTGCAACAAAAACAAACTAAAATTCAGCCTACACATCTTTTAAAAATTCAAATTTAAAGTTTTTCGTTACATAAAAAGTAGCCTATGA
This sequence comes from Bacteroidia bacterium, assembly GCA_046154525.1. Lineage (GTDB taxonomy): Bacteria > Bacteroidota > Bacteroidia > NS11-12g > UBA9320 > JABWCE01. The sequence continues at coordinate 1,649 of JBJXDS010000291.1, forward strand.
ATAAGGGTACTCAAAAATATCTTTTGCTAATAATCAACTATTGCAACGTGTGGACACGAAGCAAGGCGGTGGGAACCAAACTTTGATTAACCACAAATGTGTCTGCGGAGCACTGAACCGCCAATTTTGCCAAACCCGTGTTAGCGGTTCGTTGTTTTGTCAAGTAAGTTTAAATTTAATTGGTGTCGTGTCTGCCATTCGAGTAATTTGCTTCCTGGCTTCTAAGTCAAGTTTTACCCATTCCATATGCCATTCAACTGAACCTTCAAATTTTATTTTATTCTTTTTAAAATCTTCGGTTATTGCGTTTAAAATTTCTTTATGAGTTGCTGCTGCTTTTCCTTTTAGGCAAATCAAAAGTGATTTTTCGATAACGTCATATTTTTCTTTATCCATGCTTATGGCTTTTTTGCCAGCGGGATGTTTAAGTTGTATTTTTTGTTCCATTTTACTTTTCATTTTATTATGTCTTTGATAGATTTCGATTGAACATGTTTCCTGTTACCTATTTCATAGGCTAATGCCATATACTTTCTAACTTCTTTATTGATGTCTAATTCATTGTGAATCTTAAAGTGATGAACATAGAACCTGTTTTCTAAATTATCAATTTTATAAAAACACAATGTGTCAGTATAAGGCTGGGTAAAAACTAAATGAACATTTATATAGTCAGCACCGATTTTGTTGATTGAACAGAAACGCATTTTCGTCAATAAGGCTATCCTGGTTTTTACAGGATGAATATCAAACTCTCCAATTTTTTTGTATTCGGAAATGAAGTAACTGAACAAGCCAATCATCGTTTCGGATTTACCCTTTAAAAAGTCATCCACAGTATAGTTTCCACAAGAATGCGATTGATTTGTGTTGTAAAATTTATGATTACATTTTGGGCAAGTCCACATATTATTTTAGTGCATATTTTTGTTTTCGTCTTTTGAAAAATTTGTCAACCAAGAAAACCATCACAACTGAAAATAGAAAGTTGGTAAGAATAATTGCCCAAGGTGTTTCATAAACATCTACTCCAAGTTTTAAGTAATGTGAAAGTCCGGAAGCAATTGCAACTGGTGTTTCGATTAAAGCTGTCGCTGCCCGAATTGGCTTTGGCAATGTTTCGTGAGCATAGAAAAACCAAGTCAGAAAAGTTGTCAGTAAAACCACTGTTACAATGAAATAAATATGTCTTTTAGAAAGCCCCATCTTTTCTTATTTGCTTTGCTTTAAAGAGGCATTCATCATTCCTTTTAGAATTTTCAAATCAATGTCTTCCAGTTTATTAATATAAATGCAGCCACCATCGGTTTTGTGTTTACCTAACTTTTTAATTGCATCCTCATGTTCTTTATGGTTTATCATCAGGTATAAAGTAAGATTTGCTTTCCGAGGAGAAAAACCTATCAGAAACCAATCAACTTCTCTGCCGCTGGTTGGGCTTTTGTATCTTTTATGTCCAAAGCCAATAATTGAACCTCCCCACATTTTTGCATCTTCTCCACTTGCCTTTTTCATCATTTCTAAAAGCACAAAACTGTCTTTTCGCTTTTGTTCTTCTTTAACAGAATTGATAAAATCTTCAACACTTTCCGAAGTTTGCTTTGTTTTAATTTCTGCAAGTTTTGATTTCTTTTCTGCCATTTTGAATTATTATTTGTTTGATATTTATTTTTTCTAATGGAGCCATTTCGTCTGTGTACGCTGTCATTTGGTTAATTTATATCCTAAGTAGCTTCCAATGAATTTTGCTGTATTGGCAATAGCGAATATTAAAATGAAGTCAGACCATTTCACACCTGCTGCTGTTATTATGATAATGTCCAAGAGAACATAAATGAGCGGGAAAAGAATTGCCAATTTGAATACGTTCGGGTAACTTTTTTTCTTCCAATATCGTGCAACAAGAAAGAAAACGATGAACCCGAAAATACCTGAAATATAAGGTGCAGAAGTATTTGCGTGTGCTTCATAAACACTTTGTTCATTTCCAGGATTAATGAGATAAGAATACACTGCAACTTCAATGAATGAAATGATAACTAAGGTTATCATAGTCAGCATTTCCAGTCCAATTAACTTTAAAATTACATACTTTTTCATAGCTATTTTTTTAAGTTAGTTTCATAGATTTTTATCCATTCTTTCGCACTCATTTTTTTCATTAGTTCGCCTATGAGTTGGTATGGAATGTCGTCCAATTTATTAAAACGAATGCAACTTTTTCCCATATCAAGTTTTTGCTTAGTATGCTTTGGATATTCCATTACAAACCATGCCAATAATTTAGGGTCGGCATAAATACCCATATGGTAAAAATTAATAGAATTTTTCTGTGAAGCAAGTCCCGCAAATGGTAATGGCTCGCTTGGTTTGCAATGATAACCTGCTGGATAAATTGTATGTGGAACAACATATCCCAATCCACCATAACTTATAGCAGCTTCAAAACCTTTAGGCAGATTTTTCACAATAACATCGTGTAGTTTGTTAAAAGGTTCAGCCCTGTCAATTGGCAGGTTTGTCAGAATTTCCTTTATTGTTTTACCGTTTGCCTTCATATTTTAATAACTTCTATTGTATTTCTGTTGTGTCGTTCTAATGTTGCACTGTCGTCTTTTACAATGACCGCTAACGTTTTCGGGCTTGGCGAAGGTGGCGGTTTTCACCACAAAACTTCATACGAAGCACCAATGTTCAAATTTAGTAAAAACTGTCATACTAAGCACTGAACCGCCACTTTTGCCAAACCCGTGTTAGAACCAGTATTTTTATTTCGAAATAGTTAGTTTTAAATTTATCACTTCCTTTTCATTTACAATTTTTACAAAATATATTCCACTTTGTAATCCAGTTAAGGGTAATTTTAGATTATTGTCTATAATTTCCTTGCTTGAAACCAATTGACTACTTACCAATTGGCCTGAATAATTTGTAACCTCAATATGTAAATCCATTAAGATGGGTTTTTTAAATTGAATATTTACAAATTCCCCTTCCGTTGGATTGGGGTATAAAACAACCCAGGATTCAAATTTGTTATGGTCAATTATACTATTTGTTGTTCCAGAATATTCAAAGGCACCTATGTCAAAATTACCCCCACTTTTTATTTTATTATTCCAAAAATCTCTTGCTCCCGGGTCAATACCGAATAGCGTTTTTAAGTCAAGTGCGGCATCTTTTGCAGGTGAAGTTGAAGGTAACTTAAATGCATCCAGAGAATCGAGAGGTTTAGGGTATAATGTAAGGGTAGATTTACTTGTATTGATTAATAACGGATCTATGTCAAAACCAGTATTTGTTGCTCCATTCTTTTCGCAAAAACTTCCTGCTGCTCTGAATGCAGAGAGTGAGGTATATTTACTTCCATAATTAATTATAAAACTTTGTCCTGATGAATAATACAAGTTACCAATAAATTTTGGATTCTGAGCAACGAATGTCGTTGGCACAGATACCAAAGGTAAACCACTTGTCGTTTGAAAGATGTTGTTATAACATTCTACACCTAACATATTGGTGCCATAATCTGTCATTTGAAATGCACCAAATTCAGGTGTTTTATTTTTAGAAGAAGGGGTGACATAAATTGTATTATTATAACATTTTAATCCATTCCATGTGGTATTTGGGGCCGTGAATAAAGTGATAGAACTGTTGTTTGTTCTTGCATCATTTACACTCACATTATAACGCACGGTATTGTTTCCCCAGGGCCTTGCTCCGCTAAAATTACCCAACAAAATACCGGCCCCATCATTGTCGTGCGAATAACAATATTGCAATATGGAGTTCGTTACGCCACCATCTAAATCAAAGCCTAAACCATCGCAACCAGTTGACGTTCCGGAAGAATTGTGATGCGATTCGCATAATTGAATTGTAATTCTATTTGCGGCCCAAACCCAAATTCCTCCAGGTCCACCGCAAGCTGAATTGGCGGTACCTGTATTGTAAGCCACACATTTTTCTATAATTGATGAATCTATTTGGGATAATACAATACCACTTCCTTTATGCGAGGA
>JBJXDS010000292.1:0-6296 GCA_046154525.1 Bacteroidia bacterium
ATATATTTTTTGTCGGTACTCGAAAAAGTTTGGTCAATGGTGTGGAATGAAATTTTTGCTCTTTTAAATGCATTGGTAGAATCTGAGGCGGTTTCAGGAAATAAATCTTTTTGGCCCTGAGGTGTAGAGGCAAATTTCCAGTTGAGTACATATTTGAGGTCGAAAGGGGTTTCTGCCCCTTCAAAATCATCTAAAAAAGAAGTTCCTTTTGTATTACCAATTGTTTTGGCATTATGGGGAAAAATTTTGGCTACTTCACCACTTATTATTACATTCGATTTTTCCTTGGTTTCAATAAATGGCAGCCTGTCTACCAATTTAGTAAGAAACCTGGAATCTTTGTTAAAGGTTCCATCTAATCCCACAATTGTATTCAGTATAGGTTCCTGTCCAATATCCACTTTAGGTGTCAATGGCCTTTCGGTCATATGCATTATAGTTCCTCCTAACAAAAGGTTTCGTGAATGGGTGTAGTCAAAACGCGAGCCAACTAAAGTTTTTTGTTGCAGGGTAAATAAGGAGTTGCTTTCTGAAGACACTTTTATTACAGCTCCCGAATTAATAATCCCTTCATTTATTATCCTCACCTGCCCCAGATTGTAGTCCACTGTAAAATCAACATTTTCGGTAAGAGCAGACCCATTGGCGGTAACCCTTACCGACCCCTGTGGTACGTTTATTGCGTTTAAAGAAATTACGTTTGTAGTGCTACCCCTATAACTTCCCCTTAAAAAAAATTTATTGTGTGAAACGTCTTGCTCGGCCCACCATTTTGTGGAGTCATACAAGGCGTCATAGGCATAAAAATTGGCATCTTTACCCGATGGTGCATTGAATTTTGCCCTTAAAAAATTCCCAAACGGTTCCCTAACCGGAAAAATAATCCGGCCATTAAGCATATTTACAGTTACACCGTCAATAAGGTCATAAACCCCGTCGGGCTTGGCCTCGGTTTGTTTGTTCATTTTATCAAGGTTTAAAACCGTAATAAGTTGCTTTTCAAAAATTCGGGTTTCGGCTGGTGCTACTGGTAAGTAATTTAAATCGGCCGATTTATCATCAGCATATACTACGTTCAATGTGAAATCCTGGGACTGAACATTGTACGTATTAAGGGAATAAATATTTTTCATCATCAAATCCCACAATGGCCAGCGGGTATTGGTAATGGTAGATTTTATCATTTTTACAACTAGGTCGTTACCGCTTCCACCGGGTCCTGGAGGATTATCTCGCGATAATTGCCCCACCTGATATACTGCTCCATTGTAAGTATACTCATATGCAACTCCTAAAATTTCGTCATTATTCAATGCCTGATTAAGAGATATGTAACCTAACTGCCTGTTAATTGTAAATTCCTGTTCAGTAAGCTTACGGGCATTGGTTAATATGTTGTAATCAATCCCCACCTTCATATCTAATGAAGGATATTTTGATTTAAAGGCATCAATAACTGAAGTAGTACTATTTAGGGCAGGATCAGAAATAATTTTACTCCATAAAATATTTGCTTCATTAAGTGTTTGAGGCGTTTGATTTCCAAAATCTTTTAAATTTGGATTATAAGGGGTGGCTTCGCCCAAATCCACAAAAGGAACCAAGTTGCGATTATCATTAAATGATTTATTACGGTTGGTAACCCAAACCTCAATGTAATTAATAACTGCGCCTGACTGAATTATTGGTAGTAAGCTTAACGCATCATCATATTGGTCTTTAAAAAACTGACCTAAAAAAAAATGTTTATTCGCTTCATAATTATTGGCCTGAATATCAAATTTTGTTATTTGTGCACCACCACTTACTTCTGTTTCTGTAGTTTGCCCCCTTTGCTGGGTGGCTATGGTGGTAACCATTAGTTTACCAAATTGTGTTTGTAGTTTAATCCCGAATAAACTTTGGCCTGCTGTAATTAGGCTTCCATTAAGGGGCAAACTAACATTACCCAATTCTATTTTTTTTAAAATATCATCTTCGCCACCTTCCCAGTTTAATTTTATTTGGTTTTCAAATTCAAAGGTGGCATCAGTATCATAATTGGTGTTTATTTTTAATTTATCCCCTATTTGCCCTGCCACACTTACTTGCATTTTAATTTTAAAATCAGGGGTGCCGGTTCGCTGCTGTCTTACAGGAATAGCAGGGTTTCTTACCACATTATAGCTGCCACCAAAAGTAGCCTCAGCCGAGCCAGAAGGTTTTATATCTATTAGCCCTGGTCCAAATAATCTGTCCACAGCTTCCGGAATTTTAAAGGTTTCAGGCACTGCACCCGAACTACGAACAAAATTGGTGGCTTTGCTTTTTGAACGAAAATAATCTTGTTCTTCCTGTTCGTTCAATTCTTTTAAATAATCCGAAAATGATTTTGATTTGGGTGGTGTAAGATTGCGGTTGCCTAATTTTTCACGTTCAATGTAAGAATTGGTTTCGGCATCGTATTCGGTGTTCTTTTTTAAAACATCCGGGTCTTTTAGATCAAAACGACTTTTTTTAAAATTATAATCGTAAGGTTTTTTGTCTTTTAAAGGATACTTAAGTTTTGAGGTGTCATTTTTAGTAGTATCGTCACCTACAGCCAATTTAACATCATGCCTCAAACCATCGTTGGTGCCCGAAGAAATAAATGAAATACCAAAGGCCGCCGAAGCGACCAATAACATGCGGGTAAACGTGGTTTTCAACTTCTAATTTTAATTTTAGTAACGTATCCTTATAGTTTTCTTTTTTTTTGCAAAAATATACAATTAAAGGTATTTAAATGCATCTTTCACAAGGCTTTCCGTTGTTGCACTTTCGCCTTGCTCCTTACTCACCCTCATTAAAGCTTTTTCTGCTGTTGCTCTGGCATAACCCAAAGCTTGCATAGCTTGTAATGCCTCATCAAATGCACTGCTAACCATGCCAGGCGATGTTCCGCTTCCTCCACCTATCTTGCCCATTTTATCAAAAAGTTCTAAAATGATTCTTTGGGCAGCCTTGGGGCCAATTCCCTTAACTGATTGTAATAACGGGGCATCCTTTCTTATTATTGCATTAATAAGTGAATCTTCATTTAAAGATGACAAAAGTATACGGGCCGTATTGGCACCTACACCACTTACCGATATTAAATGCCTGAAAACTTCCCGCTCCTTTTCGGTAAAAAATCCAAAAAGAGAATGGCTGTCTTCCGAAATTACCTGGTGAACATGAAGCCTGCTATTACTTAGGACTTTTAGTTTTTCGAATGTGTAAACCGAAATATTAATGTGAAACCCCAAGCCATTACAATTAATAACTGCAAAAGCCGGGGTAAGTTTTTCTAATTTTCCTTCTATAAAATCATACATCGTTTTTCAAAACAAATGCAAGTTTAATATAATCTTGCTTATAGATACTACAAAGATTAATCTATTGAAGATTTTGACCTAAAATCCATAAACCTGATAATCCCTTCTGTTTAATCCGGCTTTTCCTCCAAGCCACACCATGGGGATAAAAGTAACAGAACCTGCAATTATCATCCATAGCGGATGGGGAATAGTTAAAAAATTAACAAACCCGAATGCCGTTAATAATATAGCTATAGTAATAACAGGTAGTTGAGGTTTGGGAGTCCTTATTTTTACACTCACAAATCCTGCAATAAAAGACGCAAGGGCATAACTTACAAGTACCAAAATAAAATTGACCAAAGGAATACTGTCCATATTTTCGGCAATTGAATTCATATCCTGCATATCTAAACCGGATGGCAACGGAAATAAATAAATGCTTAAGTACTCAAAAAGTGAAATACAGACTAATCCTGTTAGCAAGCCAATAATTGTACAAAGAAAATATTTCATAGGAACTCATTATTTATTACTATCACAAACTTAGAGTTTTGCTTTAATATGACAAACCTGCCTTTACAAATGGGTTGTGAATCTTTTCAACACCAATGGTTGTTTCATCTCCGTGACCGGGATAAACAATGTAATCGTCAGGCAAGGTATAAAGTTTGGTTCGTATAGAATTAGCAAGGGTTTCAAAGTCGCCACCGGGCAAATCAGTTCTCCCAATACTTCCCTGAAAAAGCACATCACCGCCTATTACACTTTTACTTTTGGTGTTGATAAAACAAATACTGCCCGGTGAATGGCCAGGTGTAAAAGCAATATTCAAAATGGTAGTACCAAATGAAACTGTTTGCCCTTCGGTTAAGAAAACACCCGGCTGAGGAGAAGGATTGTAAGGAATTCCATATTTTAAAGCCACACCTATACCTGCTGATAGGACTTGTAAATCTTCATTATGAATTTGTAATTCAAGTTTATAGGTATCAGCCACAAAAGCATTCCCTAAGATATGATCAATATGGCAATGGGTGTTTAAAAAAAGGAGAGGTTTTAAACCTTGCGAAACAATAAAATTTTTAAAAGTATTTTCTTCCTCTCGGTTGCAACAGCCCGGATCAATAATGGCACATTCCTTCGTTTCATCATACAATACGTATGTGTTTTCAGAAAAATAGTTGAATGTGAATTTTTGGATTTGCATTGTAAATTATTGGTTATTCTGAAATCATCCCCCTGCCCCCTTCAAAGGGGGACGGCTGACGCAAGAATATTGAACATTGAAAATTGAACGTTGATTATTGTACATTTTTTTATCGAAAGAACACTCCACTCTCCTCCTCAAGAGAGGGGCCGGGAGTGAGGTCTACAAATGTATAACCTCCCCATAAGCCGCTGCAGCCGCTTCCATTATGGCTTCACTCATAGTTGGGTGCGGGTGAACAGATTTTATAATTTCATGGCCTGTTGTTTCTAATTTACGGGCTACCACCGCTTCGGCTATCATTTCGGTAACGTTGGCCCCAACCATGTGGCAGCCCAACCATTCACCATATTTGGCATCAAATATCACTTTTACAAATCCTTCTTTAGCACCTGCCGCACTGGCTTTGCCGGAGGCTGAAAATGGAAATTTGCCTATTTTTAATTCATACCCTTTTTCTTTAGCTTGTTTTTCGGTATAACCTACAGAAGCCACTTCAGGCCAGCAATAGGTACAGCCCGGGATATTATTATAATCCAATGGCTCGGGGTGGTGACCGGCAATTTTCTCTACACATATTATTCCTTCGGCACTGGCCACGTGGGCCAAAGCTTGACCGGGAACTATATCGCCAATGGCATAAATTCCTTCTACATTGGTTTGGTAATATTCATTAACCAATACTTTTCCTTTATCAGTTTTTATGCCAAGGGTTTCTAATCCTAAATTTTCCAAATTAGTTTGAACCCCTGCTGCCGAAAGCACAATATCACACTCACGGGTTTCTTCGCCTTTGGGGGTTTTTATTTTTACCACACAGCCTGTTCCACTTGTATCCACCGACTCAACAGATGAAGCAGTTAGAACTTCCATGCCTTTGGTTTTAAATATTTTTTCCATGGCTTTGCTCACATCTTCATCTTCCACAGGAAGTATATTTGGCATAAATTCTACCATTGTTACTTTGGTTCCCATGGCATTATAAAAATACGCAAACTCACTGCCTATAGCTCCTGAGCCTATTACTATCATGGTTTTTGGCATTTCGGGCAATACCATAGCTTCGCGGTAGCCAATCACTTTTTTACCATCAATTTTTATATTGGGCAATTCGCGGCTGCTGGCTCCGGTGGCTAATATTATATGTTTGGCTTCGTGGGTTTCTTTGGCTCCGTTATTATCCACTTCTACTTTTCCTTTGGCCACCAATTTTCCAAAACCAGCTATCACCGTAATTTTATTTTTCTTCATCAAAAACTGAACCCCTTTGCTCATTCCACCAGCTACGGTTCGGCTTCGGCTAACTACCGCTCCAAAATCCACATTGGCTTCACCCACTGTAATTCCGTAATCTTTGGCATGATTGATATATTCAAAAACCTGGGCCGATTTTAATAAAGCTTTGGTAGGGATACAACCCCAGTTGAGGCAAATACCACCTATTTCTGCCCGTTCAATTACCGCTACACTAAGCCCCAATTGCGAAGCACGAATGGCTGCTACATAGCCCCCCGGGCCGCTGCCTATTACTATTAAATCAAATGTCATTTTTTAAAAATTTGAGGTGCAAAGATAAACCGATTTACGATTTTTGGGAAATTAGAAAGTTGAAATTTGAAATTGGGAAATCCTTGCGGGTCTGCGTGACAATCCTCCGTGGTTTGTCATGCCGAGGAACGAGGCATCTTATTTCAGAAATTAAAAATTCAAAACTTTATATTATCAAACACCAGCGTCAATTGCAAACCAATAGCTGCAGCCAAACAAAA
>JBJXDS010000293.1:0-12617 GCA_046154525.1 Bacteroidia bacterium
ATTAAAATAATAATTAAAAAAACGGGCAAATAAAAAACCTTAGTAGAAGATTATTATACTACAATAACACAACCTTATTACCTTATTAAATGTATAAATAAGGTAATAAGGTTTTTTTAAAACCGGACTTCCAGTTTTCTACTAAGGTTTGTAAATAATAAATAGAATTAAAATCAAAAAGTTTTATTATTCCTGATAGAATACTTAAAGTCACATATCTCATAATCTTAAATCTAAAAAAATGCCCAAATACAATTTTATAGAAGAACTAAAGTGGCGGCGGATGCTGCATGATATAATGCCGGGAACCGAAGAACTGCTTAATAAGCAAATGGTAACTGGCTATATCGGTTTTGACCCAACGGCCGATTCGTTGGGTGTAGGCAACTTAGTACAAATAATGATGCTTTTGCATTTTCAAAAAGCAGGACATAAGCCAATGGCTTTAATTGGCGGGGCAACTGGTATGGTAGGTGACCCAAGTGGCAAAAGTCAGGAACGCAACCTTTTGGATGAAGACACCCTTAATTATAATTTATCCAGACAGAAAGCACAACTTGAAAAATTTCTTGATTTTAAAAGCGGTGTAAATTCTGCCGAAATTGTAAATAATTATGATTGGTTTAAAGGCTTAAGTTTTTTAGAATTTATACGCGATGTTGGCAAACACATTTCGGTGAATTATATGATGGCCAAAGACTCGGTAAAAAGCCGATTGGAAAGTGGCATGTCGTTTACCGAGTTCAGTTATCAATTGGTACAAGGCTATGATTTTTACTGGCTATGGAAAAATAAAGGTGTTCAACTGCAAATGGGAGGTAGTGATCAATGGGGAAATATTGTAACCGGAACCGAACTTATCCGTCGCAAAAGCCAAGGCGAAGCCTTTGCACTAACCACCCCTCTTATTAAAAAAGCGGATGGATCTAAATTTGGGAAAACCGAAGGGGGGAATATTTGGCTGGATGCCAAGCGAACTTCGCCTTATAAATTTTATCAGTTTTGGCTAAATAGCTCCGATGAAGATGTAAAAAATTACATCCGCATATTTACTTTATTTGGAAAAGACGAAATAGAAACACTTGAAATTGAACATGCCAAAGCCCCTCATATAAGGGCATTGCAAAAAGCTTTAGCCAAAGATATTACCACACGAGTTCATTCCGAAAATGCTTATTTAAAAGCGATGGAAGCTTCAGAAATATTATTTGGGAAAGCCACTTCCGATTCATTTAAATTTATTGATGAGCAAACTCTTTTGGATGTGTTTGAGGGGGTTCCGCAATCCGTAATTTCCAAATCTGAATTGGAGCAAGGCCTAAATGTGGTTGAATTTTTGACCGATAAAACCGGAGTATTCTCATCTCGTGGCCAGGCCCGTGAACTTATAAAAGCAGGTGGGATTAGCATCAACAAAGAAAAAGTAATGGATGCTGAATTTGTAATTTCCTTTGCCCATATTATCAATAACAAATATATCATTGCCCAAAAAGGGAAAAGGAATTATTGGTTGGTTATTTTGGAATAATTAAGTACAAATTATAGTTGTTTTGTAAATATTAATCCAAGGAACTAATGTTGATCAAGGATTCTATTTTCTACCAATATTTTCCCGCTAAGGGGCTTAAAAGTTCTGTTAAAGACAAAATACTGGTAGCAAATCAATCCGGAATAATCCTAAATCCCTTCAGGAGTTCAATAAAAAATTGAATTATGAAAGAGGTCTAATAATCACCAGGATTGTTTGATGCATGCAGGTTATTCAGTAAGCAACAAAGACATCTACGAACAGGATGGTTAAAGATCAAAAGGTTTTCTAATTTGTAATCAGACTTACGCTACCATATTTCATTTTTTAATCCAAGCCATAGTATCGTTCTTTGTAAATGAATAATAAGATGAACAAAGAAGATAAAATTCTGCACAACCAGAAAGTTAAAAAAGCATTTGAAATGCAACAATGGCCAGAAATAAAAAGTACGGATAGTTGGAATATTTTTAAAGTAATGAGCGAATTTGTGGAGGGCTATGATACTTTGGCTCGTATAGGTCCGTGTGTTTCTATTTTTGGCTCGGCTCGAACTACACCCGAGAACAAATATTATAAATTAGGCGAGGATATTGCCATAAAACTAAGTGAAGCGGGATACGGAGTTATTACAGGCGGGGGCCCGGGTATTATGGAAGCTGCCAATAAAGGGGCTAAAAAGGCGGGAGGAAAATCGGTTGGGTTAAATATTAATTTACCATTTGAACAATATCCTAACGACTATATTGACTATGATAAACTCATTAATTTTAAATTTTTCTTTGTCCGCAAAGTCATGTTTATGAAATACGCCCAGGGATTTATTGTATTGCCTGGTGGGTTTGGCACTTTAGATGAATTATTTGAAGCCTTAACTTTGGTTCAAACTATGAAGGTGGGTAAATTTCCAATTGTATTGGTGGGAAGAGAATACTGGACAGGATTAGTGGACTGGATTGAAAAAGTGATTCTAAAACAAGAAAAAAATATAAATGCCGAGGACTTGTTTTTATTTAAACTGGTTGACACTGCCGAAGAAGCCACGGAAGAAATATTCGATTTCTATAGTAAATACGCTATGAGTCCTAATTTTTAAATTAATGCAAGAAGCAATAGTAGCATTGGCCACCCCGGTCGGTATTGGGGCTATTGGTGTCATAAGGCTTTCAGGTTCTGACGCAATTACCATTGCTCAATCGGTTTTTTCAAAAAATATACGAGATAAGGAGAGTCATACACTACATTTTGGGAAGATTATCTCACCCCCAAGCCTCATCTCGCATGGGGTAGAGGGGGAGGATAGACTGAGAATGTTGGATGAAGTGGTCTTATCCATATTTAAGGGGCCAAATTCCTATACGGGTGAAAACGTAGTAGAAATTTCGTGCCATGGCTCACATTATATTCAGCAAAAAATAATTGAACTATTAATAAGGCAGGGAGCAAGAACGGCGAAGGCTGGGGAATTTACACTCAGGGCTTTTTTAAATGGAAAATTAGATTTGGCACAGGCCGAGGCAGTAGCCGATTTGATTTCATCCGATAGCGAACTTTCGCACCGCATGGCTATTGACCAAATGAGAGGAGGATTTTCAATTAAGATTAAAGAATTGAGGCAGCAGTTGATAGACTTTGCTTCTTTAATTGAACTAGAGTTGGATTTTGGAGAAGAGGATGTGGAGTTTGCTGATAGGAGCCATCTTCATCAATTAGTTTCAGAAATTTACGAGTATATAAATAAATTGAAGGAAAGTTTTGTCTTGGGCAACGTTTTAAAAAATGGGATAGCCACGGTAATAGCAGGAAAACCAAATGCCGGGAAAAGCACAGTACTTAACGCTTTATTAAATGAAGATAGGGCTATAGTGAGCAGTATAGCTGGCACTACACGCGATACAATAGAAGAGGCGGCTTCAATTAATGGTGTAATTTTTAGGTTTATTGATACCGCCGGTATACGCCAATCGGGTGATGAAATTGAAGGAATGGGTATTGAAAAAACCTTTGAAAAACTGAGCAAAGCGGATATGGTTATTTATATTTTTGATGCCCAAATTACTACCCCCGAAGAATTGAAATTGGAACTTGAAAACTTGAAAGTGGCTGGTAAACCAGTGATACCAGTTGCCAACAAAATAGACCTTTGTAATAGAAAAACTATTGAGGAAAATTTTACGGAATTTCCAAACACAATTTACATTTCAGGTAAAAAAGCGGAAATTTCAGAACTTTTATCGGTTTTGCAATATAAGGCTACAGAGTTAAACCAATCTTCGCAAACTTTAGTAAACAATAGTCGCCATTACGAAGCGTTGCACAATTCTGGGATTGCCCTAAATGATGTAATGAAAGGCCTAAACTCTGAACTTACCGGTGATTTTATAGCAATAGATATTCGTAAAGCCTTATTTCATTTAGGTGAAATTACAGGAGAAATAACAAGCGATGATTTATTAGTTAATATTTTTAGTCGATTTTGTATCGGGAAGTAACTTACTTTCTTTTGTTTGTTAAGTGCCTGTTTTTGTTGAGTTTCACTACACTTTTCTTTCTCTTTTTTGTTGCCCAACTCTACTTTTTTACTTATATTTGTTGCCCAGTTGTTGCCCAATTGGCTATTTTGTTGCCCACATATCAGTTTGATGGAAGTCAGGCGAAATAATGCACCAAGTAGCACCACACAGCAACATACTGCAACAAGTAGCAACAAATGAGTAGTACAATTAAACTTCCTAAATTCTGTAATCATTGTGGTAAGGCTTTCATAGCCCAAAAGACCACAACGAAGTATTGTGGCCATAAGTGCAACAGTGCAGCCTACAAGAAAACCAAACGAGAAGAAAAGGTAAACGCAGAATTTAAGAACCAACAAAGCAAAATTGTTTCCCCTTCTCCAGTAGTTGCTACTGAAACCCTATCCAACCCGATAGCAGGTAATCACACTAATTTAAGAGAGAAAGAATTTTTAAGCATACTGGAAGTTGCTACCCTTTTGGGTGCAAGCAGATGGACCATTCAACGGATGATAAAAAGTAACCGTTTGCCGGTGGCAAAGCTGGGCAGTCGCACCATCATCAAAAGGGCTTCAATTGATAATTTATTTAACTGATAAGAAAATGAAAGTAACATTAAGACAACGGCTCAAAGGCGATAAAATAAGCCTTTACCTGGAGTACTACTCCAACGGCAAACGCCAATACGAGTATTTGAATTTGTACCTATCACCCGACCCCGAAAAAGGGAAGCTCACTAATGCAGTAAAAGAGGAGAATAAAAAGATACTGGCATTGGCTGAAACCATCCGCAGTAAAAGGCATTTAGAGATACAAAACAGCACTTATGATTTCCACGACAAGGAGAAGCTAAAAACGTACTTCATTATGTATATGGAGGCATTGGCTGAAAAGAGAAAAGACAGCAAAGGGAATTATGGCAATTGGGATAGTACCATAAAGCACTTGAAAAAGTATTG
The DNA here is from genome assembly GCA_046154525.1 of Bacteroidia bacterium. GTDB lineage: Bacteria > Bacteroidota > Bacteroidia > NS11-12g > UBA9320 > JABWCE01. The sequence continues at coordinate 5,001 of JBJXDS010000293.1, forward strand.
CCCAAGAGATATACAGTTTAACCAAATCAATAAAGCCTTTGTTGATGGCTTCAGGGATTACCTGTTGAAAGAAGCCAGTACCAAAACTAAAAAGGCAATTTCAACCAATACCAAATACAGCTATTTTAATAAGTTCAGAGCAGCACTCAAACAAGCTGTAAGGGATGGCATACTAAAAACCAACCCTGCCGAAATGGTAGATGGCTTGCCACAAGGCGAACCAGTAAGAGAGTTTTTAACCCTTGATGAATTAAAGACCTTAGCCAAAACCGAATGTAAAAACGAGTTGATGAAAAGGGCTTTTATTTTTGCTTGTCTTACAGGCTTACGTTTTAGCGATATTCAGAAATTGAAATGGAGTGAAATGCAACAATCAACAGAGTTAGGGCATTACATCCGTTTCGTACAGCAAAAAACAAAAGGATCTGAAACATTGCCCATATCTGATGAAGCCTATAATTTATTAGGAGAAAAAGGAAAGCCAGCCGACCCGGTATTTCCTGATTTGATATACTCCGATAGTCGCAATGCTGATTTATACAGATGGATGATAAAGGCAGGAATTGAAAAGCACATCACTTTCCACTGTGCAAGGCACACATACGCCACGTTGCAGCTTACTTTAGGTACTGATATTTTCACAGTATCAAAATTGCTTGGACACAGGCATTTGAAAACAACACAGATTTATGCTAATGTAATTGATGAAAAGAAAACAGTAGCAGCTAACAAAATAAATATTGGCTTATAATGGAAATAAAAATATTGAATAGCATTTTGTTCAAAGAACTTATGCCCTGGACTTTTGATGCCAAAAGCACAAAAGCCATCACCGAGAAAATAAAAAAGGTAGGCAGTAAAGAACCCACCACAGAAGCCGAGTTGGTGCAACAGCTTCAAATATTGTTGGCTGATTATTCCGACCTCTCCAAATGGCTAACAAAGCAAAATACAAAGGGTACAAGCACTTTGAAAAACCATTGCTACGCAATAGATTTTCCAGCATACAGCGATGCAGTAAGCAAGTTTTATAATGCTGTCATCAGCCTTGAAACACTTCGTGTTTACAATGCTTTTAATACCAAAATGCAGAAGTACAGCAAAAAGGTGGATATAGTGTACCACACCACCATTGCATTAAAGAACATCAAAGCCTTAACCGTAAACACAGTTAAGGAGATTAAGGAAAGAGGATTTGAGGAAGCACCAACCGAGCAAAGCTCGTTACCTCATTTTGTATTGCAGTTGTTAAGGCAGCACCTCACTATTTTATTTTTTGATATTCAGGAATTGAGCAAAGACAGTATTGACAGCCCCACCAGTATTGAAGATTTTTATTTATTGGATTTGAATTTACCAAAGGCATTAATACAAGAGTTGAAACCATTAACCCCTGCGGATATTGATTTTAAAGGGCAAGAGGTTTTAAACTTTGGCTTTAAAGATGATTTTGAAAAGTTGAAATCAGTAGTAAATCAATTGTGCCACCAAGTTGAATTTTTGAATGAAGATGTTACCAGTGCGGATGAATTATTGAAAGTATTAATATCAAAAAGCATATTGCCCAATTCTGTGAAAATCCAAATCAATTGCGAAACCAAGAACTTTAGATACATCGTCAATAAATTCAAACCTTACTTTCATAATCTCACTTTAGCCAATATTGAAAAATCGCAATTTTTCTATTCTAAAAGCGACAATCTAATTACTGCAAATAATCTTTCAGCAAGTAATAATAAGAACGCAGTTGAGCCGAAAGAAAAGGCAACTATTGATAAAATCTTCAAACAAATGCAATAAAAAACATTAAGATTATTATGATTAGTGATTAAGGGAATAACCCCTTAACCATTGCCCCTGCTGCATTGTAGAGTTTTGTTCCATCAAATTTTAAAAAATAAAAAGATGGCAACAGAAAATTTAATTCTCGACAAGCTCACAGAAATTGCAAACAAATTAGATGAGCAAAACTTACTGCAAAAAACAGTATTAAACTTCAACGAGGCTTGCACATTCCTTGATGTAAGCCCCTCACATTTGTACAAACTTACAAGTACAAAGAGCATTCCCCATTTCTGTCCCCAGGGAAAGAAACTCTATTTCAAGCGTTCCGAGTTAGACGACTGGTTGCAGCGTAACCGTCAATCATCAACCGATGAAATTGATGCTATGGCTACCGAGTACATACTCAAGAACAAACGCAAATAGAATTTTTTAACCGATAAGAAAGAAAAGAAATGGCATCAAGTACCATATTTAGAAACTTTACTATCCCGGTAGAAAAAAAATCTCTACTGCTGATAGGTAAAGACATTATTTCCGACAAGTACAAAACGGAAGTAGAAGAAATCCGCAATCTTATTGCACAAGGCAATAAGGCAGAAGCCGACAACAAAAAGAAACAGTTATTAGCTTTTACGCCTTCGGCTGTATTCACCGAAAAAAGGCAAATGCCTTTTCTTGAAATGTACAGTGGCTTTGTGCATTTAGATTTTGACAAACTAACACCAGAGCAATTGCAAACTGCGTTTGCAATCATTAGCAAAATCTCCTACACATCACTTTGCTTCATTAGTCCAAGTGGCAACGGCTTAAAAGTATTTGTTGAGGTAAGTACAGAACTGGAACACCACGACATTGCTTATTTGCAAGTGCAGAAGTATTATGAAGATGCCACAGGACTAAAGGCAGACCCAAGCTGCAAAGATGTTACAAGGCTTTGTTTTATGAGCCACGACCCCAACGCTTACAGGACCATCCAAAACGAGAAATTCATTGTGGCTTTGCCCCAATTCATTCAAGTACAACAATCGCAAACGCCTACGGCTATTGCTCCAGTTGTTCCAATAGAAACGGCAGAACCCGAAGACCTCAACATTACATTTTTATTCAATCAACAAATTCAATTCACAAACCAAAAAGCATCATACACCGATGGAAACAGAAATAATTATATTTATCTGCTTGCTTCTAATTGCAACAGAGTTGGTTTATCGCAATCCGATACTGAAATACTATGTACACAGCATTTTGATTTATCTGAAAGAGAAATTAAGACTGCCGTAAATAGTGCCTATTCACACCACACCCAAGAACACAAAAAGTTTGAACCTAAGCAAAAGGCAACGGATCAAGAGGAAACACAGCCCGAAGAACAAATGCCTACTTTGCCCGATGCAGTGTTTGACACAATACCAGAGTTTTTAAAACACATTACACAAGTAGCCACCACCAAAGAGGAAAGGGATATTTTATTGTTAGGGTCATTGGTTACGTTAAGTGTGGCATTTCCTAAACTCATTGGTAAGTATGGCGACAATCCAGTAAATACAAATCTGTTCATTTTCATTTCTGCCAAAGCATCAGCAGGGAAAGGCATTTTAATTCATTGCCGAAAATTGGTTGAACCCATACACTTAGCATTAAGAAACCAAGCCAAGATAATGAAGCAACAGTTTGAGGTGGATATGCAAGAGTACAACGCAAACAAGGGTAAAGATGCCAACACCGAAAAGCCACAGAAACCACCCCAAAAAATGTTGTTCATTCCTGCCAATAACAGTGCAACAGGCTTTTTAGAAATATTGGGTGATAGCGACAAAAGAGGGCTTATTTTTGAAACAGAGGGTGATACCCTTGCCAAAGCATTTAAAAGCGATTACGGAGACTTTAGCGATGGTTTTCGCAATGCTTTTCAACACGAACCTATCTCATATTATCGCAGAACAGATAAGGAATATGTAGAAATTGACAGACCTTGTTTATCAGCTTTACTTTCAGGTACTCCCAAGCAAATTACAACCCTCATTCCAAATGCTGAAAATGGTTTGTTCAGCCGTTTTATGTTCTATGTAATGAATATGAAATTGATTTGGAAAGATGTGTTTGCCTCTAAAACCGAAAACGGTTTAGATGTGCATTTTGAAAAGCTGGGCAATGACTTTTTCAGTTTGTACCAAACTTTACAAGCCAACCCCGATGTACACTTTTCTTTGACCCCATCACAGCAATTGCAGTTCAACCAATTCTTTGAGAAAATGCAAACCCTGTATGTCAATATCCAAGAAGAAGAGATTATCAGTTCAGTAAGGCGTTTGGGCTTAATTGCCTTCCGTATAATGATGATTTTTTCAGCACTCCGAATTATGGAAGATGGAAGCATAGAACAAAACCTTTATTGTAACGATACCGACTTTCAAAATACGTTGGATATGATTACCATACTGGTAAAGCACAGCAGTTATGTATATTCTCAAATAGCCCAGGAAACCTACAAGCCCAAACCAAAGCACAAGAAAGAGCAGTTTTTAGAAAACCTGCCTTACCACTTCAACCGCCAAACCTATGTAGCCACAGCCCTAAGTTTGGGCATTACCGACAAGTCAGCACAACGCTACATCAAGGAGTTTAAAGATGCTGATATTATCCAGTACGATGGTCACGACCAGTACACCAACCCCAACGCCAAAAATCCTCAATAGTTCCTATTTGAGGATTTAAGGATATGAGGAAGCGGTAAACCGCCTTTCCTCAAATCCTCATTTCCCCACTTTCTCAAATTTTATTCACTTCTTCTTTTAGTTGTTTTTTCTTTCTTATATTTGCCAATATTTGTCAAGACAATATTATTATAATGGCAACACAGTTTGGTGAACGTATAAGAGAACTAAGAACGAAGCAAAATATGTTGCTGCGGCAGCTTGCTTCTCAATTGGATGTGGACACTTCTATTATTAGCAAAGTAGAACGAGGCGACAGGCAATTAAAGAAAGAGCAAATCCCTTTATTAGCCCAAATACTCAAAGCTGATGTAGAAGAATTGCAAACCCTTTGGCTTGCCGACCAATTGTATAATATGGTTCAAGGCGAACCAATGGCAGACGAAGCATTGAAATCAGTAACGAAGCAAATTAAAAAAACAAAGTAAGCATCACACGGAATGAAAGACAATAAAATCAAACTATCTCAATTAGAAAGTTTCCTGATGAAGGCAGCAGATATTCTGCGTGGCAAAATGGATGCTTCAGAATATAAGGAGTTCATTTTTGGAATGTTGTTTCTAAAAAGAATGAGTGATGTTTTTGACCAAAAGAGAGAGCAGTTTACAAAGAAGGATTATAAAGATTTAGATGAAGCAGTATTGGCTGAAATCTTAGAAGATAAAATTACCTACGGTGAAACATTTTTTGTTCCGAAAAGAGCAAGATGGAATGAAGAATTTACAGATGAAAACGGTGTATTGCAACCACCTATAAAACACTTGCAAAACAATATTGGGCAAATGCTGAACAAGGCTTTAGATGCCATTGAAGAAGCAAACCCCGATACACTTTCAGGAATTTTTAAAGGCAGAATAAACTTTAATAAAGAAGTGGATGGAAAGGCTATTGTAAAAAATGCCGACCTAAAGAAAATGATAGACCACTTCAATGAGTTCCCCGATTTGATTAATGAAAACTTTGAGTTCCCCGATTTGTTGGGTGCAGCTTATGAGTATTTGTTAAAGCATTTTGCTGATGAAAGTGGTAAAAAGGGAGGGCAATTTTATACACCAAACCAAGTAGTTCGCTTATTGGTGCAATTGATAAAGCCACAGGAAGGAATGAGTATTTATGACCCTACTGCTGGTTCAGGCGGTATGCTTATACAATCGCACCAGTATGTAGAAGAGCAAGGACAAAATGCAAACAATCTTCAATTGTTTGGCCAGGAGAATGATCCTACGGTAGTTGCTATTTGTAAAATGAACATCATTTTACACAACATAGCCAAATACACTATTGAGTATGGCGATACATTGGACGAACCTTTAAACGAAAAAAACGGACAGCTTATTCAGTTTGATAGAGTAATTGCCAATCCGCCATTTTCTCAAAACTATGGTTTGGCTACAATGAAGCACAAGGAACGTTTTCCTTATGGCTTTGCACCCGAAGATGGCAAGAAAGCAGATTTAATGTTTGTGCAGCATATGTTGGCAAGCTGCGATAAAAAGGGAAAGGTAGTAGTTGTAATGCCTCACGGTGTATTGTTTAGAGGTGGCAAAGAAAAAGACATTAGAGAAGGAATGTTGAAAGCCGATGTGATAGAAGGTGTTATTAGCTTACCTCCACAATTATTTTACGGCACTGGTATTCCAGCTTGCATCATTGTGTTGAATAAAAATAAGCCTGATGAATTAAAGAACAAAGTATTTTTTATTAATGCTGATAAAGACTTTGCCGAAGGCAAAAAGCAAAACACTTTACGACCAGAAGACATTGAGAAAATAGACTTTGTATTTACCACCAAAACCATTGAAGCCAAATACTCAAAGTTGGTTGATTTAGAAACCATTGCTGGTAATGAATACACACTAAACATAAGGCGTTATGTAGATAATACCCCAGAGCCTGAACCCGAAAATGTAAAAGCTCATTTGTTGGGGGGTATTCCTGTGGCAGAAATAGAAGCCATACAAACTACCCAATGCCTCAAATTCAAATACAATGGCAATGTATTGTTTAAAGATAAAAACGAAGCATTTAAAGAATTTACGATTACAGAAAAAGCAGCTATCAAAGCCAATATTGATGATGATAGTAACGTAAAAGAAACGCTATTGCATTTAGGCTTGAACCTTGCAGACTGGTGGCAAATAGCTAAAGAAGATTTTTCAAAATTAGCCCCAATTGTTGAGCAGGTACAAGCCAATGAAGCAAAGGAAGGAATGATAGCCTATGTAGCATTAGGTGGCGATAAAATACCCAAAGTACGCAAGGAGTTGTTAGATACCATCAAAGAAAAGTTTGTGCCTATTGGTGTATTAGATAAGTTTCAGGTAGCAGGTGTTTTTGTAAACTGGTGGGATAATATTAAGTACGACCTCAAAACCATTATGCAAAACGGTTGGGATGCTGGTTTAATTCCCGATGATTATTTGATAGCTGAATTTTTCCAAAAAGAAAAAACAGAGATAGAAACATTGGAAATAGCACAATCCGAAAAAGAAACCATTTTGGATGAAGCCATTGAAGATGCAATAAACCTATTGGAATTAATACCCGAAGAAGATGAAACTACCATACCAACTGCCAAAGTTAAAGAGCAATTAAAAAAACAAATTGCTTATGTGGTAGATGAAAAGAAAAAGCCCGAAGAAGCTAAACCCTATCAGGAAGCTGAAAAGAAAATACTGGACACTGAAAAAGAAATAAAAGAACTAAAGGCTACACTAAAAGCCAAACAAGCTGAACTGGAGTTAAAACTCATTATAAAACGCTACGGTACGGATGATGAAAAAGCCGAAAGTAAAAAGCTATTGCAAACAGCCAATGCAGAAATAGACAAACTGGATGCAGCTATTGAAAACCTCATTGCTGATTTTGTTGGGGATTTAAAAAATAGTGCTGATTACGACCAAATAAAAAAATCAACAACCGCATTAGAAAAAGCATTGAAGGCAGACAAAGAAAACAAAGCCGAAACCTTGCACAAGCTGTCAAAAGTAATAGAAGCCCAAAAGCAATTTAAAGAAATTACCAAAGGCTACAATGCTTTAATAAAAGACAAAGGCATCATACAAGCCAAGCTAAATAAGTTGGATAGTTTATTAGAGGAAATAGGCGGTATTATTAC
>JBJXDS010000294.1:0-6330 GCA_046154525.1 Bacteroidia bacterium
GCAATCATATACGCTGTAATAACTTCCAACCTCATCCCGGTCTTTAAAGAGCATTTCTTTAGTGTTTAATGATTCCAATGCCCGTTGGATATTGGACGGGTTCCCCAAATTGTATTTTTTTAAAAATTCGCTGGAATTAGGTTTGTATAATTTTTCTTCTTTAGCAATGGCCGCCATCACATTCCATTGTATGGGGGTAATTAAATTTCTGTACTGAGAAAAAACTGTTTCGTGTTCTTCTAATATTTCAAGTGCCGCTTTTTGGGCAATGTTTAACGTGATATTTTTAATTCCGGTGGCGTATATTTTATTGCAAAGCATTTGGGTATAATAAGTATGCAGCTTTGTCCAAGTCATTATAAACTCCATGGCATCTGCACTTATTATTCGTTTATTCTCATTAAAATGCTTGATAATAAATGGTTCATATTTTTTACGTTCAATTGGTTTTAGATGAACAAACTGCGTACTGGAAAAAAAAGGCCGTTTGGTATTTTTAAATATTTCGGTAAGCAAGTGCATATTGCTGCCACTAAAAATAAATCGTACATTTTTCATATTTTGAATAATACCCCTTAACAATGCTTCCATATTTTTTTCGGGATATAGGGCCACTTGCTGAAACTCGTCAATGGCCAATATTACGGGTACTTTTTGTTGTTCTAGGAAATTGAGTAAACTGGCTATGGACGATTGGTATTGTGCTACCTGCCCAAAACTTAAAGTAACTTCGGGTGCACCGGTTATCCCATCAAAACTAATAGTTGGTTTAAATGATTTAAGTAAAGCCACAAATTTTTTACCAATGCTTTGCTTTTCGGGAAACTTTTTTAGAATGGCTGTGGCCAAAATATTGGTAAAATCTTGCATATTTACACTATGAAATATGTCAATATATAGACAAATTGCTTCTTTATGTTGAGTAAATTTATCAAATATATGATAAATTATCCCTGTTTTGCCCATCTTTCTTAGCGATAAAAGCGTGGTATTTACCCCATTTTCAATATTAGAAAGAAGGAGTTTTGTTTCTTGTTCCCTATCACAAAACCAGTATTGGCCTGCATATCCTGAAACTAAAAAAGGGTTTTTGTTTAAAAAATCCATACCACAAATGTAAAAATAATTATGCAAAATGCGTTACACATTTTGCATAACGCATTTTGCATAACATATAATGTGTAATTTTTTAAAGAAAATGGATTATTCCGAAATAACTTTTTTCAACTTTTCAACTGCAAAGCGTATGTCTGCTTCGGTAGTAAATTTCCCAAATGAAAACCTAACTCCAGTTCGTTCATCCGGGTGATGGATGGCAGCTAAAACGTGACTTCCTGTACTGGCCCCACTGCTGCAGGCCGAACCTCCACTGGCACATACTCCTTCAATATCTAACTTAAAAAGCAGCATTTCGCCAGCTGGGTTAGGAGGGATACTTACATTAAGTACCGTGTAAAGACTATTTTCATCTTCCTGTACACCATTAAAACCAACTCCCGGAATTTTACTGGTAATCAATTCCCGCATGAGGGATTTATAGGATTGCAAGCGTTCTTGTTTTTCGGGCATAATAAGGTGTGAAATTTCTAAAGCCTTGGCCAACCCTACAATACCGTGTAAATTTTCAGTGCCGGCTCTTAAATTTTTTTCTTGTCCACCACCTGTAATTATAGGTCTTAGCTTATGAATATTTTTAACATACAAAAACCCGGAACCCTTGGGACCATTGAATTTATGGGCCGAGCAAGCCAAAAAATCCAAGCCAATTTCATCCACATCCAATTGATAATGCCCCATGGTTTGCACTGTGTCGGAGTGAAAAAGACACTTGTTCTTTTTGGCGATAGCCGACACTTTTTTTAAATCCAGCAATGTACCAATTTCATTATTGGCATGCATAAGGGTTATCAAGCTTCCAGGAAATTCAGAAGCTAATTTTTCCAAATAGTCTAGGTCTATTTCACCTTTTTCGTTAATTTTTACAAGGTGCATTTCAGCCAATCCCTTGTGGTGCATTTCTTCTACAGTATTTAGCACAGCGTGGTGTTCAATAGGCGAAGTAATAATATGCTTTATCGCCAAATCATGCACAACGCTTCTTATTACAATATTATCAGCTTCTGTTCCGCCTGATGTAAATAGTATTTCAGAAGGTTTGGCATTAATTAGTTCGGCAATTTTACGGCGGGCTACCTCCATCACCCCTTTTGCATTTCGACCAATGGCGTGTTGGGCACTTGGATTGCCATAGCTATTGGTCAAAACATCTGTCATAGCTGTTACCACTTGTGGGTCTAATGGTGTGGTAGCGGCATTGTCAAGATAAACTCGCATTAATTCTGATAACAATATTGGTTTGCAAATTTAGGATTCAAAGTGCAGTATCCTATAATTTTATAAAGCAATTTGGCCAAATTAAATTGGGTTAAAATTTCTCCTTCTTTAGGTGCACATTCCACAATATCAAAACCAACTACTTCTGTTTGGGCACACACTTTTTTTAAAAATTGTAAGGTTTCAAACCACATTAAACCGCCTGGCTCTGCAGTGCCAACAGCTGGCATTACCGATGGGTCAAACCCGTCAGCGTCTATGGTTAAATAAATTTTATCGGGCAAGGCAGCTATTACTTCGTCCTGCCAGTGTGGATTGGCGGCTATTTGATGAGCATACCACGTATTTATTCGTGGTGAAGATTTTATTAATTCAGCTTCTTCCCTGCATTGGGCCCGTATTCCTATTTGATAAAGATTTACCCCCAAATCGTGGATACGAGCCAAAACCGAGGCATGACTATAAGGATTGTCGTTATAACTTTGACGTAAGTCCGAATGGGCATCTATTTGTAAAATTCCTATGCCTGGATATTTTGCCAAATGGGCTTTAAAAAAACCAAGCGTAACGGTATGCTCAGCCCCAAGACTTACTACAAATTTATTGTGGTTTAAATTTTCGGTAGTGGTATCCTCAATTAATTTTACAGCCGCTTCGTCAATTATATTTTTAAAATTTAAGGGTTCAAGGGTTGAAATTCCTACTTTTTTGTAGGTTTCCTGATCCAGTTCTTCATCATAAAATTCTACAAAATGAGAGGCTTCAATTATGGCTTCAGGCCCTTTATCAGAACCAGCTAAATAGGAAGAAGTATATTCGTAAGGGGCTGATTGGATGACAACATTTGAAGAATTGTATTGGTATAATTCTTTCTCAGTAATACCTAGAAAGTTGACTTCTGTGTTTTTGTATTGAACCATTAAATGCTTTTATTAATTGAGATGCTTCGTTCCTCAGCATGACATTCTCGAGGGCTTGTCATGCTAAGGAATGAAGCATCTATAAAATCTTATATTATTTCTTCACCCTTTCTACATACTCGCCACTGGTAGTGTTCACCCTTATTATTTCGCCTATTTCGCAAAACAATGGCACACGGATTTCTGCACCGGTTTCTAAAGTGGCAGGTTTGCCTGTATTGGTGGCTGTATCGCCCCTTACCCCAGGTTCGGTATAGGTAATTTCAAGTTCTACGTTTAAAGGAGCTGTGCCACCAATAGGGTCTTCCCCTTCAAACTGCACCATTACAGTCATTCCTTCTTTCATAAATCGGGCAGCGGTTCCAAACATAAATTCGGGGATATTTACCTGGTCGTAGGTTTCATTATCCATACACACCAAGGCATTTCCTTCTTTATATAAATACTGCATCTCTTTCACATCTACTCTTACGGTTACTATCTCTTCACCACTACGGAAACGATTTTCAAGGTTTTTTCCATTTTTTACATTTCGCATTTTGCATTGGTAAAACGCCCTTAAATTTCCCGGGGTGCGATGTTGCCATTCCGTTACCTGACACAATTCGTTGTTGAACCGGATAAACATTCCTACCGAAATATCTGCTGTAGTTGCCATTTAAATTGTTTTTAATAAATTTCTGCGAAAATACGATTGTCAATTTGAAAATTTGCCAATTTGAAAATTAGGTAATTTGAAAATGATTTTTCAACTTCTGAGAATTTGGCCACAATTTGAAAGTATATGTCATTCTCATTCTAAGCCTCAAATGTAAATATTATTATTGCACCATGATTTCTTACAACCCCAAGCACTGGTTTTTATTTATTTTTAAAATTCATAAGGCCGAAACCTTTCGTCAACTTTTTCCCCTCATGTTTTTATTAGGGGTTTACTCCTTTATAGTGTATTTGGTATTTGTTAATTTTCTGCATGTTTCGCCCAAAGGCCGTATGTCTAACCTCTCGGTTATGTATTCGGTTTTAGGGTTTGTCATTTCATTGCTCTTGGTTTTTAGGACTAACACTGCTTATGAACGCTGGTGGGAAGGCCGGAAACTTTGGGGCAGTTTAGTTAATAGCTCCCGCAATTTGGCCATAAAATTAAAAACGTTTTTACCTTCTCAAAGCCATTCTTTTTTTAAACAAGCTATTCCCGATTATTCGCTGGCTTTAAAAATCCATTTGCAAAATGTGCCCAGCCACGAACATCCCAACAAACAGGCGGGGGTTATACTAACCGAAATAAATAAACTATTTAAGGAAGGAAAAATAACCGAGGCCCAATTAATAATTTTAAATGCCGACTGGCAACAATTTACAGAAATATGCGGGGCCTGCGAACGGATTAAAAACACTCCAATCCCTTATTCTTACAGTGCCTTTATAAAAAAGTTTTTATTTTTTTATACCATGTTTATGCCATTTGCCTACGTTAGTAACCTTGGGTATTACGTAGTGCCATTGGTCGTTTTTATTTTTTATGTATTGGCCAGTATCGAACTTATAGCCGAAGAAATTGAAAATCCTTTTGGCGATGATGACAACGATTTACCTTTAGACCAATTGTGTGATGGAATTAAAAAATCGGTAGAAGAAATTTTTGTTTAAATTTTAAAAATTGAGAGGGGGTGTTTTCTTTTTTTTAGTTGCTGAGTTTAGCATCCCGACCAAACCTACCGAAAAAACAATATTTTCCTGGGGATACTTATCTCCATTGCTATTGAACGACCAACCTGTGTGCAATTGCAATTTTAGCGGCTCGTAGCCAAATCGGAGTGTGATACCGGGTTCAACCAAAAATGAATTGGGGGCAGATTTTACCCTATCTACATCTTCATTAGGCACCCCGACATAGCTTGTGTCCATATTTGATTCTAATTCACCGGGCTCTTTAATATTAAGATATCCCAATCTTAGGTTCAAGATAGCATCAAAATAAGGTGACCTGTATCCGTAGTTGCCCTGAACAAAGGGTTTAATAAAAGTACTGTTCACATACACAGGGAATTGGCGTGTATCTTTGGTTTTACTTTCATAGGTACGATACGTATTGTAAGCAGAACTACCATAGGCAAAGCCCCCATAAATTTCATAACTTGTTTTTCGGGTTAATGTATTAAAATAGCCAATCCCCAGTTCAAATTGACTACCCTTTCCGGATGTTTGGTTTTCTTTTTCTACACCACCTTTAGCCGAATATAGTGTACCATAAACAGCCACACTCGAATCAAATGCATAGGCAAACTGGCCCTGCAAGCTTTGGTTAATTTCATCTCCATTACCTAAACTTCCTGACAGTTGCGCTTCTCCTTTTTGCCTAAAAAGGGGGGTAGCAGCTGTTGTAGGGGCATAAAATTTTAAACTGCACGATTCTACCAAAAATAACAATCCTAAAATACTGAAAACAAAGAAGCTTTTTATAAGTGACATAATAAGATAATTTAAAAATCGAATGCAAAAATCAGGAAAACAGGATTGTTAAAAGTTGAAAACCAATTGTAGGTGTTTTTATGCGAGTCTTCCATCTTGTCGGGAAAGGCACTGGATATAGGTACATAATAATTCCGGGTTTTGATTTCCGAATAATTGATGGAAATACCTGCTTCGGTTGATAAACTGAGTCGTGACGTTAATTGAAATTTTGCTCCCAAAAAAGGAGCAACCCCCAATACTTTTGAATCTGTAATTGTTCCTACAAAATAACCTGAGGTTTGACTGAAGTTTTCAGTTTTATTATACGATACCGATGGCCTAAAGTCGGCTCCGTAAAACATGGTAAATTTAGGGCTTACCTTTTTAAAATACTCGTAGCCCACCCTATAATAAAAAGAACGTAATAAATCGTATTTCCTTACATCAGAATTGGAACGTGCCGAATTTTTATTATTGTATTCCCCGCCAAATGCCATCCTGAAATTACTTTTTTTTGAATGTCGCCTGTAGGTTAAGTAATAAAATGGGGAATAACCATAATTTACACTATTCATTACAGCAAATTGTTTTATAAAAGTGGTAACATCTAATCCTAAATCAT
>JBJXDS010000295.1:0-2603 GCA_046154525.1 Bacteroidia bacterium
TTTAAAACCTAAGAAAATCTCAATACTTCATCTAATTTTGCCTGTTGAATCCAATCGTAAATCCTAAATCTAAAATCGTAAATGTTTAGCATCCACAACCCCTCCACTGATCCTTATTTTAATCAAGCCACTGAAGAATACTTGCTTAAAAATTTTGATGAAGATATTTTTATGCTTTGGAGAAACGATAATGCCATAATTGTAGGCAAACACCAAAACACCCTGGCCGAAATAAACCTGGAAACGGTGAATGAAAAAAAGATAAAAGTGGTACGGCGATTAACCGGTGGCGGTGCGGTATTCCATGATTTGGGCAATCTAAATTTTACCTTTATAATGAATTATGGCGATGCCCAACCTGAAATTGATTTCAAAAAATATACGAGGCCAATTATTGGTGTAATGGCCGAGTTGGGAATTGAAGCCGAGTTTTCAGGACGAAATGATATTTTGATTGAAGGAAAAAAATTTTCCGGAAATGCCGAACATATTTTTCACCAGAAAAAAAGAGTGCTTCACCATGGTACTTTGCTTTTCGCTTCTCAAATCTCCGATTTGTCGGCTGCCCTTAAAGTTAATCCGTTAAAATTTGAAGACAAAGCGGTAAAATCAGTTCGCAGCAGGGTTACCAATATTTCAAGTCATTTAAAAGTACCCATAACGGTAGAAGAATTTAGGGATAAAGTGATGGAATATATTGTGAGTATTTATAATGATGTAAAACCATACGAATTTTCGGATACCGATAAAAAAGCCATTCAACAATTGGCCGATGAAAAATACAGCCAATGGCATTGGAACTTTGGTTACTCGCCTAAATACGCTTTTCAAAAAGGCATTAAAACACCAGGTGGGCATTTGGAAGTTCACCTAAATGTGGACAAAGGTTTGATACAAGCCATCAAAATTTATGGTGATTTTTTTGCAAAAAAAGATATTGAAGAAGTGGAAACTGCCTTAATAGGAAAGGAACACCGCCAGGAAACAATTTTAGAACAATTAAAAAATATTCCCAGCAGTGATTACTTTAATAATATTAGCGAAGAGGAATTGCTTGGGGCGTTTTTTTGATTAATATATTTTGTCATACTGAGGAACGAAGCATCTGTTTTATGATAAAGATTCCTCCTTCGTCGGAATGACAGACCCGGAAAAATGTCATGCTGAGGAACGAAGCATCTCTTCAACTCAAATGTTTAAATTTTAAAATGACCAAAAAAGAAAAAGTATCCCAAATAATCCAAATCCTCGAAGATTTGTTTCCTAATCCTCCAATTCCTTTGGTACATAAGGATTCTTATACCCTATTAATTTCCGTTTTGCTTTCGGCCCAATGCACCGATGAAAGGGTTAATAAAATAACCCCTTTACTTTTTAGGCGGGCCGATAATCCGTTTGATATGGTGAAATTGAGCATTGAAGAAATTAAAGATATAATAACTCCCTGCGGACTTGGGCCTGCCAAATCAAAAGCTATTTTTAACCTCAGCCATATCTTGATTGATAAATACAAGGGGGAAGTTCCTAAAACCTTTGAAGCCCTAGAAGAATTGCCTGGTGTTGGTCATAAAACCGCTTCTGTAGTAATGAGCCAGGCATTTGGCTTTCCTGCTTTTCCAGTGGATACCCATATTCACCGCCTTGCCACCCGATGGGGACTTACCAATGGGAAAAATGTAGAACAAACTGAAAAGGATTTAAAACGATTGACCCCCAAAGAAAAATGGAATACGATACATTTACAGATAATCTATTTTGGAAGAGCATATTGTCCTGCAAGAGGACATAATCCGGAGGTTTGTCTTATTTGCAGGCTTTATGGAAAGACCTGACAGGTTTTAAAAACCTGTCAGGTCTTAACGAAATAACACTTTAGTAGTAATTTTTATTTTTTCATTCACATCTTTGAGCTAAAAAGAATAAACTTGTTTAATTTTAAAACTTTATAAAAAACTATGTCCCGTATTATTTGTAAATGCTTTTTCTTTTTCCTGATTCATAACTTTTCCTTTGCCCAAACATGCAAGGAACTAAACGACCAAGTGGAAAAACAGTATTTGGATGGGCAACTTGAAGAAGCCGAAGCTACTGCCATCCGGGCTTTAAAAGTATGTAAAGAAGAATCCTCCACTCCATCTGAATACGCTACTTCGCTTAATAATATGGCTTTTTTTAATCAAAGCAAAGGTGATATGGAAAAGGCAAAAGAACAGTTTAACGAAGCTTTAAGTATTTACCAAAAAGCCAGAGGTGGATATGACCCCGAACATGCCACCACACTAATAAATATAGGTGATTTATACCGAACAATGGGAGATACCAAAACGGCTATTGACTATTTGAAAGATGCTATGAAAATGATAGCCGAGGGTGAGGGAAAGGAAACCATGTATGCCGATGCCACATCTGCATTGGCCAATATTTATTATGATATGGGGGAATATGAAAATGCGAGGGTACTTTTTGCTGAAATAGTAGAAATAAATAAAAAGCTATTGGGCGATAAGGACCCCGGTTATGCCAATTGTTTGGGAAATTTGGCTATGGCATACTCCGGATTGGGCAATTATCAGGAAGCATTAACTCTTTATCTAAAAGGTCTC
>JBJXDS010000296.1:0-25908 GCA_046154525.1 Bacteroidia bacterium
CTTGTCTTTATGAATGATGGATATTACCGAATCGGTTAACTTATTGTTAAAAGCATAATCAATAAAAAGTCGGGCGGCTTCGGGTGCAAACCCCTGACCCCAAAAGTTTTTAAAAATATGGTATCCAACTTCAATTTCCTTTTTTCCGTCAACCTCCTGCTCCAAAAGTCCGCATTGCCCAATAAATTCATTTGTTTTTTTATCCATCAAAGCTTGCAAACCATATCTGTTTTCTGCATAACGGGTAAGTTGTCTTTCTATCCATTGTTTGCTTCGTTGTTCTATAGTGTCATAAAAAATTGGAAAATATTGAATAACTTCTTGGTCTTTAAAAAAATCAGCCCACACTGTGGTATCACTTTCTTTTAATTTACGGGTAGTAAGCCTGTTTGATTCTAAATTGTCGTTATATAAATAAGGGTACATTTCAGGTAATGCCTACAAATATAAACCAGATGATGATTATTTTTAAATCATTTCTACTTCCCGGAAGGATTGAAACCGTATTCCTTTTAGAGGTAAAATATGAACTTTATCATATATTCCCATTTATTTGATATGTATGGTTATTTCATAATAACTTTGCCGCCTATTTCAACCGCATATAGAAAAGAGTGATAGAAACTGATATATTAATAATAGGAGCCGGGCCTTGTGGATTGTTCACCGTATTTGAAGCCGGACTTATAAAACTTCGTTGCCACCTAATTGATGCCTTAGCCCAGCCTGGTGGGCAACTTACCGAAATTTATCCTAAAAAACCCATTTATGATATTCCCGGTTTTCCAAAATTAATGGCGGGGGATTTGGTAAGCAACCTTATGAAACAGGCCGAACCCTTTAAGCCCGGATTTACATTGGGGGAAAGGGCAGAAACAATTGAAAAAACAGAGGATGATCGATGGAAATTGACCACCAATAGGGGGACGGTTCATGTGGCACCAATTATTGCCATAGCAGGTGGCTTGGGTTGTTTTGAACCCAGGAAACCTGAAATTTTAAACCTTATAGATTTTGAAGATAAAGGGATAGACTACATCATAAAAGACCCGGAAAAATTTAGAGGTAAAGATGTGATAATATCCGGAGGTGGAGATTCGGCATTGGACTGGACAATATTTTTGGCCGAGGTGGTAAGCAGTTTAACTTTGGTTCATCGCCGCACCACATTTCGTGGGCATTTAGATTCGGTTCAAAAAGTGATGGACATGGCTGCCAGCGGTAAAATAAATTTAATTTTAAATTCAGAAGTAACAGGATTAAATGGAAATGGAAAATTAGAAACCTTAGATATTACTAATTTTGAAGATGATAGTATTACTTCAATACCTGCCGATAATTTTATTCCCTTGTTTGGCTTATCGCCAAAATTAGGACCACTTAAAAATTGGGGTTTAAATCTTAATAAAGAATCAATACCAGTATATACCGAGGATTATAGCACCAATATACCCGGCATTTATGCCATTGGTGATATTAACGATTATCCGGGAAAACTAAGGTTAATTCTTTGTGGTTTTCACGAAGCCACCCTTATGGTGCAATCGGCTTTCAAACGCATTTATCCCGATAAAAATCTGGTTTTAAAATACACTACAGTCAGTGGTGTAAAAGCTTTTTAATCCAAAATGGAAGATTTTATACACCTCCATATTACCGACCTTGCCGGAACCAAACACGACATTGTAGCTCCAACCGATATGGGCCTTAATGTAATGGAAGCCATACGTGCCAACGACTTACAAATAAAAGCAACTTGTGGCGGAATGGCGCTTTGCGCCACCTGCCATGTTATTGTTAAAAGCGACCATAAATTGCCCGAAATGAGTGAAGACGAAGAAGCTATGCTGGATGAAGCGTTTTTATTAAAAATTCCGCATAGCCGATTGGGTTGCCAGTTGCATATTACTCCTGAATTGGATGGGCTGGAAGTGGAGTTGGGGGAGAGTACAGGGGAGTAGAATATCAATAAGCCCTTGCAAATAAAACCCTCTGCTTACTCGGCTTTCCGCTAAAAATACAAACTCCTTCTTTCAATTGGCTATCTAACGGAATACAACGAATGGTAGCCTTGGTTTCTTCTTTTATTTTTTCTTCCGTTTCTGGCGTACCGTCCCAATGGGCGCTAACAAATCCGCCTGTTTCTAAAGCAGTTTCAAACTCAACCCAGGTATTTACATCATGGATATTATTATTTTGAAAATCTTTAGCCCTTGTATAAATATTAGTTTGAATTTCCTCCAATAGATTTTGAATGGTTTCTGTTAATCCATCGATGCTAATACTCATTTTTTCTTTAGTATCGCGGCGAGCCAGTTCCACAGTATTGTTTTGCAAGTCACGAGGGCCAATGGCTATTCGTATTGGAACACCTTTCAATTCATATTCGGCAAATTTCCATCCGCTGCGATGAGTATCCCGGTTATCGTATTTTACTGAAATGCCTGCTTTTTTCAGGGCATCCTGCAAGGGTTTTACTTTTTGTGAGATGGTTTCCAATTCTCCTTCGCCTTTATATATAGGAATAATAACCACTTGTATAGGGGCTAAATTGGGTGGCAATATCAATCCTTCATCATCAGAATGAGCCATAATTAAAGCCCCCATCAACCGGGTGCTTACACCCCAACTGGTAGCCCACACATATTCCTGGGTTCCTTCTTTGGTTGCAAATTTTACATCAAACGCTTTGGCAAAGTTTTGCCCTAAAAAGTGTGAAGTTCCCATTTGCAGGGCTTTTCCATCCTGCATCATGCCTTCAATGGTATAGGTTTCTTCGGCCCCGGCAAACCGTTCGTTCGGGGTTTTTACGCCTTTTACAACGGGTATTGCTAAAAAGGTTTCTGAAAATTCAGCATATACTTCCAGCATACGTTCGGCTTCTTCAATGGCTTCCTGTCTTGTGGAATGGGCAGTGTGTCCTTCTTGCCATAAAAATTCCGCAGTCCTTAGAAACAGACGGGTTCGCATTTCCCATCTTACCACATTAGCCCATTGATTTATTAATAATGGCAGGTCGCGGTAGCTTTGAATCCAGTTTTTATATGTACTCCAAATAATGGCTTCGGAGGTTGGTCTAACAATTAATTCTTCTTCTAATTTGGCATCAGGGTCCACTATCAGTTTACCCGGATTGTCAGGATCTGTCTTTAAACGGTAATGAGTAACCACCGCACATTCTTTGGCAAAACCTTCGGCATTTTTTTCTTCGGCTTCAAATAAACTCTTGGGAACGAACAAGGGAAAATAAGCATTGCTGTGTCCAGTTTCTTTAAACATTTTGTCTAATTGCTGCTGCATTTTTTCCCAAATGGCATAGCCATAAGGTTTTATAACCATGCAGCCCCTTACGGCCGAATGCTCAGCTAAATCTGCGTTTACAACTAAATTGTTGTACCATTTTGAATAATCTTCTTCCCGTTTTATTTTTTGAAATGCCATCTATATTTTATTGCTCTACCTTTGGTATAATAATTGTAAAATTCTGGGCACAAAGTTAAAACTTAAATGCACAATTAAATATTTGTATCATGAAGACTCTATTACAATTTATTATTATTTTACTTGTTCTTGGTTCTTGTAGTTCCTTAAAGCAAACATCCAAAAACGATTTAGGCCAGTATGATGATACCTATTATACACCTGCAGATGAACAGGACTTAGCTCAAAAGAAAACTGAACCAGCCCCTGTGGCCAATAATACTTATGAAACGAATTCCCAACCTGCTGAAGAGCCTGTTTATAAAAAATACAAAGAGGAAGAACCAGTAGCTCCATCAGGTTCGCCACGTAACGATAATTATTCCTATTCGGACGATGACGGCTATTATTATGATGATGACGATGATTTTTCTTATGGCCGTTCATTACGCCGGTTAAGATATGGCGACGGATACAGCGATGGATACCAAGATGCCTTAGCCAGTAACTATAACAGAGGCGGAGGATTTTACAATTCCTATTATAGCAACCCAACCTGGGGCTGGAACAGGCCTTCAAGAAACCGTTTTTGGGTAGGATACGATACCTGGAACGGATGGAGTGTAGGATACAATTATGGTTACCCGGCTTGGGGCTGGCGAACCAGCTATTACCCAAATTATAATAATTTTTGTGACCCATGGTTTGGCTATCAGGGCGGTTGGGGATATTATTCAAATTCATATTGTGGCGGAACACCTTATGGGTATTATGATCCTTTTTACAATCCTTATTATAGTAGTTGGGGGTATTATAACTCTGGATATGGAGGCTATTATGGTGGAAGATACGGAGGATACAACAATTATTATAACCCTTGGCAAAGAACGGTATATGTGTACACCAACAATAATGTAGGTAACAATGGTGCTGGTAACACCTCCGGAAAAGGAACAATGAATGGGCCTCGAGAAACTATTGGAAGCAATACCCCAACCAAAAAACGGAACGATCAGGTGTCGCCCAGAGGAAGGGGAGGTATGGTACAACAAACCCCGAAACATGATGGAACCAATTATGATCCCAAAAATAAGCAAGGGGACGGAATGGTTGGAAATACTGATCCCAAAGGTACAAGAGGCAGGGTATCAGGTAATGCTGGGGCAGGAACTGCCACACCTGAAAATGGCAATACCGGCAGAACCGTACCAAATACGAAATCGCCTGAAAAAACAGGAAACCCCACATATGGTGCAACAACCCCTGATAATGGAACAACTACACCGGGTAATGGTGGAACACCTCGAGGGAAATCACCAGAAGGTACAAGGTCATCTTATGGAACCACCGGTGAAACCCCGACTACAGGAAATGAAACCTCAACAGAATACGATAAAAATAGAAATAATGGAGGTACACCCTCATCAGGAGGTACAACTCCCCAAAACAGGAATAATAGAACCAGGTCTTACCAGCCTTCAAACAACTCAGGGACAACCACCTACGAACAACCAAAGCAAGAGGAGAAACCAAGGACGCGAAGTAGTGGACCTTCGGAGAGTAGAAGAAACAATCAACCATCAACCAATACCCAAAGAACTGAACAACCGAGTAGCACCCCTGCACCCAGAACTTACGATGGAGGCGGAAATCGGGGTGGGGGAAACACACCTGCACCAAGCGGGGGCAATTCCGGAGGGTCTTCAGCTCCTCCTTCAAGGGGTAGGGGTAGATAACTACTTTACAATTTTAGATTAACATTTTAGATTTTTAAATTATGAAAAAGTTTTTAATATCAGGCTTAATGGGAATATTTTGTTCCCAAACTATGGCACAAAACGATATGGATGCCATCAGATATACCAATAAAAAATTTGGAAGCACGGCCAAATCTATGTCATTGGCAGGGGCAGTTGGTTCATTGGGGGCCGATGTTTCTACGGCATCGGTTAACCCTGCAGGATTGGCCCAGTTTCAAAAAGGTGAGTTTAGTTTTTCAATGGGCTTTGTAAATAGTAAAAACACCAGCACCTATTTAGGAAATTCAGTAGCCGACAATACATTTAATATGAACCTACCCAATTTGGGGTTGGTATTTGCCAATAAAACCCTTACAAAAAAGGGGGAACGTGGCTGGAAAAATTATACCATAGCTTTTAACCTGGCTAGGGTGGCCGATTTTAACAGAGTTGTAAATTTTTCAGGAACCAACACTCATACCAGCCTCATGGATTATTTTGCTGAAAGGGCCACACTGGCTAATTTAACAGTTGACCAGTTATTGGTTACCGATTCAGAGAAGGAAGAAGGTTTTGAATCAAAAACAAGCATGGCGTATTATGCCTATTTGTTCGATTCTATTGGCAACCGAAAATATGCCGCCCATGCCAGCCCCATATTTCATAGTATTTATCAAAAAGGGGTAATGCAGCAGAGCGGTGGAATGAACGAGTATAATTTTTCGGTAGCGGGCAATTATAGTGATGTGGTTTATTTAGGGGCTACTATAAATTATACAACAGTAAATTTTAAAGAAAATCGCACCCATTCCGAATCCAATGATCCCGAGGATAACCAAGCCTTATCCATGGATAATTTTACATATACCGAAAACCTTCATACAACAGGTGGTGGGTTTTCGGGCAGGTTAGGAATGATAGTAAAACCTCACGATTATGTGCGATTAGGGGCAAGCATACAAACTCCACAAATTATTAAACTGGATGATGAATACGATTTTAAAATAAACTCAACCTTGCGAAATGGGGAGTACTATAATTTTGAAAGTAAAAAAGGAATTTACACCTACAGTTTGTTAACTCCTGCCCGCTATACCTTTAGTGCTACCGGGATTATTGGAAAAAGAGGTTTTGTTAGTGCCGATATTGAAAAAGTAGATTATTCGGCGATGCGACTGCGAAGCACCGATGGCAATAATGCCATGGAAATAGCCAACGACGACATCCGAAGTAAATATACCTCAGCCATTAACTATAGAATAGGAGGGGAGTTGGTAATGGAAGAGTTTAGATTAAGGGGTGGGTTTGCCAGCTATGCTTCCCCCTTTATAAACAAAGAAACCAATAACCTTCGATCTGATTTTGTAACCGGTGGTTTTGGGATAAAGGAAAAAAACTGGGCCCTTGACTTAGGAATTGTTCATGCTTTGGGGCAGGATGTTTTTCAGCCCTATGTACTTAATGATAACAGCAGACCTCAAGTTCAGGTCCATAATAAATTTTCAGTGAATACCGTAATAATAACCCTTACCACTAAATTTTAACCTTGTAATCCTAATAACACCTGTTAAAATTGAAAAGCGGGGGCAACCCCGTTTTTTTTATTTAACGGCAATCACTGAAATTTCAACATTGGCTCCTTTTGGTAATGCTACCACCTGAACGGTTTCGCGAGCCGGGAAATCGGCTGTAAAATAGGTGCCATAAATTTTATTTATTTTAAGAAAATTTCCAAGGTCGGTTACATAAATGGTGGTTTTTACAATATTAGAATAATCCATTCCTGAGGCTTTTAATATTTCCCCTAGGTTTTTCATCACCTGATGGGTTTCGGTTTCAATGTCGGTTTGAACCATTTCGCCATTTACGGGATTTAGTGCAATAGCGCCTGATACATACAAGGTATTTCTGCTTAGTACAGCCTGATTGTAAGGCCCGATTGGGGCCGGGGCATTTTCAGTTTTTATAATTGTTTTGGTCATAGACGTGGTTTTACAGCTAAAGATTAAAAACGTTAATATTAATACGATTGTTAAATTTCTTGTTATTTTCATTTTCAAATTTTCAAATTGACTCATTTTCAAATTAGCTCATTCCTCCTTCTTTCATTCTCTCGGCATTTTCAGCTAACTGAAGTTGTTCTATTATTTCCTGTATATCACCATTCATTACTTCCGGCAAATTATAAAGAGTCAACCCAATCCGGTGGTCAGTAACCCGGCCCTGAGGATAATTATAAGTTCTTATTTTAGCACTTCTGTCGCCCGTACTTACCATTGTTTTCCTTTTTCCGGCTATGGCGGCTTCGTGTTTTCTTACTTCTTCTTCGTATAGTTTCGACCGCAACATATTCATCGCTTTTTCACGGTTTTTTAATTGGGTCCGTTCGGTTTGGCAAATCACCACCACACCGGTTGGTCCGTGCGTAAGCTGTACTTTAGTTTCTACTTTGTTTACATTCTGACCACCTGCACCACCACTTCGCGAAGTTTCCATTTTTACATCGGCAGGGTTTAAGAAAAAATCGACTTCTTCGGCTTCGGGCAAAACGGCCACAGTAGCTGCCGAGGTATGAACCCTTCCACTGGCTTCCGTTTCAGGAACACGCTGCACCCTGTGAACCCCGCTTTCAAATTTCATGGTTCCGTAAACATCCCGTCCGGTTACTTCCACCACCACTTCTTTGTATCCTCCGGCCGAACCTTCGTTTTCATCCAGTATGGCACTTTGCCAACCTTTCTTTTCAAAATATTTAAGATACATCCGCAATAAATCTCCGGCAAAAATGCTGGCTTCATCACCACCTGTTCCCCCTCTTATTTCTACTATCGCATTTTTTGCATCTTCGGGGTCTTTAGGAAGTAACATTGCCCTTGTATTTTTTTCCAATTCTTCCTGCCTGGCTGTTAATTCCTCAATTTCCATTTTTGCCATATCCTTCAATTCCTCATCTTTTTCGGTATTAAGAATATGTTTGGCTTCGGCAAGGTTTTTAACTAAAACCCGGTATTCCTGATATACTTCGTCCACTTCTTTCAGGTCAACGTATTCTTTATTAAGTTGTTTAAATTTTTGCATGTCCGACATCGTATCGGCACTACTTAATAAAAGTTCTACTTCTTTAAATCGGGCGTGTATGGCTTCCAGCTTATCCAGCATATTGGGTGCAAAGATAATCGAAAAGCCCCCTAACCCCCAAAGGGGGATTTTTAAAAAATTACCTAAAACGAGTAAACCTCAATCTTAGCTGAATCTTGTATATAAATATTCTTGTCTTCAAACCTAATATTGATAAAATTTTTATTAGAAAAGTACCCATTTTGATAGAGCAAGGTGCTTTTTTCAAAAGTTGAAGGATTATAAATTATTAAATCACCGGAAGTGGAGTAGACAATTTTATCTTCCCATAGTTGAAAAGAAGTAAATTTTTCTAAGGGAATGGTTTTCATATAATTTCCTAAAATATCAAAAACTAATAGCCTATCGTTATTTGTTTTCAGATATACATTTTTTCCATCATCCAAAAGCATTTGGGGAGTTAAAATGGTATCGACAATATTTGCGAGGTTAATTGATTCGGATTGAATGCTGCCCTGCTTGTCGGCTTTTTTTAGTTTAAAATTATCCGGGTCAAAAAACCAAAAACCATTATCGTAACTGCGGCAAACGGCCTGAATATTATTTACCCCAAGAGTTTTATAGAGGTCGGTTTCACCCCTGTAGTTTAGCATATTATCAAAATACACCAACTTATTTTGGTCTTTATAAAAAACATAAATTTCAAGGGGGTTTCCAGCATCTATCAAGGTAGCATCACCCATTACTTTAAAATTGGCTTCGGTTAGTTTTTTGCCTTTTCTATCAAATTTTTGAATATCATTTTTAGGGGTTAGCACAAATACATTTCCCAATTTGTCGGTGGTGAAAAATTTATATTGCCCCATAATTTCTCCTACTAAACTATAATCAGGCGTTAGATTAAACGAACAAAAAAGGAATATGAGGCTTAAATATTTCAAATTAAAAATCAATGGTAATCCTATAAATCAACTTAATGAGTTGTCGAATTTCTTTAACGCAATTTCTGTTCCATCAAACTGAGCATAGCTATAAAACTTGAACCAATCGCCCAGGTTTATATAACGCGAGTTCGGCTCTAAAGGTATATCCAAAGCCAAATGCCTATGTCCAAAAATCATATAATCGTAATGCGTGGTTTTCAAAATTTCTCGACAATACTGAACCAACCATTCTTTTTCTATGTCAATATTTTCATTCTCCAGATGCGATTGAGCTAAGCGGCTTTTGGAAGAAAAATAATTGGCTAAACCAATTCCAATAGAGGGATGGAGAAATGCAAAGGTTCGCTGGCATATTTTACTTCTGAATACTTTTTTTAATAGCTTATAATTGGCATCCCCATTTCCCAATCCATCTCCGTGATGTACAAAAAACGTTTTACCACCCCGTTCAAAAATATATTCATCACTATGGATAGTAGCTCCAAATTCTTGTTCAAAATACCCAAACATCCACATGTCGTGGTTGCCTTTAAAAAAATGAAGTTTTATTCCACTATCCGCCAGTTTGGCTAAACAACCCAGTAATCGGGTATACCCTTTGGGTACCACATATTTGTATTCAAACCAAAAATCGAACACATCCCCAACTAAAAATATTTCTTCAGCCTTGGGCGCTATAGATTCAAGCCAGGTTATTAATTTCCGTTCACGAGCTAAACTTTCCTGTGCATTGGGGATTCCAAGGTGAAAATCGGATGCGAAATAAAGGTTACCCACAGTTGCAAACTTAATTCATTTTTGAGAGTACTAAAATTTAGTTTTAATTTCGTCGTTGATATTTAATATGCATAAAAAAATTATTCTATTACTAAGTATGGCAGTTATGTTTTCGGTGTTTTCATGCTCTACAGCCGAAGATGATGACCCAATTATAGACCCCAAGGATACTACAGCTAATACGGCTACAAATGGTACTAATCTCAATCCCAACTTTAGCTTTATGTTTAAAGGTAAAAAAGTTGAATTTTCAAAAATACAGGCCGATTATGGTAGCAAAACTTATTTTACAGGTTTTGATAAAACCGGGGCGTTTACTTTAGATATGGCTATCCCTATGCCAAAAGGGGTAACAGCTTCGGGAAAATCATTTAGTATTGAAGATGACCAATACACCGGGATGGGGTTTTATATGGAAGCCGAAGATATTAAATGGTATTTAGAAGGGGGTTCTATAAATATAACAAAAAATTCAGGTAATGTTATGTCGGGCAGTTTTTCAGCCAAAGCCCTTTTGTTAGATTATTCTTCTCCAGGAAAAATTATCCGTTTGGATTCTACAGATATTACAAACGGAGTTTTTACTAATTTGAAGGTGAAGGGGTAGTAGTTTTTTAAAAAAAACCACCCCCTTCCCCCTCCTTGAAAAAAGGAGGGAAGTTTCCATGGTTGTAACAATAAGCCCTTTTTGGGGATTGGGGGCCTCTTAATGCGCTTCCAACCAATTCATTCCGCTGCCCGATTCCACAACCACAGGAACCGATAAAGGCATTGCCTTTTCCATGGCTTTTTTTATAACAGGCGTTACCTCGGCTAACTCATTTTTGGGCACATCAAACACCAATTCGTCATGCACCTGAAGTATCATTTTGGTTTCAAATTTATGTTCCCTTAATTTTTTGTCCACTTCTATCATGGCCAGTTTTATCATATCGGCGGCCGTTCCCTGAATGGGGGCATTAATGGCGTTTCGCTCGGCAAACCCAACTACTGTGCGGTTGGTGCTGGTAATATCGCGTATGTAACGACGGCGGCCTGCCAGAGTTTTTACATACCCATGTTCACGGCAATAATTAATGGTATCACTCATGTAATTTTTTATACCGCTAAATTTTTCAAAATAATTATCAATGATATCTTTGGCTTCGCCACGGCTAATACCCACCCGTTGCGAAAGCCCAAAGGCCGAAATACCATAAATAATTCCAAAATTTACCGTTTTGGCTTTTCGCCGCATGTCGCTGTCCACCTCATCTATCGGCACATTCCAAACTTTGGATGCTGTGGCAGTGTGAATATCAATCCCATTGTTAAACGCCTCTATCATTCCTGGGTCTTTGCTTATAGAAGCAATAATCCGCAATTCAATTTGCGAATAATCGGCACTTAGTAAAATATGGTTTTCATCACGGGGCACAAAAGCCTTGCGAATTTCCTTTCCCTTTTCAGTACGGATTGGGATATTTTGAAGATTGGGGTTGTTACTACTCAATCTTCCGGTAGCTGCCACCGCCTGATTGTAGGACGTGTGAACCCTTCCTGTGGAAGGATGAATTAGCAAAGGCAAAGCATCCACATACGTAGATTTTAATTTTTGAACCTGTCGGAAATCCAATATTTTTTGCGGTAGCGGATGCACATTTACCAATAAACTTAGCACTTCTTCGCCCGTTTGGTATTGGCCTGTTTTGGTTTTTTTGGCCTTGGCATCCAATTTTAAATTATCAAATAATACTTCGCCCAATTGCTTGGGGCTGGCTATATTAAATTTCACCCCGGCCAGTTCATATATTTCTTTTTCGGTTTCCAGAGCCTGCGATTGCAAAAGCACGGATAATTCTTTTAAAGCCGCATTATCAATTTTCACTCCTTCGTGTTCCATGGCTGCAAGCACTGGTATCAAAGGCATTTCAATATCGCGTAACACTTTTTCGGTGTCTTCGGCCTTTAGCATAGGCCTGAAAATTTCACCTAACTGAAAGGTAATATCAGCATCTTCGGCGGCATATTCTTTGGCCTTTTCAATTTCTACTTCCCTAAAGTTTAATTGCTCTTTTCCTTTTTTACCAATCAGTTCGGTAATTGAAACCGGTTTGTACCCCAAATATTTTTCGGATAAAATATCCATGCCGTGTTTTTGGTCGGGCTCCAAAAGATAATGGGCCATCATGGTATCAAACAATTTTCCTTTTAGCTCAATACCGTAATTGGCCAAAATTGCCAAATCGTATTTTATATTTTGCCCCGTTTTTTCAATGGTTTCATTTTCAAAATAGGGCTTAAAACGGTTTAATAATTCCTGCGCTTCTTTCCTGTTTTCCGAAAACGGAACATACCAGGCTTCCTGTTTTTTAAAGGAAACTGATAAACCTACAATCTCGGCTACCAATACATCCAGTCCGGTAGTTTCGGTATCAAAACAAAACTGCTTATGTTTTTCAAATTCGGCCAGCAGGGTTTTAATTTCCGTTTCGGAGGTGACCAAATGGTAGGTGTGTTTGGTGTTATCTATGGTTTTTAAATTTTCATTGGCGGCTACTATTTCATCGGCCAAGGTTTCAGCCGAGTGTGATGAAACACCAAATAAATCCACTTGTCCGTTGGCTGTGGCTTTGTCCTGTTTTGGCGATTGCTGTGCTACACTTCCCACATTTTGGGTTAATGGTGTTCCAAGTACCCGTTGTGCCAAGGTTTTAAATTCAAGCTCTGTAAAAATGGCTTTAATTTTTTCGGCATCGGGTTCTTCTTTTAATAGGGCTTGTTCATCAAATTCTATGGGGACGTTAATATTTATCGTAGCCAATCTCTTTGATAGCAAGGCTTGTTCTTTAAAATTTATGAGGTTCTCCTGCAGTTTGCCTTTTATAATGTGTGGACTATTCATCACATTTGCTAAAATGTTTTCCATAGAGTCAAATTCCTGAATTAATTTTTTAGCGGTTTTGTCACCAACTCCCGGCACCCCCGGAATATTATCTGCCGCATCTCCCCATAATCCTAAAATATCTATCACTTGTTCTACCCGGCTTATTTCCCATTTTTCCAAAATTTCTTTTACCCCCAATACTTCAAAGGTGTTACCCAAACGTGGTGGTTTATAGATAAAAATATTTTCATCCACCAATTGCCCAAAGTCTTTATCCGGGGTCATCATATAGGTTTTAAACCCATTTTGCCCGGCTTTTTTGGCCAAAGTTCCGATGACATCATCGGCCTCATACCCGTCAATATTAAACATGGGGATATTAAAGGCATCAATAATTTTAAAAATAAAGGGAATGTTCGACCGTAAATCTTCGGGCATGGATTCGCGGTGGGCTTTGTAGGCTTCAAACTCAATATGCCTTTCGGTAGGGGCAGCGGTATCAAAACTTATGCCTATATGACTTGGGTTTTCTTTTCGTAAAATATCCAGCAAGGTATTAGTAAATCCAAAAGCTGCCGAGGTATTTACGCCATTGCTTGTAAGCCTTGGATTTTGGTTAAATGCAAAGTATGCCCTGTAAATAAGGGCCATACCATCCAGTAGAAATAATTTTTTTTCCATAGAAATAAGAGGGTAAAATTAATAGTAAATGTTGAATGATAAATGTTGAATTTACTTTAAAATTGAAGTCTGTCCGCTTAGAAGTTTCCAGCCGGTTGGTCGTTTTATCAATACACCGGTTTCTATTAAATCCGATTCATAAACTTTGCCGGATGTATTAACCGAAACGGAATGAAGTAAAGCGTTATAGGTTGCAACGCGTTTGCTTACTACAATTATGGTTAAGGTTTTATAGCTATTATCAATGGATTTAAACAAGGGTGCATTCATTCGCAATATTTTTGCAACCGAATCGTACAAAATAGCTGATTTATAACCCGGGGGTACCCAAAAAAAATCGGCTGAACTATCAAGATATTTTAATTCGGCCATTAGCCCTGCTTGTTTTACATCCCTGCTATAATTTGTAAGGGTTTGCCTGATGGTATCTGCAACCAGATTTTTTTCTTTATCCGATAAACCTTTTGTTTCCTGACAAGAAAGAAATACAATTGAAACGGAAAAAATTAAAAAAACCGATTTCAAATAATAGGTATGCATTAATACTTTATCAGTTTTACCCTTCCAGAATTTCCGTTTTCAGTAATTTCAATAAAGTAAATTCCATTTGAGTGGTTTGAAATATCAAGGTTAAGTCTGGTTCCATCTACGTTGTTTTTTTGAAAAACTATTTCGCCAAGGGTGTTTATAATTTTAATGGTGGCATTATTTAATGGAATGGCTGATGACATGGTAAACTGTCCTGCGGCTGGGTTAGGAAATACCGAAAGGTAATTTGTAAACCCACTTTTTTCAATACTTAAAGTAGGAATATTAATACAAACCGATGTATCTGTGCACAATCCTTCGGTTACTTTTACTGCGTATTTACCAATGGCAGTTACCGTATACGTTTGGTTTATTTCGCCCGAAATAGGTACATAATTATTATTGCAATCCAACCATTGATAAAAACCACCGACGGAGGCAGCTGTTAGTTTGGTTTTATTCTGGGTAACTATTGTATTAACAGAATTCACCGTAAGATTAATTGTGATAATGCTATCACATCCCTTGCGGTTAACGGTGGTATCAAAATATTTGCCCGACACCGTGTACACATGTTTACCACTTGGGCTTACCAACCTTTTGCATACCGTTTGGGATATAGTTTTATTAGTTTTAGTATTAATAATTAAATCAATGAGTATGATACTGTCGCAGCCGGCCT
The DNA here is from genome assembly GCA_046154525.1 of Bacteroidia bacterium. Taxonomy (GTDB): domain Bacteria; phylum Bacteroidota; class Bacteroidia; order NS11-12g; family UBA9320; genus JABWCE01. The sequence goes on from JBJXDS010000296.1 coordinate 14,716, forward strand.
TATTTGGTATAGTATCAAAAAAAGAATTGCTTACATTAAAGGTGTATTTGCCACTTGGGCTGGTGTATTGGTTGCACGACTTAGGGCCTATTTGACTAAAGGTTTTTTTATTTATGGTTAGTTTAATAGTTATCAAACTATCGCATCCCGCACGATTCATGATGGTATCTAAATAGGTTCCTGAATTTACCCAAACCGATTTGCCACTTGGGCTTTTGTAGCCATTGCATGCTTTTGGATTTATGGTACTTGCCGTACTTTTACCCATGGTAAGGTTGATGGTTAATACGCTATCACAGCCGGTGCTGTTGATAATGGTATCTTTGTATTGACCTGAAATAGTCCAGGTCCTTTTTTTACTTGGACTTACATACCTGTCGCACCCCTTTACAGCAATAGTATTGGCATTGGCCTTGCCCATGGTTAGATTTATTGTAATAAGACTATCACATCCAATTTTATTTTTAATCGTGTCTTCGTATTGCCCGGTGGTATTCCAAGTGTATTTTCCACTAGGGCTTTTATAATTTGTACACGATTTTATTTTTAAATTACTCGAAGTACTTTTCTTAATGGTTAAATTAACCGTAATAATGCTATCGCATCCGGCTTTATTTTTAATAATATCAGTGTAATTACCAGTTGCAGTCCATATTTTAGTTTTACTTGGGCTTATAAAAAAATCGCAGGCTACAGGTCTTATGGTGGCGTAGGTATGACTATTAAATTTAAGGTTAATAGTCATAAAACTATCGCAATTAGTGCTGTTGGGTATTGTATCTGTATAAGTTCCTGCTTTGGTCCAGGTATATTTTCCGCTTGGGCTTTTATAGGAAGAACCGCACGCTACAATATTGGGTGAACCTGAGGTTTGGCCACCATAGGTTAGCTTGGCTACTTCAGAAGCGGTTAAAGCCCGGGTATAAAACCTAAATTCATCCATAAGTCCATTGGCCGGCAACCCTGCGAGAGAATTATAACCAGAAATCATAAACGCGGCTGTACCACTCAAGGTTAGTGAGGATTGACTAACAGAATTAATCAGTTTTCCATTTAAATAAGCATAGATAAAACCTGCACTGGAATTATAAACAAATGTAGAAACACTTGCATTTTTTGAGGCCCCTCCAGTGATCAAAACATCGGTCATTCCGGTCATACGAAGTAGTAAATTACCTGCACCTGCCACACCACCGCTAAAACAACGCAATGCACCAGCTGATAGATCGCTGAACAAATAAAATAAATTGGTTGAACTATCCATGTCTTTAGTCCACATAGAAATGGTCCATGATCCCGATAAGCTGGTTGTCCATTTCGTATCTACATAATCCGATGAACTTACCGTTCCGGTACCGACTAAAGCTGTACTTCCGCAGGTACCAGTGGAACCTTGCGAAATTCCTCCATTAATTGTAGCTGTGGAGGTACCCGATGGTGGATTGCTCGCTTGATTTGGGATACTACTCCCGCCTTTATTATTAAATTTATAGTATAAAAGTTCAGGTATTCCCTGACCAAATATTCCAGTGTTTAATGAAATTAAGAACAAAAAGAAGATGCATTTAGTGAGTAATTTATTTTTCATATTTAAATTTTTATTTAGCTCTAAACCACGAAAATATGAAATGCCCAATTTTATTAGTGGTTTGCCTTAATTTTTATTTGCAGGCATTTCATATTGTTTTTTTAACAGAACAAAGTAAACAATAATATTTTTAGAAAACCAAGCCCAATGGGTATAATTCTGCAAGTGTTTTGTTTGCTATTTTGTAGCTAATTAAAAAACAAATTTATACCATACCCGATGTGCCTATTAAAAATTACCAAAAACCAATAATCCCTTAAAAAAAATGTGGATGTATAAAGTTATTTTTGCCTTTCATGTCGGTTCAGTTTTTTACCGAGTACCCACTTTGGTTCATTTTGTTTTGTTTGGCTGCCGGGGGCTTGTATTCATTTGCGCTTTATGGCAGGGGTAATTCTTTGCAGTTTGATTCCAACCCAAAATTATGGACCTGGATTATTTCAGGTATTCGATTTTTATCGGTTAGTATTATTGCTTTTTTACTGTTAAATCCACTCTTAAAATATATAAGCAGCGAGGTAGAAAAACCTATTGTGGTGCTCGCCTTTGATAATTCCGAATCTATAATAAATCAAGCCGATTCTGCCATTTATCGTAAAAAACTATCTGAATTTTATAAAAGTTTCCAGAAACAAATAGGTGACGAAATCAAGGTTCAGCCTTACCTGTTTGGCGATAGACCTGAGGTGGCTGATAAGCCAAATTTTAAAGGAAAACAAACAGATATATCGGCCTTGTTTGCTGAGTTAAGCAATGTATATTCGGGCAGTAATGTGGGTGGAATGGTACTTATAAGTGATGGTATTTATAATAAAGGAAGCAATCCTGTATATGCATCCAAAAATACAAGGGTTCCGGTATTTACAGTTGGCCTGGGTGATACTATTACTAAAAAAGATTTAAAAATTTCGAATATTCGAACCAACTCTATAGCATACTTAAACAATACTTTTCCTGCAATAATAGATGTACAGGCTAATAAATGTGCGGGTGAAGATTATACACTCACGATTTTAAACGGTGAGAATAAAGTGTTTGAAACCCGACTGAGTAGTTCTGGAACTAGCGATTTTAAATCGGTAACCTTGGATTTGGAGGCTTCAAAGCCAGGCGTGTTGCATTATACAGTTTTGTTGAGCAAATTAAATAATGAAGTAACATGGCTCAATAACCGACGCGATTTTTTTATTGAAGTTATAGATGCCCGACAAAAAATATGGATAGCTGCCAGAAGTCCTCATCCTGATATTTCGGCCTTTAAGCAGGCCATTGAATCGAATAAAAATTACCAGGTAGAAGTGGACATTACAGGAAACCCAAGCCTGGACAAAGCTGATGATTATGATTTGGTAATTTTACACCAATTGCCATCCAGTGGCAATCATGTTCCATTTATTGAAGGATTAAAGGCTAAGAGAATTCCTTTGCTTTTTGTGATGGGCAGGCAAATGAATATGGCTTTTTTCAACAGCCTTAAAGTGGGTTTAACATTTAGCCAAACGGGTGGTGGCTATAATCAAACCACGGGAATAATGAATACGGATTTTAATTTATTTGAAAATACGGATGCCGTAAAATCAAATGTTCCATATTTTCCTCCGTTTTCAGTTCCATTTGGAACGTTTGGTTTTAAAGATAAAAATCAAACAATGGTTTATCAGCAGATTGGAAGTGTAAAAACTGATCAACCATTAATTTACTTTAATGATGAAGAAAACAATCGGTACGGTTTTTTTACAGGAGAAGGTTTTTGGCGCTGGAGGCTAATTGATTTTGACCGGAACAATAACCATGATGTGAGCAATGATGTGGTTTGCAAGTCTGTTCAATATTTGGTAGCCCGCAATGATAAACGGAAATTCAGGGTATATGCCATTGAAAATACATTTTATGAAAATGAGCCTGTAATTTTTAATGCCGAATATTACAACCAAAGTTATGAATTGGTAAATAAACCCGAAGTAAAAATGACCCTTACCAATGACAAAGGGAAAAATTATACTTACAATTATAGTCGTACGGCCAATGCCTATAAATTGGATGCCGGAATATTAGCCCCTGGTAAGTATTCCTACACCGCAAGGGTAATTAGTGGTGGGAACAATGAAACAGTGAAGGGCATTGTAATTGTAAAACCGCTTCAACTGGAATATACCGAAACCAAAGCCAACCACGATTTATTAAAACAATTGGCTTCAGCCACCGGAGGAAAGTTTATACCATTTAGTGATTTGGATAAGCTAGCCGAATGGATAAAAAAACAAGGCACCGTAAAACCCGTAATGTATGAGCAAAAAGACTATCGCGACCTGATTAATCAAAAATGGATGTTTTTTTTGATTTTGATTTTAATGACGACGGAGTGGTTTGTAAGGAAACGGAATGGGGCGTATTAAAACCATAAAATCTTATGGTAAACTTTTCCATTTTTTCCTTTGGCGATACAAAACTTTAGAAAAGATATAGGGCTAAAAATTCAATACTATTATGAGGTGCATTTTTAAAATAGAATCTATTAAAAAGCTATTTCTTATAGTGTCTCTTTTTTCGGTATTTAAAACTTTGGCCCAAACTGATGAAGAAAATAAAGATACTATTGGGCAAAAAGAATGGGGTATTACTTCTGCAGAGCAATTGGCCGATACAGCTTGGTGGGCTTTGCAGCAAAAATCAACGACCGATTTTTTGAGCCTAATCCCAACTCTGGAAAAAATTAAAGAAACCTTTGATAGCCTCGACATTAAAAAAAATCCACAGATTATAAAAATTAAGTACAATACCATTTTTTATAAAGTAACCAAGCAATTAAAGTTTTTAAACACCAAAGCAAAAGTTAATAAAATAAAATTAAAAACCTGCGAACGGGATACCATAAAAATAGAGGAAGGGAAAGATGAAAAAGGAAATACGTATGCTTATATAACGATTAAATGCCACAAGGGAAAACGTGATTTTGCAATAAAATTTGTGGCCCTAAAGTTACTGGAAAACTGGTACATACTGGACGAACTTAAACTTGAATTTCCGGAAGATGACCCTTATTTTAAAATACCTGAAAAAAGCCCAATAAAGATAAAAAGGAAGTAGATGGAATTGGGATTGGATTCTAAAGTTTTATTTTTTTAAACCTGGATAATTTTTTCGTTTTCGGTGGTCACGGTTATTTATTCTTTTCATTTCATTCTCACCCGTCTTAAATCTAACGAATTGGCCGCTGTATTTTTCATATTTTTAACCTGATAACTTATCAATCGGATGGACTGATCATAAAATAAAGGTATCACAGGGCTTTCAGACAAAAGGATGGTTTCCATTTTATGATAAATTTCAATTCTTGCCGAATCATTGCTCTGGCTGAAAATAGATTCATAAAATTGGTCATAGGTTTTATTTTTAAAATGTGTATAGTTGGGCCCATTGGGCGAAAAATTAGGACTGTAAAAACAGGCCAAATAATTTTCAGCATCAGGATAATCGGCAATCCAGGAGCCCCTGAAAAAATTAAGTTGATTATTTGATTTTTGCTCCTTTAAAAACGAGGCCGGTTGCACTTCCAGGGCTATATCCAGCCCTATATTTTTCAAATCCTTCTGCACAAAAAGAGAAATATCCAAATAGTCTTTGGTGGTGTAGAGGGTAATTTTTTTCTTGGTTTTTACCCAACCCGATTTGGCTAAAAACGCTTTAGCCTTCTGGGGATTGTACCCCCAGTCTCCTTCTTCTTGAGGCGAATATCCGGGTAACCCTTTGGGTACAAACCCACCATCAGCCGCATAGCCAATATTATTTCGGAGATGTTTCATAATGGCTTTTTTATTAATAGCTAATTGGATAGCCAACCTTAAATTTTTATCGTATAAGGGGTGTGAAACAGAATTTGGCAATGAATCGTCTACCAAAAAGGCAAGGTATTCGGTATTTAAAAATGGGGTAACCAGGGTGGTGAATTTCGATTTATACTTGGCCTTTAATTTTCCATCCTTCGCTATTATCTCATCCTTAAAACTACTTTCCAGCCCATTAAAAAAATCAAGGTTTCCTTGCAAAAATTCTAAAAAAGCTGCCTGCTTATCATCCAAAAACGAAACAGCGATGGCATCCAGATAGGGTAAACGTGTTCCATTTTCTATTTCAAAATAGTCAGGGTTTTTTAAATAAATTAATTTAACCTCCTCATTCCATTGGCTGAACATAAACGGGCCTGTACCGACAGGATTTCTACCAAAATCTTTTCCATATTTTTCAATAGCTTCATGAGGAACTGCAAAACAATAAGGCATAGTAAGCAATCCTAAAAACGGTGGAAACGGTTTTTTTAAACGGATTTCAAGAACAGAATCATTAATAGCCACAAAAGGATTTTCGGCCACTTTATCGTTAAAAATCCATGCACCGGGCGAGGCGGTGGCTTCATTCATTATCCGATTAAACGAATACACAAAATCGGAAGCCCTTACTTTTCGTGGTTGGTCATTTTTAAAAACTTTGCTTATGTGGAAAAAAACATCATTCCGCAATTGAAATTTATAAATTAAGCCATCCGAAGATATTTCCCATTTACTGGCAATGCAAGGCATTACTTGTAAATTACTGTCCAATTGCACCAGCCCGTTAAACAATTGGCTGGTCGCCCAAATATTATCCTGACTTCGGGCAAATGCCGGATCGAGTGATGTAATGCCATTATCGCTATTGTAACGAAACACTGTTCGGGGGTCAATAGCCTGATTATTACTACCACAGGAAGTTAACACCAGAATAATGTGAATAAGTAGTGGAAACCTGTTAAAATCTATTGACCGTTTGAAAATAGTTTTGAACTTCATACCAACACCTCCATTTTTAACATGACGCAAGTTACTTATTTCGGACACAGCTGTTTTTTAGTTGAAACCTCGGGGGCAAAGGTTTTGTTCGATCCTTTTATCACTCCCAATGCACTTGCAAAAGAAATAAATTTAGACAGCATTTCATGCGATTATATTTTTGTAAGTCATGGACACGAAGATCATGTTGCTGATTTGGAAGTATTAGCAAAAAAAACAAGGGCAAAAGTGATTGGTAGTTGGGAACTTCACAGTTGGTTGAACAATAAAGGAATTAACAATACACACCCAATGAATATTGGTGGAACATGGGATTTTGGGTTTGCCAAAGTAAAAATGGTATATGCTTGCCACAGCAATTCATTGCCCGATGGTCGTTATGGTGGAACGGCAGCAGGCTATATTTTTAAAAATGATGAAACCTGTTTTTATTATGCCGGCGACACCGCTTTAACGTATGATATGAAACTGATAGCCGATGATTTTAAACTCGATTTTGCGTTTTTACCCATAGGGAGCAATTTTACAATGGATGCCAAAGCAGCCACCAAAGCTGCGGAATTTGTTAATAGCAAAAACGTAATAGGTATGCATTACGATACGTTTGGTTTTATAAAAATAAACCATGATGATGCTAAGAAAGAATTTGCTGATAAAGATGTGAAACTAACTTTAATGAATATTGGGGAAGTAATTAAAAAATAACTAGAACTGTCATTCCGACGAAGGAGGAATCTTAAAAGGCTTCGTCCTCAGCATGACAAAAAAATTTAACAATGTATCAATTTAGCAATTAAAAATAATGGGAAAAATAATATGCATAGCCAACCAAAAAGGTGGCGTAGGAAAAACAACCACGGCCATTAATCTGGCTTCGGCGTTGGCTTTATTGGAGTTTAAAACCTTGTTGGTGGATGCCGATCCACAAGCGAACTCTACTTCGGGTATTGGTTTTGACCCAAAAAATATAAAAATTGGATTGTACGAAACAGTAATCCAGGATTTAAACCCGGCGGATATAATTCTTAAAACCGATAACCCGTTTTTATATTTATTGCCCGCTAATATTGATTTGGTAGGGGCCGAAATAGAAATGGTGGACATGCCCAACCGCGAAAAACTAATGAGCCGGGCCTTGAACAGAATTAAAGATGCCTACGATTTTATTATAATAGATTGCTCGCCATCTTTGGGTTTAATAACCACCAACGCACTAACGGCAGCAGATTCAATTATCATACCGGTTCAATGTGAGTTTTTTGCTTTGGAAGGTTTAGGGAAATTATTAAATACCATTAAAATTGTACAACGCAGCATTAATCCTCGATTGGAAATTGAAGGGATTTTATTAACCATGTACGACATGCGTTTGCGATTGAGCAATCAGGTGGTGGATGAAGTAAAAACCCATTTTCAGCAATTAGTTTTTGATACGATTATACAACGCAATACAAAATTAAGTGAAGCACCAAGTTTTGGAATATCTGTAATGGAGCACGATGCCGGAAGCAAGGGAAGTATAAATTACCTAAACCTAGCCCGCGAAATTCTGCAAAAAAATGGATTGACAAAAATGCAGGAGGAGGATAAAGTATTAATATGAGCGAGATAGCAAAAAAAAGAAATGCATTAGGAAGGGGCTTGAGTGCCTTATTGGAAAGTGCCGATACAGATTCAGTTGGTGTAGAATCACGTACCCTCAATTCGGTAGCCAATATTTTAATAAGCCAGATAGAGGCCAATCCGTTTCAACCTCGTACCGAATTTAACGAAGAACAGCTGAATGAACTGGCCGATAGTATCCGTGTTCATGGGGTTATTCAGCCCATTACGGTTCGTAAAATTGGGTTTGAACGCTATCAAATAATTTCGGGTGAACGGCGGACCCGGGCTACATTATTGGCTGGATTAACCGATATACCTGCGTACATCCGAGTGGCCAACGACCAGGAAATGCTGGAAATGGCCATTATCGAAAACATCCAGCGGGAAGAACTAAACCCAATAGAAATAGCCATAAGTTACAAACGCTTGTTGGAAGAATGTGATCTGAAACAGGAAGAATTGGGCGAACGGGTTGGGAAAAACAGAACCACAGTCAATAATTATTTACGGCTTTTAAAATTGCCCGATGAAGTTCAAATAGGGCTAAGGGAAAATAAAATAACCATGGGCCATGCCCGTGCCATTATTAATGTGGGTAGCCACGAATGGCAAATGGAAATATACCAACGTGCCGTTACCGAAGGTTTATCGGTTCGAGCAGTAGAAAATTTAGCCAAACAAGGTTCGCCCAAAACCAAGCAGGAAAAATTATTTAAGGACCCCCTTAATTTGGGGGATGATGAACCTTTACCAATCTCAAAACACTTTGCCGAGTTTAAAAACTTTGGGGATATGATAGCCCGAAAATTTAAAGCCCATGTAGAAATAAAACCATTGGGCGGAGAAAAGGGAAACATCGTTATTGAATTTGAAAACCGGGATCATTTTAAGGAGATATTGAAGCAATTGTAAAGTTTTTGATTCTGCCATAGGTAAACTAACTTTGCCACGTGTATAAAGAGAGAAGCATATTTTTAATTTTATTTTTTTCCTTATTAAACATCACCTCCCTTTTTGCACAAAAAAATCCAACAGATTCATCAGGAATCAAGCGTCTTAATCCTAAAAAGGCAATTCTTTACTCAGCTGTTTGCCCCGGTCTTGGACAAATTTATAATGGTAAAATTTGGAAGGCAGGAATTGTTTACGCTGGGTTTGCAGGTATTACTGCTGGGTTTATTTATAACCAACGCGAATTTAAAAATTATCAAAATGCTGTAAATTTAAGGTTTGACACTCTTGCTTCTACGGTGGACACTAAGTATCCAAACCTCAATGATGCTACTGTTAAATACCTCAGAGGTTACCACCGCCGAAACCGTGATATTTGTATTTTGGCCTATGTGGGTTTATATGCCTTAAATATTATAGATGCCAATGTGGATGCCCATTTACAGGAATTTAAAATAAATAAAGATTTGAGTTTGGGCTGGCAGCCAACTGTTGCTTATTCCCCAACAGGAATTCGTTCGGGATTAAATTTAACATTAACTTTTTAAAAAAAATATAGAGTATTAAAGAATGAAAAATATTTCAGTAATAGGATCGGGAACTATGGGAAATGGGATAGCCCATGTATTTGCCCAGCATGGTTACAAAGTGGCAATGATAGATGTTAATCCTGCAGCTTTAGAAAAAGCTATAGCCGCCATCACCAAAAATTTTGATCGCCAAATAGCCAAAAGCAGTGCCACCGAAGAATTAAAAAATTCAGCCCTTGGCAATATTACTACTTATACTTCCATAGCTGAAGGGGTAAAAAATGCAGAATTAGTGGTGGAAGCCGCCACCGAAAACATAGATTTAAAATTAAAAATATTTGTGGATATGGATGCCCATGCCCCGCAGGGTTGCATTTTGGCAAGCAATACATCCTCTATTTCTATAACCAAATTGGCATCAGCCACCAGCCGCCCGGGCAAGGTTATTGGGATGCATTTTATGAACCCTGTTCCTGTAATGAAACTGGTGGAAGTGATAAATGGGTATAGCACTGAAAAATCCGTAACCTATACCATAATTGAACTTTCCAAAGCTATAGGCAAAGTGCCTGTTCCTTCCAATGATTTTCCTGGTTTTATAGCCAACCGTATTTTGATGCCAATGATAAACGAAGCCATTTATTCCTTACACGAAGGAGTGGCAGGGGTAGGAGAAATTGATACCATCATGAAATTGGGAATGGCCCACCCGATGGGACCATTGCAATTGGCCGATTTTATAGGGTTGGATGTGTGCCACAGTATTTTAATGGTGCTTTATAATGGATTTGGAAACCCAAAATATGCCCCCTGCCCATTGCTTACCAATATGGTTACAGCTAAAAAATTGGGAGTTAAAACGGGTGAAGGGTTTTATGATTACAGCAGTGGTACTAAGGATTTGGTGGTGAGTAAGAGTTTTGGGTAAGAGTTTTCTAAAATAATTGACCCTCCTTCAAGGCTTTCAGTAATTTTATATTTCGGTTCCAAATATTAAAAATAGCCCAGCCTGTTAATGTACACGCAAAAGTAAAAATCCACCAGTTGAAGTATTGCGGGATATATGTTAGGTGCAATACATGCAAGTCGGTATCGGTTGGGGCATTTATCAAATAGTTCATATTGTCCCAGCAAAAATTAAGGATATGAATAACTGAAGCTAAAGTCATTAGGGCATAATCCAATATATTTATTTTCAGATAAACCAACCTGTCAAAAAATAGAATAGTAGCCCAGATTAAAACCATCATTAAACTAAGGATAAGTGGGGCTAATACCGGCCCTGACCAAAGACAGGGAATTAAAAACAACACATCCCAGGTAAACCAACTTGAAGGCCAATTGAGTATTACTTTTAAAAAAACATAATAGAAAATATCCCAGATGGCAAAGGTGTAAATAAACCAGGCAAATCTTGTGTGGACATTGGTTCCTGCCAGCCAGGCTATTCCAGCTAGCATAATAATGGTAGCCGCTTCACGAGCAAGTTCAGTCCATATTAAATAACTTTTCATCCCTTTAAGTGGAAACTCAAACCCTTCCGGGTAATACAACTCGCGGAGATAAACAACAATGGAGGTTTCTAAAAAGCCCATGGCAATGGCAAACACAGTAACCCAGATTATTTTTTTGGTCATATTTTTGAAAATATAAAGTACTTTGTAATTCAAAGTTAAAATTATTATTTTAATTT
>JBJXDS010000297.1:0-3110 GCA_046154525.1 Bacteroidia bacterium
CATAAATGCACACTCTTCTACCCTTGGGCTAAGACCGTATTGACTGGCAAAATTTTCAAAATGGTAGCTGGCCAATAAATAGTCGTGCAATTTATAATGACTGTATGCCAGCATGTAATATATATCCTCGGCTTCTTTCTTACCCTTATACTGTGTATATATCTCCTCTAATAAAGGCTGGGCTTTGCTGTATTTCTTTTTATCAAAATACTTTTTGGCATAGTCATATTTTTTTGCCAATGTACCTTTCCGCATAACATAGTTATAGCTGTCTTTGCATGAAAAGAGAAAGATAAAAGAAATAAATAAAAGGGATGCTTTTCGCATGAAGCCTGCAAAGTTAACAAAAATATTCATTTAATGGTAAAACGGAAGTAACCTAAGCTTAGTTACTTTAGCTTTTTTACCTGATCTGTAATGGCGTCTATCGCTATACTTGAATTGTCCATTATCAGTTTATCAATGTATTTTTCCTTTCCCGATTCCTTTACTAAAATAGTAATATTATAATTTCCCTGGCTATAGCAGGGCTTATACTCTGTGCCGTTGTAATAATGGCCAAATGACCGGGGAACAATAAAGCTGTACCCATCTAACGAAATTCCAGCCAACGAATCGTAATAGTTTTTGTAAGTTGGGTCTTTTTTATCCAAAGGAGCATCACGTATAAAAAAATAAAATTTTCCAATGTCAACATTGTGATTGATGGTTCCAGCTTCGGTATTATAAGTTGTAGTAAAATCTAATTCTATGTCCATATCCAGCTTATCGTTGCGGTGTTTTTGAAGATAGGTCCAGGGCATAAACCATTTTTTGGTAGGCACTTTGGCCTTGGCATAATTTATTACTACTTCTTTCACTTTTAGCTTAAAAACAGCATTGTTATATATTTCATAAGATCGTGTGGTATCCAGCACAAAAATTATTTTAACAGCGGTATCTATTGATCCTTTTTTATTTTTAAAGGTCCTTACAAATGTAAATTCTTTGAGCTGGATACCTTCAGGATCCCAGGCATTTTTTTCGCTCAAATGGCTATAAAAATAGAGGTTCGAAATACCGTCGGTATATTCAGCCGTGTATTTTTTCTTTTCGTTGTCTATAAATTTTTTAAGCGCTTCAGCCCCCACACTAGCCCCCTGTATAAGCATCGAAGCCGTAATCAACCCTCGGCTTTTTAACCCACGGGCCAATGGCTGCCCTGCTGACGAGGAGGCCACAAAAGTTTCATCTTCCGAAACTTTTATCCCTGTTTCTTCATCCTTTTGTTTATTGGAAAAACGGGAAACGGTGCAGGAAGTAAAACTGATTAAAACAAAGCATGTAAAAATTATTTTGTTCATACAAGTAAATATAGAATACAGGCCAAAGGTAAATGTTTTAATACGTTACCACAAAATACCCAAACTTACCTGCGGCAATTATTCAAATAAAAGTTCAACTTCCTTTCACCTGCCCTTGGCGTTATGCGTAAGCTAGGCATTTTCATAATTTACATACTTCAGGGAATTAAGATTTGCCAAATAAATCAATAATCATGATTTCTGTATCAGCACCAATCAACGAATCGAGGCAATCTGAAATCAATTCCACCCAATCCCTGTTTTGTCCTTGTATAAATGGTATGGGTTAAATCTGCCAAAACCCCATTTACACCCTAATTTTAAGCAGTCAACTTAAGAAAAACGAGTGAGTTTAAAGGTATGCGATATGCGAAGAATTGAATTTAGAAGTACTAATCAGCGAACCCAACACAAAAGTTGGTACATTGTACAAAGTTTCATTTAACCACTAAATCATTTTTTTAATTAACGCCTATTAGGTTTTGCCCATCTTGTTATTTCTCGTGTAATGTTTGTCAATATACTCCATCGCTTGTTGCTGTGTTAGTATTGAAAAATCTTTGTAACGATTATGAACATCAATGATTTCGTCTAAAGCCTGCAAAACTAATTCTTTGTTTTCCCACGATTTAAGATGTTTGATGACAGTTTCAAGGCAGTTTTTTTTGTAGGCTATTTGTCCCAAAACATGCACCAAAGTGTTTTTAACTCTTGAGGTCTTGTCAAACTCAAGTTCTTTAAGTAATGGTAAAATATCCTGTGGATGTGTCCTGCCTCGAAGTTCGATACCGTGACAAATTTCTCTGCGAACTTCTTTGTCTGCGTGATGCAAATATTTTTTTGCCCATTTCAATATAGGTTTTGGATTTTTCTCTCCCATTTTTTTCATTGAACCAATAACCGCATTTCTAACAGAATGGTGTTCATCAAAAAGTCCGTTGTCAAAAAAGTGCGCAACTTTTTCAAATTCAATAATACCAATTTCTCCTGCTGTGTTAATGGCAGTTTGCCTTACTTTTTCGTTTTCTGATTTAAAAAGTGAAGCCAAAAGATGTAAGATATTTGTTTGTAGATGAGGGTTTGCCTTAAATATTTTTCCTATGGATAAATAGGAGGATTTTCGTATATAGGTGTCATTAGATGAAAAGAAAGTGATGATGTTTTCAATTTTATTTTTTTGAATATCCTTAATAATATTCTTATTGATTTTATCAACGAGTTGAAGTCGTTGCTTTTTATCAAGGTCATAAAATCCTATTCGCAATTCTCCACTAATCAGCCATTCGCCAGGGTTTGATGCTTTTCCTTTTAATTTCATTCTTTTATCTTGAAATACTTGTTCTGAAGTCTCACTTTTTTGAATGCCCTGTATTTAATTTGGGAGATGTATTTTAGCCAAAGGTAAAATAATTAACAGGAAAAAAACTATGGTAATAAACACTATTATTTATGAAAGGCCGGCCCAACTGTATAAGGTATGTCATGCGGGCAAAAACGGAACTGTCACGCGAGTTTTATTTGTTTTCATTTTTAAGACCCTCAATAATTTTTTGTAGGTGTTTGTCGTTTATCACAGTTTTCGACCACGAAATAATAATTGCGTCAAAGTCTCCTGATTTTATTTTCTCGTCTGCGGTTAGAACGAGTAAAAAGTCTGTAACATTGCTGTGTTGTTTAAAATACGCACGGCCCCAACGGTCAAAGTATGCTTTTTTAGAAATAATTCTCTTGCCAAAGTTGCCGTAAGCGAAACCAATTTTTTTGTCG
>JBJXDS010000298.1:0-4266 GCA_046154525.1 Bacteroidia bacterium
GATCTCCCTCGTACATAAATGCAGCCAAACCAGAAATTGCTATACCACTTTATGAAAACTTTGTTTCTCAACTTTCAGCGTTACTTGGTAAAACCATAGAAACAGGAACATTTGGGGCCGATATGAAAATTGCTCTGGTAAATGATGGGCCAGTAACTATTTGGATGGACTCTAGGAGTAAAGGTTAAAGTTTAAAGTATAAGGGTTAAAGTTAAAAAAAGGTTTGCTCAGGCCGGCATCAATTTTAACCTTTTGCCTTTATACTTTAACCTTTGTATTCTACATCCCTGGAAACCAACCACGACCTATTCCTAATTCCCTCCAAGGCCATGGAATATTTATAAGAATGATAAGTAAACCGACTGTAAACCAAATTAAAGCCTTTTTATGTTTTATAATATCATTAGTTGCTTTTTTAGACGCTATGCGTCCGTATTGAATTAAGGCCACACCTATTACCATTCCAAATAAATGCTCCATACCCCAATAGCGGTTTACAGCGTTTTTCATCCCATCCCCGCTCAACAGATTGTATTGACCCAAATAAAAATAAAGCGCAAAACCAATAACCAGCTGCAAATGGCAAAATAAAATGAACCACATCCCGGCTTTATTGTCTTTGGCATCCCAGTTTCGTTTTTTATTAACCCCGGTATATGCTAAATAAATAGCCCAAAGACCAGCAAGGATAACTCCCCAACGCAAAAAATTATGTAAATGATGAAGACCAGTATTTAAATATTCCATGATGTTAAATTAGGGTTCAAAAATAGACGAAAGTGTTATTTAAGTACTATTTTTTTAAAAATTATTCCTTACGGTATAGTTGCGGATTCTTGGCATCGCCATACAAATTTTCATACCTCACCCAAAAGCTTTTTTGGAGTTTAAAAAAATCATAGGTTCCATCGGGTAGATAGTATTGAAAATTGCCCTTTAAAGAAGGGTTAGGTGGAACCATGTTAGAAAAAATTACTTTTTTTTGTTCCTTTTCATATCTTAAACTCATCACGGATTCCTCAGCAAAGGTAAATATCATGCGGCTTTGAATATCCCCACCGTTATCAAAAACCGGAGCACCAAATTTGGGCTGCCCGTCTTTTTCAAACCAAAGCACATCAATTATTTTTTTATTTAGTTTTGAATTTTCACCATCCCACCCCATAAGCATGTAGCACGTTTTCTTTTTGTGCTTAAATGTATGAATTTGGTAATACAAAGCTCCTATCCAGTGGCGATTGTCAACCTCTGCATACGATGGGTTTTGAACATAATTGCCGCTATCATATAATCCAAAAAGCTTTGTCGAATCTTTTAAATTCATTTGCATAACCCCGAAATAAAGATATTTGGCACTATCCAAGAGTAAATTCCAAGTTAATATTCTGAACTTATTGTCATCGGGTTTAATAATAGAAATCGTTTTGAGATTGGAAAAAGGATAGTTAAACGAATTTTTTATCAATAAAACTTCTTTAAGGGTTTGAATAAAATAATAGGTGCTGGTAACGCGCGTTGTTTGGTCCTCGCCATTAATTATATTATTACTTAACCCTTCGAGCCGAAATTCATAATTACGGATGGAATCAAAATTGGTGGTATCAGGTCCTCCAGACTTTAATGTGAAAACATCATAACCAAATGAGTTGTCAATGGAAATAGAAATAAATAGTATATAAATTAAATATTTCACTTGTTAATAACGGCTAAGGATGATTTTTAGTGTTTGAAATAGGTACCTAAATTTAACCCATAACTGTAAGGGTAATAGTTAGGGCTTTCTGCTATTTTTTTATTTTTATTAAATTTTGTAATACTTGTATTAAAAAACGGGGCAAGGCAAACTATACCGCCATTTTTTAATTTTATATCAACCACAACACTTGTTCTTGCCATAACACCAAATTTTCTTAACACCGCAATAGTTTTATTTATATCTAGCATTGGGTTTAGTGTTTGCGATATTTTTAGATCAAACTTATTTTTCGCTAAAATATTGAATTGTAAACCGCCAAATAAACTGACGTATTGTAGCTTAACAGGGAGGTAATAGCTAATCACCTTTTGACTATCATTCAAAGTGGTTCCTTCTTCAATAAAACCAATGGGAGAGTAAGCAACACCTATAATTGGTTTACAAATCCATTTATTTGTTTTAAAAATATAAGTTACGTTCAAATCGAAGAAAGTAGCGGATTTTTGACTTCTGGGATAAAGTTGGCCAACATTAGTGGATAAATCCAAAACAAAAACTTTTTGATAAAGATCACTTTTCGCTAATCCTAGATTAAACATCACATCCCCTTTTAATTTAGCCTGAGAAAAAACTGAATTGCCAACAATTAAAGTAAAAATTAAAATTGCAAGCCGTTTCAGGTTCATGTTTATAAATTATTTTTTAGAACTTAGCACTAAGAACTCAGGACTTTTTAAACATTCTCAATAACCATAGCACTGGCACCACCGCCACCATTACAAATTCCAGCCCCTCCATATTTCGCCTTATTTTGCTTTAAAACGTTTATTAACGTTACTATAACCCTTGCGCCTGAACATCCCAAAGGGTGACCTAAGGAAACCGCTCCGCCATTTACATTCACTTTATGGGCATTCAATCCCAATAATTTGTTATTGGCTAATCCCACAACAGCAAAGGCTTCGTTTAGTTCAAAAAAATCTATTTCATTCATGGCTATTCCAGCTCTATCAGCAGCTTTAGGCAATGCCAACGAAGGGGAGGTGGTAAATAAAACTGGATCTTGTTCAGCATCGGCAAACCCTGCAATACGGGCAATTGGAGTCAATTTCAATGCTTCCATTTTTGCTTTGCTCATCAATACCAAAGCAGCGGCTCCATCATTCATAGTGCTGGCATTGGCTGCTGTTATAGTACCATCTTTTTTAAATACGGGATTTAAGGTTGGTATTTTATCAAACTTTACATTTTTATATTCTTCATCTTCGGTAAATAATATTGAATCGCCTTTTTTTTGTGGTATCTCCACCGGAACAACCTCATCTTTAAAATTTCCATCCGCCCATGCTTTGGCCGAACGCAGGTATGATTCAATGGCAAATTCATCCTGTTGCTCACGCGTAAAACCATACTCGGCAGCACAGAGTTCTGCACAACTTCCCATCATTTGTTGATCGTACACATTCATTAGGCCATCAAACTGAACACCGTCAATCATGGTGGTATTTCCATATTTGTACCCACTCCGTGAACCCATTAAGTAATGAGGTACAAGGCTCATATTTTCCATTCCACCAGCTACTACAACATCGGCCTGGCCAAGCATAATGGCCTGGGCCGCATAGGCAATGGCTTTCATACCACTGGCACATACTTTATTTACGGTAGTACAATTCACTGTGTCTGGTAATCCGGCATATAAAGCTGCCTGTCTTGCAGGTGCCTGTCCTAAACCGGCCTGTAGTACGCATCCCATTATTACATCATCCACTTCGGTTGGATTTAAATTTATTTTTGCCAAGGCCCCTTTTATAGCCGCAGCACCTAATTTGGTAGCCCGAACTGAAGATAAACTTCCCATAAAACTGCCAATAGGTGTACGAACGGCTGATACGATATATACGTCTTGCATTTGTGTTTTTGAATTTTGACGCGAAGTTATATCAATTGTTAAAATAAAAAGTTCTTAAAATCTTTTTATTTTTTACAGTGATTAAAGCCGATGCTCTAGCTATTATTTTGTTACAGATATACACTCGATTTTCTGAACAAGCCGTGCGACATTATTCCCCCAACCCATACCTCACCCCGAAGGTAAACATCGGTGCAAATCCTTTGGAGCTAAAAACCGCCTTTTTATAATCGGTTGATGAGCCAAAAACATAATCTACATCTACTTTCGTAAGTTGACCCATACCTGTAACAAACGCTAAATTAGCTACTAAATTAAAATCTTTGTTCAATTGGTAATAAAGCCTGGTACCGCCACCAATTAGAATAGCGCTTCCGGTTAACCCAAACGTTTTTATTTTTAAATCCATGTTTTGAGTACCTGTGGAGGTTTCTATTTCTTTTTCGCGCTGTAGTATTACATCATAAGGATTTTTAGCCCCAATTAATAAAGAAATTCCAAACGAATTGGCCCAAGATAGTTTTGGTGTTAATTTTTTCGTTTGATGAATGATATTTAAAAACAAACGGTTGCTTCTCATCACACTTACTAGTTCGCGGGTTGAAAAGATAACGCCATCATCCCCTTTTACCTTAAAATTGACTTTATAATTATTGCT
>JBJXDS010000299.1:0-2620 GCA_046154525.1 Bacteroidia bacterium
GCCATTGCAAAGAGAATTGCATCAATGATTAGATTATTAGGTAATAGAAATTACCCTATAGTAATATTGGTAGATAGAGAAGATAGGGTGGAAACCTGTGAAGAGCTTACAGAGCAATTACTTAAAGCATTAAAAGTTGAAGGGATAATGGATCAAGATTTAAGAATTGGTTTTGCGGACAGGATGATTGAAAACTGGATTATTGCAGATTTTAATTTAATAGGTAAGTTAAATGAAAAGCCACAGGAGACGGATGGTTTAAAAGGCTCCTCTATAATAAAAAAACATAAAGGATCGTATCATAAAGTAACTGATGGCGTTTCATATTTATTGTCAGTTGATAAGGCTGAAGTTTATAAAAATTCCAAAAGTTATAAATCGTTTATTGATAAGCTGCATGGGATTAATTGTAATTATCTAGAATTTGAGAAATAATTCTACCCCTCCATCTCCACCAACAACCCCAAGGCTTCCCCCAATCCCTTAATATCATGTATCCTTAAAGTTAGTATGTCTTTTTACTTCCCAGCCGAGTCTCAACAAAAAGGGTTTGTGCATGGAGTTTGGACGCGGCGGCTCCCAGTTTGGCCGCCGAGTCTCCGCCACGCTTATGCATTTGCTCATGGGAGACTCGGCTGGGAAGGAAAACCCCAAAGCTTCGCCCAATCCTTTAATATCCTGTATCCGTAAAGTCAGCAAATCCTTGGTTTGTTTCAGCACAGCTTTGTTCGGGTTTTGGCGTATGTATTCTAGGATGCGGCCAAATATTTCGCCCTGGAAATAGCGGTCGTCGCGGGTAAACCAGCTGGTAAGGGATTGTTACTTCCCAGCCGAGTCTCAACAGAAAGGGTTTGTGCATGGAGTTTGGACTCGGCGGCTCCCAGTTTTGTTTCCCAGCCGAGTCTCAACTGAAAGGGTTTGTGAAAGGAAGTTGGACTCGGCGGCTGTAAGTTTGGCCGCCGAGTCCCCGCCATGCTTATGCCTTTGCTCATGGGAGACTCGGCTGGGAAGGAAGTTTTATGTCTTGAGTCGCAGACATCAAGACAGCTAAAGGACTAAAGACAGCTTAGGGGTTTGCGATGGGCTAGCTGCAGGAAACAAAATTGGGTTTTACTATCCATATATTACGTTATTTGCATTCATTTAAAATAAAAATGATTACAAAGATTGAAGTAAATGGATTTAAATCACTGTCAGACTTTGAACTAAAATTAAATAAAGGATTAAATATTTTGGTTGGGCCGAACGGTGCGGGGAAAACAAACATCATCCTTTTCTTTGAATTTCTTTCTCAATTAGTGAAAAATCCTATTGCAAAAGCTATTAGTTCTGTTGGTGGGGCAGGTACAATATTCAAGAAAATTGGTGAAGACAATTATCAAGACAGTATTTCTTATAAAATTCATGGATCAAGACGACAGGACTCCAAACAGTTTATTGTTTATGAATATAATGCAATTGTAAAAACTTCATTTGAAAAGGATACAATTTTTTTCTCGAATCAAAGAATTAAAATAAGGACAGCCTCTAAATTTTGGCCAGACCCAGATGCTAAGTTTTATAAATAAAATTGGGACTTGGATATCGAATATAATAATGATGACTCCGGAAATGAAACAGTAATCATCAAAAAATTGAATAAGGACAAATTTAAGGTTCGTTTCTTCATTTCAGAAAAAGATAGTAACGAAGATTCAGAATCTATTAAGAAATTCATTCTTAGGCAAAATCCAAATTCAAATCCATTTATTTACAGTTTATTTATACTTACTGATTTTGCTCACGGCATAGTAAAAGATTTAGCAGGGGGGGAAACATTTAATGTTATACCAAGTAAAGTTAAAGAAGTAGAAGATGCGGCTTCGCCTCCTGAAATCAAACGTGATGGCTCCGGTTTAGCAACAACTCTTTATGCTATGAAAAAAAGCAAGGGTATTGATCAAAGGGAAAATAACTTTTTATTTGGTCCATCTGGACCAGAAAAGTATTTTAAACCCGAAACCTTGCAAAAAGTCAAATCTTATTTAAAATTAGCGAACAATACCATTTCAGATTTAAATATATATAATGACCCATTTGATAATAAATTAATAGTTAAAATCTCAATAGTTACTGGCAGCTATAAAGCAGATTTACCATTATCTGCAATGTCTGATGGAACTATTAAATGGCTATCATTAATTACTGCAATTTTAACTTCAGAAACAATATTTTCAATTGAAGAACCTGAAAACTTTTTGCATCCTTGGATGCAGGCTGAAATAGCCCAAATAATGAGGGATCACATATCTGAAAAGAAAATTGAATCTTTTGTTTTAATGACCACCCATAGTGAATCATTGCTTAATGCTTCTAAACCAGAAGAAGTTATTATTGTTGATCTATTAGAAGGAAGCACAGTTGCTAAAAGGATAAAAAATTTACAGTTAATTAAAGAAGAAATATCCCACTCAGGGTTTGGGTTAGGACATTTTTATTTTTCAAATTCGATTCAAAATGTCTAATCCAGCATTTTTTGTTGATGGGCATACTGAGCAAATGTTTATTGCCAGTATTTGTCCTGGTCAACCAATACAAAGGACAAACACGAATGGTAAAGATGTAGCCATTTCGGCCATTG
>JBJXDS010000300.1:0-5541 GCA_046154525.1 Bacteroidia bacterium
TGAAAAAATATATCTTCCCGATAGTAACATCAATGAGGAAGAAAGCCATGGTTATCTTAATTTTATTTATAATTTGTCTGTTAAAACTCCCCTAAAAATAGGAACACCTATCCGTAATCAGGCTTACATTTATTTTGATTACCAGGAACCTATACTTACCAATGTGGCCAGAAATCTTGTATCCAAAGTAGATGCCATAAAAAAGTCCTACCCTACTCATCAATTGAGCGTATATCCCAATCCTGCCAGCGACTACATTTATATTAATAATCCGGTAAATTCATCTGTTCAGGTGGATATTATTAATTCTTTTGGTCAAATCATATTAACAAAAACTATAGAAGCCAACCGTAAATTATCCATCGCAACCATAAACATGGCCAAAGGGTTATATATGATTCGTGCTGAAGGCTATGCTTCTGTTAAAATTATTGTTAATTAATGAACCGCAACAGCCAAAGTTGCTACTCCAATACTTATATCTTTAATCCCCATTAGGGCTTGGCAACAAGCTTCAATTGTAGCACCGGTTGTAAATACATCATCAACCAACAAAACCCTCTTACCTTCTAATTTTTCGGGTTCACTCACTACAAATTTTTCGGAAACATTCATCCATCTTTCAAACCTTCGTTTGTGAGTTTGAGTATCTGTGGAATATATTCTTGATAAATTGGCAACAACAGGAATAGATAATGCCTCACTTAATCCGTCACAAATAAGTTGACTTTGGTTAAAACCGCGTGCCTTCAATTTATTTTTATGCAGTGGTACAGGAATCAAAAAATCTGTTGCAGAAACAAAAGTGTTTTCTTTCAAATGATTTCCAAATCGCTGTCCTAAATTAATTCCTATATCTTTTCGACCCCTATACTTTAGCAGGTGCAGCAACTTTTGTGTTACCCCTGCTTTTTTAAAATATAAAAATGCTGTTGCAAAATCAATGTTTACCCTGCCCCACAATGCTTTGGTCATATCATTCACAGGGTCTTTATGAAAATTGGTAACGGGTAATTTTACAGCACAAAAGACGCAAAGTACGGTTTCATGGGTAACCAACGAATTGCCGCAGTTAATGCAAACCACAGGATAAATAAGATCTAATATTCCTGAAAACAGTTTCACAGCCTAGAATATTTTTCGGTAAATAAAACACAAGCGGTTTAGTTTTCAAAGAAAAATTTTTTAGTGAAATTTGGTGACTTGGTGTGTTAGTGGCCTAACTTTGCCATATGTTTGAAAACTCTGCAAAAACCACTCTTGATTCTTTGGGTGAATTTGGTTTAATTAAAAAATTAACAGAAAACTATACCACCAATAACCCTAATTTGATAAAGGGAATTGGCGATGATGCCTCCATTTTTAAACCTAATATGGATAAATGGCAGGTTATAACTACCGACCTTATGGTAGAAAATATAAATTTTGATTTGGCTTATACCCCGCTAAAACATCTAGGTTATAAAGCTGTGGTATTAAACATTAGTGATATTTATGCCATGAATGCTACCCCAAAATTTATTACCATTTCCATAGCCTTATCCAGTAAATATACTTTAGAGGCATTGGAAGAATTTTACGATGGGATATACCTGGCTTGCGAAAAATACAACATTGATATCATTGGTGGCGATACGAATACTTCGCCTCAGGGACTTACCATTTCTATAACCGCCATTGGTGAAGTTTCTCCCGATAAATATGTAACACGCAGCGGTTGTAAGCCTAATGATTTACTTTGTGTAACCGGCGATTTGGGTGGAGCTTACATGGGCCACCAATTAATGGAACGCGAAAAACGGGTGTTTTTATCCAACCCTGAAATGCAGCCCGACCTGGAAGGCTACGATTATATAGTAGGCCGGCAGCTAAAACCCGAAGCCCGTAAGGATGTGATAGAACAATTGGCCAAACTTGATGTGTTGCCAACTTCCATGATTGACATAAGCGATGGATTAGCTTCTGAATTAAAACATTTGGCACAGCAATCTAATGTTGGGTTTATGGTATATGAAGAAAAATTACCTGTGGATACCCAAACCCTGCAATTGGCAAGTGAGTTTAATATGGATGCTACAATGTGTGCCTTAAATGGTGGCGAAGATTTTGAATTATTATTTACTATTACCCAAGCCGATTTTGAAAAAATAAAATCGAACATGGATATTACCGTAATAGGCCACGCCACCAATGAAGCCAATGTTTGTCAACTTATTACCCCCTCCGGCAATCAGTTTGATATAAAAGCCCAAGGATGGAAATAATGTTTAATGATGAATGGTTAATGGTTAAATTTTTTGGATAACAAACTCCCCTCCTTTTTCAAAGAGGGTTCAGGGGATGGTTTTTAAGTTCAAAATACTAATTTTGTCCATTATACCATTCTCTAATTATCATGAATAAATCATTACTTTTAATTTTATTCTTTTTTACTTTTCTAATATCCCAGGCTCAGCGAACTGTGGTGGCCTTACCCACTGCTTTGAATATAGTTTATATTGGGTTGGATAATCCTGTGCAAATAGCTGTGGAAGGCTATACCAGAGAGCAACTTACAGTAACTTGCGATAACTGTACAATTATCCGGGCTACTGATTACCATATTTTGAAAGTAACAACACCCGGAATATGCAAGGTTATTGTTAGCTACAAAATGAAAAAATCTTTAAAAACTGATACCCTAATGTTTAAGGTAAAATACGTTCCCAGAACCGAATCCATGTTTGGCACAATAGAATCGGGTCCGGCTTATAGTAATGAGTTGATAAACCAACATACCATTAATGCAGTATTACCAAATTTTTATTTTAAAGGTATAGAATTTACAGTAATAAAATTTGCTATGCTATATCTACCCAAGCAAGGTGCGGCAATACCTTTTTCAGTGCAAGGCAATCAAATCCCTTTTGAAATTAAGCGATTAATCGCTTATTCAAATCCCGGTGACAAAATTTTGGTGGATGATATTATGGCTGTGGGCCCGGGAGGTATAGATAAGAGGTTAGCTCCCATTGCAATTACAATTTCAGGCCAAACAAACAAGTTGCTCGAAATAACTGATTTTTATACGTATAAGGAAACTGAAAATTCTAAAATTGACACCATATATGGTGAGTATGATTTTGAAAGTTCTATTAAAAAAGAACCTATTATTTTAAAAGGCTATAAAAATCAGTGCGGTGAGACAAAGTTAATTATGGAAGTAAAAAGAAATACTAAGAATATTCTTTGGGAGAAACACTATTATCCATCTGGTAAACTAAAAGCAGTGTACGATTTTGAAAACAATGACACCATTGGTTCAGCCAAAAGTTTTTATGAAAATGGAAGGTTAAAATCGGAAGGAAAATTATTGGTAAAAAATCATTCCGTTTCCGAAAGATATGGTGATCAATTTATTTACGGAGGAGACGGAGGAGATGATATAAATAACCAATATTTATTAGATAGTTTTCTTTTTCACAATTACTCACCTTTTGGGCCATGGAAAGGTTATTATGAAACCGGAAAAGTAGCTTTGGAGTGCACTTTAAGTATTTACAATTATGGAAAAATCCCCATGAAGGAAAGTGACCCGGAAATTTATATATACAATGGTAATAACTCCAATAAAAAACATACCTCAATAAAAGAAGCATTTGAAAGTAAAGACAGTTATTTTAAGCCAGCATTTACAGGTTCGTTTAAGCTGTGCGATCGAGATGGGAAAATCATCAAAGAAGAAAATTTTTAATAATATCATTTTTTAAGTATTACAAGACTCTTTTTAATACAATATCAGCCAATTAATTTCGTTTTTTATTAAATCAATTTTTCTAAATCTTTTGAAAATTGTTATAATTTCTGCATGTTTGAAGATTATTAAAAAAATAGCCAAAAAGGGTATGTCAAAAACACTTACAAAATCACTTTTCTACTCCATTTTATTATCTATATTGTTGCTTAATACCCAATGCGGTGGGCCTTCGTTTAGCGAAGCCAATAAGCGGTATGCGGTAAAGGATTATGCAGTGGCTGCCGATATGTACACCAAGGTTTATAAAAAGCCTGATGGAACAAAAAAAGAAAAGCTAACCTCCTGTATTAATGCGGCACAAGCGTATTACTATAATCATGATTATAAAAATGCATTGAAGTGGTATTCCACGGCCATTCAAAAAGGGGCAAAAGATCCAATCTTTTATTACAAAATGGGTGAATGCCTAAAAATGCAATGTAAATATTCAGAAGCTTTAATTAAATTTCAGGAATACCAAAAAATGCAACCCGACGACCCCAATACGGCTATTATGATAGAGGGTTGTGAGTTGGCTATGAAATGGAATACAGAGAAAACCCGTTACCATATCAATGAATTCAAACCTGCTAACGATCCTACAGGTCAAAAAATAAAATCGGATGATTACTCACCTCAATGGGCCAACAAAAAGAAAACTGCTATAATGTTCACTTCCGACAGGGTAAAAGGTGAAAGTTCAAACCAGTATGACTGGACAGGCAGAAAATACAGCGATATATGGATGTTGGAATCTGCAGGAAAAGGAACCAAAGCCAAATGGGGAGAAGCTTTGCCAGTGCCTGGTGCCAATACCGACTTTAATGATGGTACCTGCACCTTTGATGATAAATTTACCAAGATGTATTTTACCCAGTGTAATGGGTTAAAAGGAGACGAAAAGAAATGTAAAATATATGAAGCCCGCAAAAGCGGAAAAGAATGGGATATCACACCTAAACCACTTCCATTTTGCGATGATAAATCAAACTATGGGCATCCATCATTGTCAGCGGATGGCGAAAAATTATATTTTGCATCTGATATGCCTGGCGGACAAGGGGATACTAATACTCATGATATTTATTTTGCAAGTTATGTAAAGCGAGGTAAAACGTGGGGAAGCCCAGTAAATTTAGGGCCTACAATAAACACGAAAGAAAATGAAGTATTTCCCTATATATTTTCGGATGGCACACTGTATTTTTCATCGGATGGCCATGCCGGTATGGGTGCTTTAGATATTTTTTATTCCAAAGGAAGTGGCATGGATTGGGAAAAACCTGTCAATATGAAAACTCCTATAAATTCGTGTGGAGATGATTTTGGAATTATACTAGAAGACACAAAGGAAAAGGGATATTTTAGTTCAAACCGAAGCCCGGGAGGAAAAGCGGATGATAATATCTATGAGTTTTATATGGATCCTTTGGTTTTTATACTTTCAGGTGTAGTTACTGATTGTAAAGATTCAAAACCTCTTAAAAATTCTTTAATAACAATTAGCAATAATCACGACTCAACTAAAATAAGATTGTATACCGATGCCAAAGGATATTATAAATGCACCCTTCAGGTAAATACAAAATATGAATTATTTGCTTCGAAACGCGATGAATATTATTACGATAGCAAGGAAGAGTTTGTTTCCACCATGGGGCTAGAACAATCTACAAGTTTTGTAAAGAATTTTTGTTTAAAAAACCAATGCAGTGATATTTTCATCCTTCCTATTTATTATGGGTTGGACTCTTCCAATATTTATA
>JBJXDS010000301.1:0-28672 GCA_046154525.1 Bacteroidia bacterium
GTAAGGTTTGCGTCGCACTTTTTCGGTAAGCATACCTCCTTCCTCATAGCCAATGTAGCCTGGAGGGGCCCCTACCAAACGGCTTACAGCAAATTTTTCCATAAACTCACTCATGTCTATACGAATAAGAGATTCTACAGAATCGAATAAATAACGGGCAAGTGCTTTGGCCAACTCGGTTTTACCAACCCCGGTAGGCCCTAAAAATATAAATGAGCCTATAGGGCGGTTTGGGTCTTTCAGTCCGGCCCGGGTACGTTGAATGGCTTTTGATAATTTAACAACGGCTGCATCCTGGCCCACTACCTGTTTTTGAATATCCTCGGCCATACTCAATAGTTTAGTTCCCTCATTTTGGGCTATTCGTTTGGTTGGAACACCCGTCATCATTGCTATTACCTCGGCTATGCTTTCTTCATTTACCACATAGCGTTGCGTTTTTGTTTCTTCTTCCCAACGGGCTTTGGCTATGTCTAATTGTTCCAGCAATGATTTTTCTTTATCTCGAAGTCGGGCGGCTTCTTCATAGCGTTGACTTTTAACCACCCTGTTTTTTTCTTCTTTTATTTCTTCAATTTTCTTTTCCAGTTCAATAATATCACTGGGCACCACAATGTTACTTAAATGCACCCTGGCTCCGGCCTCATCCATCACATCAATAGCTTTATCGGGTAAATGTCTGTCACTAATAAACCTTACACTCAATTTTACAGCGGCATCCAAAGCTTTGTCGGTATAGGTAACCGAGTGGTGGTCTTCGTATTTATCTTTAATATTTTGTAGTATCTGATAGGTTTCATCGGGTGAAGCCGGTTCTACCAACACAGGCTGAAAACGGCGTTCCAAAGCTCCGTCTTTTTCAATATACTGGCGATATTCGTCTAAAGTGGTGGCACCTATGCATTGAATTTCTCCACGGGCTAAAGCTGGTTTAAACATATTGGAGGCATCCAGTGAACCTGAAGCTCCTCCAGCCCCCACGATGGTGTGTATTTCATCAATAAATAAAATTACATCCCGCGATTTTTCCAATTCATTCATCACAGCTTTCATCCGTTCTTCAAACTGGCCACGGTATTTTGTACCAGCCACCAGCGAAGCCAAATCAAGCGTTACCACCCGTTTGTCAAATAAAATCCGTGATACTTTGCGTTGAACAATTCTTAAAGCCAATCCTTCGGCTATAGCAGTTTTACCAACTCCAGGCTCACCTATCAACACAGGGTTATTCTTTTTTCTACGCGATAATATTTGGGAAACCCTTTCTATTTCTTTTTCGCGGCCAATTATGGGATCTAATTTATCGTCCTCAGCTAATTTCGTAAGGTCTCTTCCAAAATTATCCAATACCGGGGTTTTACTTTTTGAATTAGTTTTCTTGGGGTCGGTGGGTCTCCTTTCCCCAAACATATCATCGGGCGATTCAGTAGGAAATTCGTCTCTAATTTCGGGTAAATCACTATCGTTGGGTGGTAATTCTGTCAGGTTTTCTTCAATAGCATGTTTAAAGATGTCATAATTAACGCCGAACTGAGTTAAAATTTGAGAAGCAATATTGTCCTCATCTCTTAAAATGGATAAAAGTAGATGTTCAGTTCCAATAATATCAGATTTAAATATTTTGGCCTCCAGATAGGTTACTTTTAATGCCTTTTCGGCTTGTTTTGTTAGAGGTATATTTCCAAGATTGGTAGGCCTTGTAGCGGTGTCGCGAATATTATCTTCCACACTTTTTTTAAGCCTTAAAAAATCAATGCCCAATGCCCTTAAATGAACAAGGGCTTTGCCTTCCCCCAATCTTAATATTCCTAATAATATATGTTCTGTTCCAATATACCCATGCCCAAGTCTTATAGCTTCCTCACGACTATACTGGATAACTTCTTTTACATTCGGTGAAAATTTTGCTTCCATTCTCCTCTTTAATTTTTAGTTTCTATTACACTAACAAATATACAGCCATTTTAATTCGTTTTAAATGAGCTAAACGCAATTTTTAAAATGCGCTTACTTTTATGGACAAGTAGCTTAAAGAATACCTTTTATTGGGCTTCAATGGTATTAATACCGTCTTTGTTTTTTGGAAAACAAACCCCCTTTGGCCTTATTTTTCTTTTTTCTTTTGAACAGTGAGCTACGTTCGGGAGTATCGTCGCCGTAGGCCGGGCATGACTTAGCTCTGCAACCTGTATCAATCGAAGCGATAAATAAAAAACAAAGGATATATATAATAGTTCGAAGTTTCATTATAAAGTAATCATTTCCTTTTTAATTCTGTTTCAACCACATTTTCCACCTGACTATCAATAAAATCGGTAGCTTGTCGTGATAAACTCCAGCCCAAAGGAATAATATCGTTTTCGAAACGGGGCAAAGCAAAGTTTAAAATTTTATCGTTTCGTTTTAACGAAATATTTTTAATCATATTAAAATTATACCCTCCTCCTTTATACCATACATTTAAATAAGCTTCAATAGGTGCCATCATTTCATACATGCTTCCCAAGGGTTCGGTATTGCTAAAATCTTTGGTGTTTCTTATTAAAATGAACGTAACCTTTATTGGGATTTCCTTAATATCTGAAACGGTGCGTAACCGGGTGTAAACTTCCAGAAGGGTCGAAATACCTAAATTTTCGTAATAACCTCCATCCCCTACATGTCCCCATTTTTTTTCATCTTTATCATAAACAAGTCCGGCAGGTGTAACATATGGAAACCTGGCACTTAATAAAACGGCTGAACTTAGAGGTAAATCTTTACCCATAACATCCAACAAATCGGTAGTTTCATAAAATTGATTATCTCCAAATTTTACTGGACTTATTAATACCCGTTTGCCCGTTTCTATATGCGTGGCATTAAAAAATAGCAAGGGTCCCTGGTTATTCGTTCCTGTAAAATTATTTTCAAGATAACTCTTTTTAAAAAGTTGTGGTTCATTTGAACAGGTTTGTTCCCAACCATTTTCCCATGTTTTTTCAAGAATGGCCGCCCGGTCGAAATGGGCTACTGGAAACGGTAAAAACCGTTGCATGGCATCGGGAAACATAGCATAACCCATTATGGGCGAAAGGAAATCGTTTTTTAAAAAATTGCGGACAATATGCCTGGCCTCCACCGGATTATTCGAACATTTGTCAGATAGATTATAACATACCGTGCCTAAGGTACTACCCGATACTGAACTAAATGCTAAAACGTCATTTTTAAAATCAGGTACTTTTAACGACAGTTCACTCAGTACTTCATTGGTCCAATAGGCGGCACGAATACCCCCTCCTTCGCAGGCTACTAAATAAATATTTACCGTATCTTCCAGTTGGTTTTTTTTCTGAAGCCAATGATTAATATAGGTATCAAGATACATCCTGTTCTCAGGTTCCACCGATTTTATAACCCTAACGGCATGATTATTATTAAAAAAACTAAAGACAAACCAGCATGAAAAAAGTAAAAATACAAACGGTATTTTAAATCGATGTTCAAAAAGTGACAATAATGTAAAGAACATCATCCAGCTACTAATGGCAAGCATTACCAGGCCACATGAACCCAATAAACGAGAAAAACTTATTGGGAAAATTATTATTAAAGCAAATGTTAAAATTAAGATCACTATTCTTTGCAATATCCACCATCGCTGCTTTAAAATTAAGAATGAAATAGGGTAGGCATCATTTTTTACAGGAATATAATCCAGTAAAAACCTGAAAGGAAAATTTTTGGCCATCAGATAAACAATAAATTTTCGGCGGTATAGTAAAAAAACATAAAGCCAAAAACCTAAGGTTACATATAAAAGCATGAGTGGTATAAAAGCATTATTAGCTTTGTACGTTCCATAAATAATTATTAAAAAAGGCAATAGGGCAAATAACCTGGGAATAATAACCAAGGTACGAACTTGATAAGATTTGTAAAATTCGGAAAAATGGAAGGATTTAAAGTGGGTGATTATCCTGGCCGATCGCCAATTTTGCCATCCCCAATAGATCATTAAGAAGCAAAGCATAATCGTGTGTTGTGCATTGTTCAAATTTCCATTACTATGAAATCCCAATGCCCTAAGTACATCCCGACCTTGCCCAAGCTCGGCAAACATTAAATAACCAATTAAATTAAAAAATAAAATGACCCAGCATGTTTTAATAATTTGATAGGTATTAAAAAAAGTGCTTTGAATCCTCATATTATTTATTAAACCTTTATTTACACTATATTATTGTTTTAAATTAGTACCGGTCTGGAAACTTTTTTAAAGAAAAGTAGCCATAATATGGCAGCCAAATTAATTCAAATTAGCGTACCAAAGTCTACAGTAATAATAAGTGTGTCGATTTTTTTAGAATTAGTATTTTAGAGTAATCCATTTCAAAAAATTTCTCTACATACAAAACTGCTATTCAAATCAAAATCATCCTCTCATCTTTTGGCGTTTTACCAAAAATGGAAGTAATATCTGATCAATAGGTAAAGCTACATCGGCAGGGGTGAAGTCAATTTTGTATTGACGGCATCGGTTAGTTAATTCTGTAATAAAAACCTGTGTTTCTCTTTCATAATGTTCCTTCACTTCCGAAGGAAACAATTTTAATTTTTCACCCGATTCAATATCTTCAAAAATGTAAGGCCGATTGTCAAAATTAAATTCAATTTCTAACGATTTATCAAGGGTATGAAATAAAACAACTTCATGTTTATTAAATTTTAAATGTTGCAAAGCCGAAAATAAATCTTCCTGCGAGCCATACGATTCCATCATATCGCTAAAAATAACAACCAAACTGCGTTTATGAAGTTTTTCAGCTATTTCGTGCAATACAGGAATAATATTACTCGATTGTTTTACAGAAGACGATTGTAATTGTCTTTCTAAATTGGCTATTAACATGCGGTGGTGGCTTTCGGCCGATTTCATCTCAGTACTATAATTCACAGTGTCTGAAAAGAAAGTTAGCCCAACAGCATCACGTTGTCTTCGCAATAAATTCATAATAGAAGCAGCTGCCAGGGAAGCAAATTTTATTTTGTTCCATCCTTTTTCAGGGTAATACATGGATGAAGAAGTATCAATAACCAACTGGCATCGCAGGTTGGTTTCTTCCTCGTAGCGTTTGGTAAATAATTTATCACTACGGGCAAACAGTTTCCAATCTATATTCTTAACCGATTCACCTGAATTGTAAATCCGATGCTCGGCAAACTCAACCGAAAACCCGTGAAAAGGGCTTTTATGAAGACCTGTAATAAATCCTTCCACCACTTGCCTAGCAAGCAATTCCAGGTTGCCTGGTTTTAAAAGGTCTTCGTTGTTTATCATTTAAAGTAAGATTAAAGATATAGGATATAAGATTTAAGAATTTTGTTCATAGTCTTAAATCTTAAATCTTAAAATCTTACGTCTATTAAGCCAATTGAGCATCCAGTTTTTTTACCAAAGTAGATTTGGGAACAACTCCAACTTGCTTATCTACCAACTCGCCATTTTTAAAAATCAAAAGGGTAGGAATGCTTCTTACACCATACGTTTCTGATATTCCAGGGTTTTCATCAACATTAAGTTTTCCTATTACAGCTTTACCCTCATATT
This sequence comes from Bacteroidia bacterium, assembly GCA_046154525.1. Taxonomy (GTDB): domain Bacteria; phylum Bacteroidota; class Bacteroidia; order NS11-12g; family UBA9320; genus JABWCE01. Next base: position 5,594 of record JBJXDS010000301.1, read on the forward strand.
CGGTATGAAGCTCGTCTATTATCGGGGTTAGCATACGACATGGTCCACACCATTCTGCCCATAAATCTACCAATACTGGTTTGTCTGATTTCAATACCTCTGCATCAAAATTACTGTCTGTGAATTGTTTTGCCATTTTTTTATTAAAAATAATTTTTCAAAAATATAGTGTTTTGTTGATAAGGGTTTCAAAGGTTATACCAAAATTATTAACCTGTCATTAAGACACCATCCTAATAACAGCGAAAGTGGTTTTTTGTTGCAATTGCCAGTCTTTTAAATGTAATTCTATCTCTCTATACAAAACTCGGGATTAATGCCTGCAACACCCAAAGGATTCTGTTTTTCAATACCAACTGTCCACTTCTCCACCTGGTGAAATTGATTTTTTAAGGAGGTATAAATATTTAAAGCTACAGTTTCTATTAAGTTTTCGCGTTGGTCAAAGGCTTTTTTTAAAACAGAATATAAAATTTCATAGTCCACCGAATTTTCCAAACTTGGGTTTTCCTTCTCAAAATCTGTTTTTAACACAGCCTTAATATTAATAATAAAATAAGTTCCCACTTTTGCTTCTTCAGGATGCAAGCCGTGGAAACCATAAAATTTTATATTGCTGAATACAAGGGTGCCGGTCATCTATAAATTGTTAATTATCGTGCAAATTAAAGTTTTATTTTTGCCAACTCAACGTATGACACAGGCTGAATTACTCGAACTCAAAGAAAAACAAGGCGGAAGGGACCTTTATCAGCAACCCGATTTTTATGCAATTGACGACTTATTGACCGAAGAACATAAGCTTATCCGCGATACCGTAAGGGATTGGGTAAAGCGGGAAATTTCTCCGGTAATAGATGAATGTTGCCAGCATGCCATTTTTCCTGAATATATAAAATTGGGCCTTGGCGAAATTGGATGCTATGCTCCACAATTGCCTGTGGAATATGGGTGTGGCGGTTTGGATTATATTTCCTATGGCCTGGCCATGCAGGAACTGGAGCGGGGAGATAGCGGTGTTCGTTCCACCGCCTCAGTTCAGGGTTCGTTGGTTATGTATCCTATTTATAAATTTGGAAGCGAAGAACAACGGAAAAAATATTTACCCAAACTGGCTACCGGCGAGTGGATGGGATGTTTCGGACTTACCGAACCCAATCATGGCTCTGACCCAAGCGGCATGGAATCGAAATTTGAAGACAAAGGCGATCATTATTTATTAAATGGCGCCAAAATGTGGATCTCGAATTCACCATTTGCTGATGTGGCTGTGGTTTGGGCCAAAAATGAAGAAGGCATTGTTCAAGGTATGATTTTAGAACGGGGTATGGAAGGATTTACAACCCCTGAAACCCATAAAAAATGGAGTCTAAGAGCTTCTGCGACCGGTGAGTTGGTTTTTGATAATGTGAAAGTTCCTAAAGAAAATTTATTGCCGGGTGTAAAAGGTTTAAAAGGGCCTCTGACCTGTTTGAATTCAGCACGATATGGAATTAGTTGGGGAGCTGTGGGAGCTGCCATGGATTGTTATGATACAGCGGTTCGCTATTGTAAGGAACGCAAACAATTTGGAAAACCCATTGGAGGTTTTCAGTTGCAACAGAAAAAATTGGCTGAAATGCTTACCGAAATAACCAAAGCCCAATTGCTTTGTTGGCGGCTTGGAAACCTGATGAATGAAGGACGGGCGACTCCTGCACAAATAAGTTTGGCTAAACGCAATAATGTGGATATGGCTTTGACCATTGCCCGGACTGCCCGACAAATGTTAGGTGGAATGGGAATAACCGGCGATTATCCGATTATGCGCCACAGCATGAATTTGGAATCGGTGGTAACTTATGAAGGCACACACGATATCCATTTGTTAATTTTAGGAATGGAAATAACCGGAGAAAACGCATTTTTATAGGTGAAAAATCTATCATTTATACTTCTTTTTATTTCCTGGCATTCGTTTGCAAATAAATCATTGCAATCATTTGAACCCACCAATGTTACTATTAATTTAAATAAATTATTACAACCCGATTCTATAGGGTATAATATACCTGCTGAATTACCTCGGCTTATCTATTCAAAAATTATTGACGGCTCACTTATTTTGTGGGATAGCCCGTTAAAAGAAATTAAAATTAGCCCAGATGCTTTAAAAGGTATTGAGCAATCAAGTCAAACATCATTTTCAAACCTCGAGAATATGTTTATTCATGAAATTTGGGAGTTATCAAAACGCTATCTCGATACCAAAACCATAGGGTTTACTTTTATAAATAAAAATGAAAAAGGACCTGTTTCATACGGATACATTGATTACAAAGACATCGTGGTAATTTTAGATAAAAATACAATTCCATGCAATGCCAACGGGTTTGTAAATACAACGTTTCGTGAGGCTATTCAAGGTAAGCAATTTAGTTTTTCTATTGTACAATTTGGCTTGGATGATTTTAAAACCAACCCCAAAAAGGCATTCGAAATTCAAAATCAACTGTTTAATAATCCCAAGGTGAAATTGTATAACAGCCCAAAAAATACCAATCAATTTAAAACCATAACCTACGAAATATATCGTGAGGGCAACGAAAATAATGAAGCGGTTTTTTCTGCTTTATCCAACTATTTTAAAGATAATCTTGAGCAATTTTTAAATTTGGGTGGAGACCAAACTATTCCGTTTTTTAAAAAAGACCCGGAAATAAATTTTACTAAAATAAAAGTGACCGAACTTTACAAATTGGAGAAAGGAAATATTACTTCTGAAATAGCAACGATACAATTATTTATCAATGGAAAATACCTTCCCACGAGCGATATAGAAACCATGAGACAAATTGGGATAACCGTAAAATTCAAACCTTTGGAAACCTTTATCAATGAAAAGGGATATGTTTTCAATATTGTTTCCATTAATTCGGAAGAGATAAAAGGATTGGATAGCATAGAAATTATCAAAAAATTGAATGAAGGACACTGGAATAGGTTGGTGGAACATTAGATTGCTGTCATGCTGAGGCACGAAGCATCTCAACCTGAATGAAAAGATGCTTAGTTCCTCAGCATTACAAAACCATAAATATTAAACAAGAAAAAGAAACAATATAAATGACAAAAATAAAATTTGGAACTGACGGATGGAGGGCCATAATAGCCCGTGATTACACCGAAACAAATGTGATGCGAGTGGCAGAAGCCACTGCCAAATGGATACTTTCAAAACCCGAAGTAAACAAAAAAGCCGTGATAGGTTACGATTGCCGCTTTGGAGGTGAAATGTTTATGCAAGCCACCACTCGGGTATTTGCAGCTCACGGAATTACCTGTGTTATTGCTCATAATTTTATTAGTACCCCTATGGTTTCGTTGGCTACTTTAAAATTAAAAGCGTCAGCCGGGATTGTGATTACTGCCAGTCACAATCCTCCTTCTTATAATGGTTTTAAAATAAAAGATTCATTTGGTGGCCCGGCCGTTCCGGCCGAAATAGCTAAAGTGGAAGCCATGATTCCTGAAACAATTACTACCAATTATGAATCTTTTGAAAGTTATGTTTCCAAAGGGTTAATAATTTATGAAGACTTGGAAGGTATGTATTTAGATGCCATCAAAAAGGGAATTGATTTTGAAAAAATAAATAAAGCTGGTAAAGAACTGGCCTATGATGCCATGTATGGAGCTGGCCAAAGTGCCATGCGAAATTTATTGCCCGATACCACGTTTTTGCATTGCGAATTTAACCCTTGGTTTGACGGGCAAGCCCCTGAACCCATTCACAAAAACCTGACCGAACTATCGGAATTAATAAATATTGCCGAAGATATAGATTTAGGAATTGCCACCGATGGCGATGCAGATAGGATTGGGTTGTATAATTCAACCGGAAAATTTATTGATTCACATCACATCATCCTGTTGCTCATTCAGTATTTGCATAAATACAAAGGCTTGGAAGGTAAAGTGGTTAACAGTTTTAGCTGCACAGGAAAAATAAAAAACCTTTGTAAACATTACGGTTTGGAACAAGAGGTTACCAAAATAGGGTTCAAATATATTTGCGATATTATAATTACTGAAGATGTATTGATTGGTGGGGAAGAATCGGGAGGTATCGCTATTAAGGGCCATATTCCTGAAAGGGATGGTCTTTGGATTGGGCTCACAATTTTGGAATTTATGGCCGTTACCGGAAAAAGTTTGGATGAATTGATTGAAGAAGTTTATGCTATTACCGGTTCGTTTGCTGTAGAACGCTATGATTTATACATTGATGAAGTCACCAAACAAAAAGTAATTTCCAATTGTAAAAGCAAAGCATATTCAAATTTTGGAAATTTTAAAATTGAATCGGAAGAAGATATGGATGGGTTTAAATATCATTTGGGTAACGACCGTTGGGTGATGATTCGCCCATCAGGAACCGAACCGGTATTGAGGGTTTATGCTGAAGCGGAAACATCTGAGGCGGCTTTTGAAATTTTAGAAGCTACAAAAAAAGTTATTTTGGGTTAATTGGATTAACGAGAAAAAAATTAAATAAATTTAACAAATTAATAAAAACTCCGTGAACCTCTGTGTTAGCTTTGTGAATCTCCGTGTTACAAGTTTTTCACTGATATTAGTGTTTTTTACCCAATTTTCATTTTCTCAATCGGATAGTTTAGGTAAAGCCTATAAACGGAAAGCAATAATAGGAACAGCTTTGGGTACAGCTTATGTTGGCAGCATGGCCGGACTCTATCAACTATGGTATGCTGATTACCCTCAATCCAAGTTTCATTTTTTTAATGATAACAAAGAATGGCTGCATATGGACAAAGTAGGTCATGTATTTAGTGCTTATACTTTAGGAAAATATGGAATTGATATGTTTAAATGGGCTGGTTATTCAAAGCGTCAGGCAGCCATTGCCGGGCCACTATATGGCTATTTATATCAAACTACCATTGAGGTTTTTGATGGGTTTTCGTCCGAATGGGGTTTTTCAGGAGGCGATGTTTTATCAAATACTTTAGGAGCAGGGTTAGTGATGGGACAGGAACTGTTATGGAACGAGCAACGAATAACCATGAAATTTTCATTTGCTCCCACTCAATTTTCTAAAGTAAGACCCGAGATTTTAGGAGGTACCCTGGCCGAAAATTTATTTAAAGATTATAATGGCCAAACATATTGGCTGTGTATTAGCCCCAGGGAGTTTGCGCCCAAAAGCAAATGGCCAGCCTGGTTGGATATTTCATTAGGCTATGGTGCTACTGGAATGTATGGAGGAGAAGATAATATATGGTTTTCAGGAGGTATAGGACAGTTTCATGATTATTCTTCAACCGCACGCCGAATGCAATTTTATTTGTCACCAGACATAAATCTTGAAAAATTAAAAGTTAAAAAAAAATGGATTAAATATTCTTTCAAAATTTTAAATACCTTTAAATTCCCTTTACCAACCCTTAATTTTACGCAAGGTATTGGCTTTAAATTGGAGCCTTTTAAGTTTTAAAAATCTTTCATCTATTCCAATTGATGTAGTTTGGAATATTATTTTTGATTTAACTTGTTAAATGCTAAAATGAATATATTTGCCAGCAAATTAAAAAAAATTATGGAAAATGTACTAGACGAACAGGTAATTGAATCAAATGAAGTGCAAATAATTTATTCCGGTTTTTGGCCAAGATTGTGGGCATTACTTTTGGATGGGCTAATTTTTGCGCCATTTGGGCTTATTGCCTATTTGTTTAAAGATTTGGCTGATTCTATTTTCCTCTTGTATTTAATTCCTGTAATCCAATTATTTTATAAACCAGTAATGGAATATACCAAGGGTTACACCTTAGGTAAATTAGCGCTAGGTATTAAAGTGGTGAATTTAAATTTTGAAAAAGCCAATTTGGGCCAAATAATTTTACGGAATATCTTTACCATTTCTAGTCAACTTTCTTCCATTGTTGTTTCCTACCTGTTGATTAAAGGATTTTATACAGTAGAAATCTCAACGGAACCTTTTGCGGTATTGTTTCAGCCACATATGATTCCTTCTTTGATATTTTTTGGAGTTGTAATTGTCGAATTAATTATGTTGGTTACAGATGACAGGAGCCGTTCATTACACGATAGAATTGGGCAAACATTCGTAATTAAAAGTAAATAGTTGGTTTATTAATCCAACTTAAATACGGTCTTTTTTCCATTAATATCAGCTTCTATCAAATTGTCGCAGGCTTCATCTTTATTGGGGTCATAGTCCACCCGTATGGTTTTATCTGATGCGTCGTTTTTTATAGATAGTATTCCTTTTACAAATGTTTTTGAGCAACCATTTTCCATTTTTTTAATCAGAGGTTGCTCTATGTTTACTTCAAATTTTTCACCAATTCGATTCGTCCCATCAGCCGAGCCTTCAAGCGAATAAATATCACCCCAAATTCCTTTTCCGGCATCTTTAATCATTTTAATAATTCGGATGCAATTCCATTCCATTATTTTATTTTCACCACCTACCAAATTTAATTTATCTGCAATAACCAATAAACTCCATCCATCCCTATTTTCTATTGATATTTTTCCAAATAATAAATTCATAGTTTCGCCAGAACCTGAGTAAAAACTATCCGATTTTTCAATAATTAATTGAAAAACAGAACCAGCCAATTCTACTGGTTTGCTTAATTTAAAATGAATTTTACCTGCTCTATATTTTCCATCACCACATAATAAACCGTAGGGCTTGGTTTTACCTTTTGCACCAAAATCAATGGACCCTTCCACCCCATCTAAGTCTATAAAAGTTGAATCTTTAAAATCCACTTTTACATTTCCAGGAATTATTCTATCGCCTTTTTTATAAAATTTGGTATTGGCTACCCAATCGGTCATGGCCTCAATGGTGCTGTTGTATTCATTTTCAACCAAAGCATTGTCCTGGGCGCTATAAATATTCTCCTTCAACTCGGTAACCGGGTCGGTACAATTAAAAAGAAAAAGAGATGTTAGAAGTAGAATAAAAAAGTTACGCACTTTTAATTTTTTAATAAGTATTTTCGAATGCAAGTTTACACCATTTACTACCTCTTTAATGTTGTCACTCGTCAATTTAGTGTTATAATCCCGTTTTGAATACCGAACGCCTTACTCTTTTTACACAGATTTTACTTCCGCTGGCTATTCCCGGGAACCTTACCTACCGTGTACCCGAGGAATTAAATGAATTTATTACCGAAGGAAAACGGGTGGTGGTGCAAGTAGGTAAACGCAAATTATACACAGGTATTGTTACCTCCTTTTCAGAAGTTGTTCCTCAAGGGTTTGAGGTAAAATACATTCTCTCGGTTTTGGATGATATGCCTATTGTTTCACCTGCACAACTACAATTTTGGAATTGGATTTCTAATTATTACATGTGTACGTTGGGCGAAGTAATGAAGGCCGCCTTACCTGCCTCACTTAAACTGGAAAGTGAGGCGGTGCTTACTTTAGCAGATGGTTATGACCAGGTAATGTTATTAGATTCTGGCGAGGAAATTATAATTAATTACCTCGAAAAAGCAGGGGAAATATCAATCAGCTCAGCTTCCGCTATTGTAAAAAAGCACAATATTTATAAACTTGTAAAATCCCTTTATCAAAAAGGGGCTATTCTGTTAAAAGAGGATTTAACCGATGATTACAAACCACGTCGCATAAAATGTATTAGAATAAATACAGAATTGGGTGAAAATGAGTTGAGAGATGTATTTGATCAATTAGAAAAAAAAGCCCGCAAGCAATTAGAGGTCTTGATGGCCCTATACAGTTTCCAATCCAAGACTGGTTTTGCTGAAAAATTAACTTTTCTAAAAGAAACCAGTAGCAGCACGTCTTCTTTGAAAACCTTAATTGAAAAAGGAATAATTGAAGAATTTGAAATGGATAAACAAAGTCTTCAAAATACGAAGACTGAAGTACTGCCGGAACTTTCAGCAGCCCAGCAAAAGGCATTTGAAGAAATAAAAGCCAAGTGGATTAACCTTGAAATTTGTTTGATTCACGGGGTTACTTCTTCTGGCAAAACCCATGTTTATTTTCATTTGATAAAAGAAGTTTTAGCTGAAGGGAAACAGGTACTTTATATTGTTCCTGAAATGGCTTTAACGGCTCAATTGGTTGAAAGGTTTAAAAAATATTTCGGCAATTTGGTAGAAGTTACCCATTCAGGTTTTAGCCAAAACGAAAGGCTGGAAACCTGGAATAATGTAGCCTCGCAAAAAACTAAAATTATCCTTGGGGTTCGTTCATCCTTGTTTATGCCTTTTCAAAATTTGGGATTGGTAATAATTGATGAAGAACACGAAACCACGTTAAAACAACAAGACCCTGCCCCGCGCTACCACGCCCGTGAAAGTGCCGTAGTTTTGGCAAAACAATTTGGGGCCAAAGTGCTTTTAGGAAGTGCCACACCAGCGGTGGAAAGTTGGCACAACGCCCAAACCGGTAAATATGGTTTGGTAAATTTAACCGAACGTTTTGGAGGAGTGGCAGCCCCATCCATTGAATTGGTAAATATTGCGGAAGCCCAAAAAGGCAGCCGTATGAAAGGCCCTTATTCATCCGATATGCTGGATGCGTTGGAAATGGTTTTAAAAAATAAAAAGCAAGCCATTATTTTTCAAAACCGAAGGGGTTATGTACCTGTTACGGAATGCGGTGTTTGCGGCTGGACGCCCAAATGTGTGAACTGCGATGTATCACTTACCTATTACACATCCTCTCAAAATTACCGATGCAATTTTTGTGGGTTTAAAAACGAACTGATAACCAAATGTAGAGCCTGTTCGAGCACCCGATTAAAACTTATCGGCTATGGAACGGAACGGCTGGAAGAGGAATTAAAAATACATCTGCCCACAGCCCGTATTGCCCGTTTTGATTCGGAATCAACCCGAAACCGCAAGCAGATGGAAAAATTGATTAAGGATTTTGAAACCGGCGAGCTTGATATTTTGGTTGGAACCCAAATGTTGAGCAAAGGTTTGGATTTTGAAAATCTGGATTTTGTAGGGGTTATAAATGCAGATCACCTTATAAATTTTCCTGACTTCCGTTCGGTGGAACGGAGTTTTCAAATGTTGGTTCAGGTTTCAGGCAGGGCAGGCCGCCGCGACAAACCCGGAACAGTAATGGTTCAGACTTACCAACCCTGGCACAAAGTTTTGGAAGCCCTTAAAACCTCCGATATTTCTACCCTGTATGATTGGGAAATTCAGGAACGCCTGAAATACCATTACCCGCCGTTTACAAGGGTTATAAAATTAACAGTAAAACACCCTAAAGCTAACATTGCAGATAATGCCGCCCATACTTTAGCTGAATGGTTAAGAACTTCTTTGGGAGATAGCGTTTTAGGCCCCGAAAGCCCGCATGTAGCCAAAATCCGAAACCAATACATCCAGCAAATTATTATTAAATACGACCCTTCCAAGGTTTCTTCTCAAAAACTAAAAGATTTGGTAATGAAATTGATTAACCAAATCAAGGTTTCAAAAGACTTTAAACAGGTGTGGGTGACGGCAGATGTGGATGCTTATTTTTAATTCTACTTCCTCACAATCCTAATAACCCCCGCTCCATTATACGAGTGCATTTCACCATTGTACATAGCATCAGCCATTACAGGCCCCATTTTAAACATACCGGGTGAAACCGCTCTTACGGCATAGTAATAGTAGGTTTGAAACGATTGGGATAAATTGATAAATAAATTAATCCGGTCATCCCTAATATCCCGGTGTATGGGCTCATAATTATTTTTTATCCAGTTCATCCCCGGTATTTCTTTTATGCGCGGGTTTTCAATTTCAAAACCTGCCGGAAGCATATCGGTTATCACTACGTTATCAATGCTGTTTGAATACGATTTTTCAATACTTATTCTTACAATTACCAGGTCGTTTTGTTTAAAGGTGTTTCCATAAATCGTATTACCGTCTCTGTCAAAAAACTGCTTTCTAACCTTAATAAAATTATCTTCTTCCTTAAAATCTCCTGTGGCACTGATACCTTCCGTTTGCATGAAATAATACAATTTTCCTTTGCCGCTTGTGGTAATCTGAAGTTCACTTCCGGATAAGGATTTACTATCTACAACCAGGGTTTTTCCGGTGCAGGTGCCTACTGTTTTGCCATCTACTTTCAATGTGGCGATGGATGTATTGCTGGACGATTCCCTTGCTATTTTTCCAAGGGCCAGCATACCAAAAGCCCTTTCCTGAGTGCTTAAATATTTGCGAGTTTTAAATGAACTGCTGATATGTCCGGCCATCACCCCAACTTGTTTATTTCCGGGGTCGGCAATCATTAAGGAATATAAGGCAACTGCTTCATCCCTCACATCTGAATAAAAACTTCCTCCACTTTGTTTTATGGATATTTCCCCTGAAAATGAATTGGGCAGCATATCCCAAAATTTCGTTTTATCACCCGAAATAGCGTAAGCTGCGGATAACAAATACTTACAATCCAAAGCCAAAAGGGTTTGGTTTTGCTTATAATAATTCATGGTGCCGATATCCGGTTTTCCGGCAATCGACAACACAAATAAACTGTAAGCCACCTCTTTTGGCGCAATGGCTTTATTTTCATTCCGATTATAGTAATAGGAAATTGTTTCCTTGCTTTTAACCCTGTTTTTAAGGTAATCCAAAATTTTGTCAACAGCTGAAGCATCTACCTCAAATCCCGCTTTTTTGGCCTCCAGTAAAAAATGGGCTGAATACACCGTAGCCCACCAATTTTCTGAGCCTTCATTATCCCACAACGTGATGGCCCCGTTATACAATTGGCGCATCATAATTTTTCGGATAGCTTCCTGAACATTGTAGTTGGCATAGGCCTTATTGTTTTCCTTAAGGTTCATCATGTCTGCCAAATCACCGTAATACAATTGAGGAAAGGCTGATGAAATAGTTTGCTCTGTGCATCCATAAGGATATTGAACGAGGTAATTAATCTGGTCGGCAAATTCAATGATGGGCGAACGGCTTATTACAAATTTTGTCTTAACGGTTGAAGGTATAAAACCATTAGCCGAAAGGCTTAATTTTTTTGTAACGCCACCTTCCATACTTCCGTTCTGAACCCGTTTTTGTAAGGAAGTGGTTGGCCGGATGGTGATATCCGTTTCTTCCAAAAACTTTTCACCCATAGCATTTACAGCCACAGATACTTTACAAACCCCTATATTATTACCCGCAACTATTTTATAGGTTACGGTAGTTTCGCTGTTGGGTTTTAGACTTATGGATTCGTTTATTTTGTCAACCCGTCGCAAATTCCCTGTTAAATTTAAAATCACTTTCCCCGAAGAATTATTTGCGGTAGTATTGGAAATGGTTACCGGCATAAGTACTGTATCTCCCGGACTTAAAAACCGGGGCAACGAGGTGCTGAGAACAACTGGGTCGGCCACTTTTAATTTTTCTTCGGCACTGCCAAAATTTTCATCTTTATAAGCCACAGCCATTAAACGTATCTCTCCCGAAAACTGCGGAATATCAACTTCAAAGGTAATATCACCGGAATTGGCATCTGTAATTCCACTCCAGCTGGCTACCAATTTCACCCGTTTGTTCGGCAATGGATTTACCCTTTTTGTTAAGTCATAACCATCACCACCGGTAAATGAAACGCTGTTTTTTATTTCAGGCAGTAACAAAGGGTAAAGATCAAAGGCTGTTACTTCCAAGGCTTTTTTTGAATAGAAGAATTCATAGGGTTTTGGTGTTTTGTAATTGGTAAGTTGCAAGATTCCTTCATCCACAGCAGCCAATGTTACTTTACAGCCGGGCCTTGCTTTTACTGTAACCTTCTGTTTGGTCCTTGAACGGGCATTTTTGGCTGCAATTATTTTAACAGGTATTTTTCGTGAAAGTTCCTGTACCAAAATAGGCTTATATCCATGAGCCACCGTCAATGGCATATCGCTTTCAGTGTGAGGTTTAATGAGGGTTGCGGTTATATACACATTGGGAATTGACTTTTCATTAAGGTTTACCGTTAAGGAGGCCGCCCTGTTTTTTACATCCAGGTAATGGTATTCCAAAATGCCATCGCCTTCCAAGGTCACCAACATTTTTCCGTTAAAAGGGGTTTTAAACAGGATTCGTGCTGTTGAACCGCTTTCATATTCGGTGCGGTCGGTTTCAATGTCAATATTTCCTTCACGGTCCACTTCAAAACCGCTGCCATAATCGCCCCACCAGCCGTAACTGTAAAAGGAAGAAGAAACGTAAGTGTTGGAACCCGGACGGGCTACCCGTATTTCATAATCTCCCGGAGTTCGGGGTATGAACTGATAAAAAGCTGTAGAACCATTAATAATTATTTCTTTGTCTTCTATTGTTTTTTGACTCAGTTGCGATTCATATCTGAAATAATCCCCTGATTTGCTCAACACGGTTTTGTATTCATTTTTAATAACTAAAATTTTTGCCTTGGCATTTACCAAAGCCTTATCATCTTTGTTCAAAGCTATCAAAGCAAATTTAACCGGCTGGTTTAGCTGGCAGTAATTATAGCCATCCGATTTTATCCCAAAGAAAATATCCTGTGTAATAATTTCGGCTCTCGTGGCTTTGCTTACCGGACGTCCGTTTTCATCAAATACCGTGGTGTAAAAACTTGCCTGCAATATTCCGTGATTTTGAAAATAGCCAGGGATTTGATAACCCTCGGATGCATTTCCATTGGCATCCGTAACGCCTTCCATATTTACATTGTCGAAGTTTACATCGTTTTGTACAAGACTGAAATCAAACTTTGGAAAATTTTTGGATTCAAATGTTTTTTTAGAAACCTGAATTTCACATTCATAATTTCTATTGGCAGCTGGCGGTCCGAAAAAATTAACGGCATTAATTTTTAGTCGTATGGAATCGCCGGGCTTGTAAAACGTTTTGTTCAAATCGGCTTTTACTTTTATTCGGTCAGGCATAAATTCTTCAACCATTACCGTTTTTGAAGCCAATAAAACATCGTTGGATGTGTAAATTTCAATGGTATAAATTCCGCTAACGGCAGCCGGCGACAATTCTACAGAAGCTTCCACAGACCCCTGGTCATTAACAGATTTTTTTAAGGATTTTAAATCTTTGCCATTGGGCAAAAGCACTTTCATTTTTATAGGGATACTTCCAGGAAATTGCCATTGCTCATTACGTATAATGGCTGAAAAATTAATCTTTTCACCCGGGCGGTAAATATCCCTGTCACCATAAACAAAGGCTCTTAAACCTGTTGAGTTTTTCCTGACCCCGCCAATATCAAACCGCGAGGTTTCAACCATGGTGCTGTTAAAGGGCAGGTAATTAAAATCATTACCTGTTTTGGCTACAACCATTGCTGGTTTAAACCCTTTAATATTTTTATTGGTTAAAACAATCTCACCATAACCATCAGAGTTAGTGGTTGCAGTTCCTATTTTTTGGTTATTGTTTCCATAAAGGGTAAGATTGACCCCGCCAACGGTGGCAGCAGAAGTTATTGAATTTACAAAAACATACGCCTTATCATAGCTCACGCGGGCTATAAGCCCCAAATCGGATAGTGAAATAAACTTGGAATCGCGAACATAATAGTGTTCTTCAGACGAAATTTTTATATGATAAATACCCTTAAAATCTTTCAAAGCATCTGGAAAGTCAAAATGAAATAAACGACTTGATCCCCTTTTAGGAAGGGTTTTGGTTATTATTTCCTTTTCATAAATGATATCACCGGTTTCATATTCGTAATCATCTCCATAGTAAGAGTTCGGTTCGTCACCTTCTTCATAGTATTCTCCTTCGTATTGATCACCCGAAGGATAGTATCCATTCTTTCTGGAGTTTAAAATATTATTTTCATAAATTTTGGAAATCACAACTTTTACTTTTTCCACGTTATTAATTTTAACTTCCAAGTTTCGGCGGCCACGGCTGGCCATATAAACCCCTTTGGCATCCATAAACGTAATAGATGGCTCCAGTTTTCCGAAAAGAATGGAATTGGAATAATCTTCTTTTAAGGTTCCTCCAACTGCTCCTTTTAGCCCTTTTTTTAATAACACCTGATAGCTTTTACTCATGTCAAACTGGTCGGAAGTGATAAGCAAACCTTCATCAGTAAGGGTGGTTTTAAATTTCAAGGCAGGTTCAATAAAAACATACTTTGACAAATCATTGTCAGAAGCAATCTTTTGACTTGAAAATATCCGCACCGTTCCTGTTATACCATCATGCTCAGCTTCTGTATTCGAAATAATCAGATTATAAGGTGATGCTAGAAAAACATCTTCTTTTATTTCTTTTTCTGTTCCTGTAAGCCCTCCTTCGGGTTTTAGTCCTTTATCAATTGTAAGCTGTAATGAAAAATCCTTATCAACCGCTGTTAAATTATTAATCCGCAAGGTTATTACAGAACCTGTTTCCTCGGTAACAATTTTATATTCCAAATTATCAGAGCCGTTTTTTAAGGTTATCAAATCCAAAAGGTCTTTCGGTTTCACAGGATAATTAAAGGTGAGCATTATTTCGGGAACAATATTGGAGGAAAGGGCCTCACGACTAACCCACAAACCGTTGGTTTGGTTCAGTTTTAAATCGGGCGTGTGAAATTCAATATCATCCAAATCCCCTATTTTAAATTTGGTATGCTTTACCAGTTCTTTGGTAAATTGAGCAGTATATTTGGTGGCCGGGGACAAGGCACTGGAAGGTGAAAAAATAAGTTCATTGGAATTTTTCCAACTGAATTTTCCATCAATTTTTGGTTCAAACTCAATATAGGCCACATCCGACCATCGGTTGAGCACACTGTCTTTTACCAAATCCTTATCAAAAACAAAATTAAAATTGCCCAAAACAGGCACTTCTTCCCGGCAATTGGTTTCTGAAAGATGCACGTTGTTTTTATTTGAGCAGGAAGCAAAAAACAACAAAATAAAAAGCGCGGAAATGAACTTACTTAGTTTCATAGATATTGGAATTCGATTTTTAGTTATAGGGATAGTTTAATAGATTTACGGTTTAGAATTCCGATGCGGTATCTTTAGCGACCAAAAGATTGGTCTTACAGCTACACCATCGGCATTATACAAATAAATGAAGGCAAAGGAATAAATAAAAGAGTATAAAATGCGGGCAAAAAAAATCAGGTTTGACAAAATATTTCCTTCTGGAATAACACTTAAACGCATATTTAAATTTTTTTGTATAGCAATACTAACATTTATTTTTTCATTAATAATCCTGAACCTGATTTTTCCTTTAAAAATTACCATTGATTATTCTACAACCATTGTAGATGCTAAGGGTGAGGTGATTCACTCTTTTTTAAATAAAAGTGATAAATGGCGGATGAAAACGGAAGAAAAGGAGATTTCACCCTTGCTAAAAAAAACAATTTTGTTTAAAGAAGACCGGTATTTTTATAAGCATTTCGGAATTAATCCTTTTTCGCTTACAAGGGCATTTTTTAAAAATATAATTAGTAGAAAAAGGGTAAGTGGAGCATCTACCATTACCATGCAGGTGGCCCGTTTATTAGAACCAAAAAGACGAAGTTATTGGAGCAAGGTGATAGAAATTTTCAGGGCCTTTCAATTGGAATGGAAATACAGCAAAGATGAAATATTCAGACTATATATAAATCTTTTGCCCTATGGCAGCAATGTGGAAGGAGTGAAATCGGCTTCGGTCCTGTACTTTCAAAAAAATCCTTATAAATTGAGTTTGGCTGAAATTGCAGCCTTATCCATTATTCCCAATCGACCGACCTCTCTAAAAATTGGCAATTCAAATCCATACATTGAAAAGGAACGAAACCGATGGCTTAGGAAATGGGAAAAGGAAGGCTTGTTTACCAAAAAACAAATTGACGATGCCATTAGCGAACCCTTTGTCGCCAAACGAATAGAAGCTCCAAAGTATGCACCTCATTTTTCCCACAGGTTAAAAAAACTATACCCCAATGAAAATGTAAAAACCTACCTGGAAATGAATACCCAGCTAAAATTGGAGAAAATTATCAGTGATTATACCAAAGGCTTACTCGGAATGGACATTCACAATGCGGCCTGCATGGTTATTGACAATAAAACGCAAAAAGTGATTGCCTACATTGGCTCAGCTGATTTTTATAATGAAACCGATGGGGGCCAGGTGAACGGAGCCAATTCAATTCGCCAGCCGGGTAGTGCATTAAAACCTTTGCTGTATGGGCTTTGCATTGACAAAGGAATTTTTACCCCCCAAACGGTTATTTCAGATGTTCCGTTAAACATAAAAGGGTACCGACCCGAAAACTATGATCAAACATTTAAAGGACCGGTTACAGTTTCCTTTGCTTTGGAAAATTCATTAAACATTCCGGCCGTAAAAGCTTTGAATACTTTGGGAAAAGAGGTGATGATTGACAAGTTGGTTACCTGTGGGTTTAAGCAAATTGACAGAGATAAAAATAAATTGGGTTTATCTTTAATTCTGGGCGGTTGCGGTGTTACTCTCGAAGAAATGACCGGTTTGTTTTCAATTATGTCGCATGACGGGCTTTTCTACAAACCTGCCTTCTGCAATTTTGATAAAAAGGAAAAAGGAAAGCGGATTTTAAGTCCTGCGGCTAATTTTATGGTAACCGAAATTTTGGCTAAAATATCCAGACCCGATTTGCCTGTGGGTTATGAAAACAGTACCAAACTTCCAAAAATTGCCTGGAAAACAGGAACCTCCTATGGCCGAAGGGATGCCTGGAGTATTGGCTACAATAAAAATTATACGGTAGGAATTTGGGTAGGTAATTTCTCCAACAAGGGAGTTGCCGATTTAAGTGGGGCCACCATTGCCACACCTTTACTTTTTCAGATTTTTAATACATTGGATTATAATTCAACGAACGAGTGGTTTTTTATGCCGGAAGGATGCAACCTCAGAATGGTATGTTCAGAAACGGGCGATTTACCCGGACCACAATGTGTTAATCAGCGGATGGATTATTTTATTCCTCTGGCTTCGGGTTCTAAACACTGTGAGCACATGAAAGAATATGCCGTTTCAGCAGATGAAAAAATGGTGTATTGCAAAAGTTGCCAGCCCGAAACGGGATATAAAAAGAAATGGTTTAAAATTATTGCTCCCGAAATTCAGGCCTGGTATAATGAACGAAATATCGGGTATAATCAACTGCCGCCTCACAACCCGGATTGTGATAAAATTTTTATTGAAAATGCTCCGATTATTACATTTCCTATCAATGGAAACGATTACTATATCAGCAAACAAAGCCCTGAACCATTGCAGCTCACTTGCCAGGTAACTTCGGATGTAAGGGAAGTTTTTTGGTATATAGATAACAAGTTTTATAAAAAGACATTAGCCGGAGTTAAGGAGTTTTTTACCCCTGTTCAGGGTAAAACAAAAATATCCTGCACCGATGACAAGGGCAGAAATACGGATATTTGGATAAAGGTAAAGTATGTGGATTATTAGAATCCCAGATTAAAATACTGATTGTATGAATGAACTTTTCTAAGAGATTAATTTTTTAATTGCATTTGTGTAATACATTGCATAGTGTTGCATTGATTTTTTTCTCTCATAATAATTGTATTGTTCATGACAATGGTGAATATAAAGATTAGAGATTTTAAAAAACAACCTTAAGCAGAACCTATAACCTATGGAATCAGAATTATTTCAACCTATTATTACCACATCACCCGAGCCCGGACACGATTTAAAGAATGTAATAACCATTCAGCAAATGATTGATTTGCTTAAGGAGGAGGAAGATTATTGGACCGGTGAACAACAAAATACGAAATTGATGATTTCGCGGTTGCGAAAAATATTTTATGATCAATGGGGTTGGAACGATGAATTGATAAGGGGGGCCAAAGATATTGAAACTCGTTATATTGTAGAAATTGTAGATGACCCTACGGAGCATACTAAGGCATTAAAACGATATGTGGCTAATGAAGAACAACCTAAGCACAGACTGGTAACCTACACCGCTACAGATAGGATATATGGAAACTCTCGGGTAGGACAGGTGCCTTTTATCTATCAAACCGACCATCAGGAAGTAGTATTACCTGATGGAACATACTGCGATAGTGCTCATATTTTAGCAGGATTGGATGCGTATAATTATTTAGAGCCGGTAAGCCCTTTGCCCAACTGGTTGTTTTTTTTAAATTTTTTAGTTCCCCACGTCGATTCCAACGTGGATATAGTAACCTGGCTGGGCGATATAGCCAGTTCGTCGGGCGATTTTATGTTTGCCTATTTAAAAAATAATAAAAAACCAATAAGCACCGAACAGGAACAAAACTTTATAAATAGTGATGCACCGGGTTCGGATATGCTGGGCGATATTGACCCATATGTAATTGCAAAACATTATGATGTAGGTTCTACCAACGGCATGCGATATACCGATATTTTACAAGATTATTATTTCAATCCCAAATCGGCCAGAAATAGAAGATTCAGTATTTATGCCGAATTTGTAGGCTTGAAAGGATGGGACGGAACCAATTTTAAAAATGAAAAACAATGGCTGCGCTATTATAAAGGTCAGTTGCGCGACAACATTTGTTTTCAGGTGGAAAGCTTGGCCAAAATGAGTTTGAATACCATTATTTTATTAATCCGTATTTGGTTTGGAGGTTATGAGAAAGTGCTTAAAAAAGAATTATTATTAAAAATATATTTAAAAACCCTGAAAGAAGAACTTAAAAAAGAAACTATAATTTAAACACCTTTAAAAAAAAATTAGAATTATGAGTACAATTAAAAAAATGACATGGTTAATGGTTACCATTATGGCAATCATGGCACTTCCTTACATCGGCGGTTATATCTATTGCCAAGGCGTTTTTCCCGACCATTATTTTCAGTATCCGCCATTATCTGCCCCTGAAAAGGCTCCGTTTAATATGACTGTGGCCATAGTGTTTGCAGTAATTAATATTACCTGGATTATACTGTATTTATTCCCCTCGTTAATTGGATTTAAAAAATACACGGATCCCAAGCCGGCCGAATCAAAGCAAAAATTAAAATTACCTATTTGGTTTTGGATTGGTATGGTAATGTGGGCCGGAACGTTGGTAGTAATGTGGGGACATTTTAGCGGGCCAAAGTTGTTGCTTAATTGGGCCGATTTGCCTCTCTTTTGGGGTTTTACCCTCGTGCTTGATGGATTAGTATATGTTAGGAACAACGGCAATTCAATAATAGCAAAGTATCCTCAGGAAATAGTGGGGATTGGGGTTGCTTCAATTTCAGGTTGGTTACTTTTTGAATACCTCAATTTTTTTGTGGACGACAACTGGTTTTATCCATTTGGAAATTTAATTCCCGATAATGAATTCACCCTTTATGCAGTTCTTGGTTCAGCCGGATTATTCCCCATGGCTTTTGAATGGTATCATTTACTTCGCACGTTTAAGTTTTTTAAATTCCGTTTTTCAAACGGGCCAAAATTAGATTTACCATCCTGGTTTAAAACAGGTGTTTTAATTGGGTGCTTGCTAAGTTTATTTTTTATTGCTATGTATCCCGAAATACTTTTTGGTTTTTTATGGGTTTCACCCCTGTTAATTGTGGCCATAGTATTGGGAAAATTGGGTATTTGGACTCCATTTGTCCCCATTAAAAATGGTAATTGGACCCCATTATTAATTTCGGCCACCACCTATTTGATTCAAGGGCTTTTGTGTGAATGCTGGAATTATTTTAGCGGAACCCATGATGCAGCCGGTGTTTTGATAGAGACATTTAACCCAAATTATTGGGTTTATAGCCTACCATACGTAAATGTTTGGCATGTGTTCGAAATGCCATTGCTTGGGGTACAAGGTTATTTGCCATTTGGAACCTATTGCCTTGTATGGTGGATTACATTTGCTTATTTGTTAAACATCCCTACCCGCTTGTTTAATGATGAAGCTACAGAAGTTTAAAATTTAAAAAAAAAGTGAAAAGATATTATTGGATTCCGTTACTTATATTTAGTGGCTTTTTTGCCAAGGGGCAAACTATTGAATGGACTGGAAAAAAACAATCCATTTTAATTGGGCAACAAATTTCTATATTACATGATTCAAGCGAAAAACTGACTTTTTCACAAGTTAGTTCAGCATTGTATGCCTCCAAATTTGTAGTATCTGATAAAAAAGTATTAGACTTTAAAACTTCGCATTCCATTTACTGGATAAAATTTTCGATTTCAAATAGTAACGGTGAGAATGTTTTATTAGAAGTGGCCCAATCCCTACTCCCCAATGCCGACCTGTATTACAAGGATACAAGTGGGGTGTTGCATATTTATAAAGCAGGGTACACAGTAAATCTGAACAGTAAAACCATACGGCACAATTTACAATTGTTTCCCTTGGGAAAATCAAATATTGATTGTTATCTACGAATAAGAACTAACGGAACCCCAATACCAATAACCATTTGGAATACTTCGGTGTATGAAACAAAAATAACGAATCAAAAAATTACTTACGGAATTTACATGGGCATTATGCTTTTTGTAATCCTTATTAATCTCTTTTTGTTTGTTTCACTTCGCCGGTTTGCCTATTTGCATTACACGTTTCTGGTTTTTCTTTATGCCACTTTTTCGGCCATGATTGATGGGTACATGACATATATTTTTCCGGGTATGGATTTAATGTACTGGTATGTATTAAACCCAATATTAAATCAACCCAACGGATTATTGTATTGTTTAGTTTTTTTAGAAGTAAGGAAGTATGCCCCGGGTATCAATAAATTTGCGATTGGGGTAGTTCTCTATTTTATAAGTTATATTTTTTGGTATCCTTTCATTCCCCTTTCTACGGTATTGGCTATAAGTCAATTTCATGCATTATTAGGAATATCTTTAATGGTTACCATAGCAATAAGAGCGGGCAGAAAAGGAAATAAATTGGGGTATTATTTTGCCATTGCCTATTTTATATTCTTTGTAATAGCTGCCATAGAAATCATTTATTTGCAAACCGGAAGCCCGGCCCACTTATTTGATATAAGTCATGTTTCAGTGGCTATTTTTATTGAAGTATTTTTATTAGCCTATTTATTATCAAAACGATTTGAATGGGAAAAAAATGCTTTGGAAGAATCGAAAACCGAAGCTCAGTATAAGCTTATTGCCCAAACTCAGGAAAACGAACGGATAGTAAGGGAACAAAATGTGATATTAGAACAAAAAGTAGAAGAACGGACCCACCAATTAAAAGAAACCAATGAGGAACTAAGCCATACGCTTAAAGTGGTAGAAAAGGAAAGGCAAAAATCGGAAGCCTTGTTACATAATATATTGCCCGAAGAAGTAGCTCTGGAGTTAAAAGAATTTGGCAAATCGGATGCCCGCTTGTTTAATGAAGTAACGGTAATGTTTACCGATTTTGTAAACTTTACCAGCATTAGCGAAAAACTTACGCCCGAAGAACTGGTGCATGAACTGGATTTTTGTTTTCAAAAATTTGATGAAATAATAACCACCCACGACCTTGAAAAAATAAAAACCATTGGTGATGCCTATTTGGCGGTAGGTGGATTGCCATTGCCTCACAAGCACCACGCCCATTTGGTGGTAAAAGCGGCTAAAGAAATTTGTGATTTTATGAAATGGTACGAAGCACGACGACGTAAGGACAACCTTCCTCATTTTGAAGTAAGGGTAGGGGTTCATAGCGGCCCGGTGGTAGCTGGCATAGTAGGGGTTAAAAAATTTGCCTACGATATTTGGGGCGATACGGTGAATACCGCCAGCCGCATGGAAAGCAGCAGCGAACCCGGACGAATTAATATAAGTGGGGCCACTTATGAATTAGTGAAAAATGAAATTAAATGCCAGCATCGTGGCAAAATAGAGGCTAAAAATAAGGGCATGATTGATATGTACTTTGTAGAGTAATAAATACTGATTTATAGATAAAACTATTTAGTTCACCCTCAAAAAGTATTTTTTAATTTTCGCTTACAAACTTATTATAGCCCGTAGGATAGCTTCAGCATGGGTGCGGCTGGGCCCCAACACATGCGAAGCATTACATAAGACCAATGAAAATAAACATAAATTACTTATGAAAAGAGCGAACTGCAAAATTTTCTAAATAACCTTTGAATTTTAACTACACTTTCTGAAAATTTTGAAGTTGGTTTTGTTGGGGCCTTTTTTTGCTCCATTTTTGGGCAAACAAACCGAGGCACGAGGTTCATGAACACCTTAAAAGATGAACAGAAAATCAGTGAATAAAAAAGGAGAAAGCTAAAACGGATGAAATCCCCGAAGCCTTGAAGAGTTCTGTCATGATTGAGTTTATGTTCTTTTTGCTTAGATCAAAAAGAACCAAAAAATGCTCACCCGTTTATGTTTATTTTCATTGGTGTTCGCTAATGCTGTGCATTTCAAGGTAAAAAGATGATCCCAAGCTTGGGGCCATCGCACCCCCGCCTTTTGCGAATTAGTTTATTTTTATTTTTTACGGGTATTAGCGAACCTGCGGTGTTACCAAGCCCAACGCACCTTAACCCGAATCCTCTTTGTTTTAGGGAAAAATTTGTCAAAATTCAGATTTTATTCGTTTATGATTTTCTGCAAAGTTTGGGATCGTTTTTTTTTAAATCCTTGCGTACTATTTCGTAGGATTTTTCTTATCGGTTGGTGTCTCACCAACCGAAACCAGCAGTCTGTTTTTAAAGGTTGGTGAGACACCAACCTTTAGGTGAATGCTTCGCATGTGTTGGATCCCAACCGCACCCTTGCGGAAGATGCCTATCGGATAATATAAAAAATAATTTCTTATTAAGTACCAATAGTAATTTGTTTGTTGACGTTATTTTGGATTTAATGCCAAACTAATATTTTGATAAAATGATGGGTTTAGATTTATATTATTTGAAGCTGAATGGAGGATATGTGGCTTAAGATATTGCTTATTGATTGCGTAATTTATTATATGGATTGGCAGATTGAGCATACTGTTATTCTGATTTAGATTATAGATGTTTAGATTTAGATTATTGGCGCTTAGATTTACAATATTGG
>JBJXDS010000302.1:0-3325 GCA_046154525.1 Bacteroidia bacterium
GGAAACAATATTTTACAAAAACTTCATGGGTTCCATCACTTACTTGCCGAATTCTGGTTATAGTAATGTCGTAAGAATATCCTACCTGAAGTTGCCCTCTTTGGTATCCTACAAGTAATGAAATAGCATCAGCAGCTGTTCTATAACCCATACCCATACGAATAGAATTGGAAAAAAGTGCCGTCATGCTCAAATCTAACTGTAATTTTGGATTATATTTAATTAAGGCCGCCGGCTCCAGAATCCAGTTAGGATTAGCCAATTGCCAATCGGCTCCTGCTGTTAAGTACAAATACCTAACAAAATCCATATCTACAGCACCCTGACCGGTAGCTGTTTGTACCGTAAAATTATATTTTGCGGCATTTAAATGGTTATAAGATGCCCCAACATAAAAATTGCTTAAAACATTAAGAAACTTTTTTTGCTGGTAATATACACCCACCCCCAAATCAAGCTTGGATTGGCTGCCACCGCCGGTTGGAACTTTAGGGTCATTAGGGTCTAGTGCTCTGAATTTAGGATTATCATACCCAAAAGAAGTAGATCCCACCTCTACACCAAAAGCTAAGAAGCCAAAATCTCCCTGAATAGGTTTGCGGAAATTTAAAGCTCCCTTTACGGTTGTCGTTTTCATATATCCAATCTGATCATCCATAAATGTCATCCCCACTCCAATTTTGTTTCTACTTTTACCAATTTTGAAAAGGGTATTTAAATTCAGATTATAGGTTTCGGGGGCCACATTTTTAATAACCTCCCCATTAGGCACAAGTTCAGTTCCTGTTACAAATGTTTCATCATTGTATTGCCTGTACTGATAATGGCTTAATCCGTTTATACAAATGTAGTCTTCCTTGTAACCAGCAGCAGCAGGGTTGTAAGCTTGCCTGTTCCACCTAAAATGAGTAAAGTAAGGATCGTGCTGCGCCTTTGAAATAAGAGTTGCCATAAGCAGCCCTCCTGTGATAATTGTTCTAAAAAAGTAGTTCTTTACCATATTAAGTACGAATTACAAATGTGGGATTTCTATTTATACTATGCAAATTTTTTATTGCTCATTTTTTAAACGCCAATAAACTGAAAATAGTTGCCTTAACTTTTATTAATAAGTACCCAATTTCAAACGTAAGCTATGGCTTGTTTATTATTTTATTTTAAGAATAAACTTAATATTAAGCCTTCTACCGGTAAGATAATTAGGAACGCCGTAGGTTCTATTACTAACGTCTTTAACCCATATATAGGAAACAGTGTTGTTAAATTCTAATAAATTAAATACCTCAACGCTGGCCCATAGGCTTTCAATTCGTTTAAATTTTTGGGAAGGTTTGGCCAAACCTCCTATTATTTCTTTTGAAAATCCAATATCTACCCGGCGATAAGGAGGAATGGTGTTGGGTGTTTTAATATACCTATTGTTGCCATCAAAATAATAGGGTACTCTGCTTCCAAATACCAGCCCAAGGTTCATTTTATAAGTTTTATCAATTGGCAGTTCATCAGCAAAAAGAATGGAGAAATTGACCCTTTGATCGGTTGGTCGCCTTATAAAACCTGATTCCACCGATTCACCTGCACCGTTTACATAAGTAATATTCTCTCTGGTTTGAAGCAGTGAAAAGCTCAGCCACGATTCCAAACCTTTTATAAATTCTCCATTAATTCGTGTATCAAATCCTGTGGCATAACCCTTCGAACTGTTTTGGGCGTAGTACCTAATCCTTACATTATCTATATAATATGGTATTAAATTATCCAGATGTTTATAATACAGTTCATTTATCAATTTAAATGGGCGACCCCAGGCCTTAAAATTTAAATCGGAACCCAAAACGAAATGAATACTTCGCTGGGCTTTTATGTCGGTATTAAGGGTTCCATCCAAACGCCTGAACTCACGATAAAAAGGCGGCTGGTAATACACCCCGGTGGCAAATTTGAATAAAACATCCCGCTTTTTTAAAGAATCAAAAGCCGTTTGTGTTTTTAATTTTCGATACAGGGTGTCGTTAAATTTTTTATTAGGTTCGTATGAAATAGAAAGTCGTGGGCTAATCATATTTTGCCCGTTTAGCGACCAATACTGATGACGGACTCCGCTGTTCAATCTCAAATTTTTATTTTTATTTATTAAATAACTGTTTTGCACATAACCGCTAACCCTAAATGAGTGGACCGTATTTTCAGCTTTTACCCTGTTGTCCAGTATTATTTGTTTCCCATTTTGGCGATCAAGGGCAATGTTGTGTCCTCCTGAATCGTTGTATTGCCATTCGTTTAACCAATCATGAATTTTTTCATTTTGATATTTAATGCCATAGTACCACGTTGATTTTTGGGTTTTTTGGGTGGCTACAATCCCCGAATTAAAAACTTTGGCCTGCAAATCATTTCGCGCATTTTGAATAAAATATCCAACACCCAGTAAAGCTCTTTCTTTACCAAGGTTATCCGAACCTAAATTATTTTCTAATTCATACAGTCCATAGGCTCCTTCGGTTGTATTATGTTCATTTTCAGTGGTGGTGAAATAGGAATTAATCCATTTTATCGAGGTATTTTTATTAGGGGTATAATGAAATGTAAGTCCATTTAAGGCCACCCGATATTCCATTTTATCCAGCCCACCAAAATTTACATTCAATCGGAGGGCTGAAGTTACCGTTCCAAACGAAGTTTGCCTGCCGGATGGCAGTAGTTCATACCTGTTATAAGCCATACTGCCTAGCCAGGATAAACTTAAACTTGAATTAAATTTATAACGAATGAGGGATTGAAAATCAACATTTAAAGGTCGGTAGTCGCCCGATACATCCAAGGAATTAAAAAGTAATTGGTTGCTTCGGTACCTTGCCCCAATTAAATAAGAAAATCGTTGGTTTTTGGACTGATTAGCCACGGTGATGGATGTACCCAATAAACTTCCTCTAATGGATGTTTCAAAATAACGGGGGATTTTATAATTAATATCTAAAACGCTGCTTAGTTTATCTCCATATCTGGCCTCAAACCCTCCGGTAGAAAAAATTAACCTATCCACCATATCAGGGTTTATTATACTCAACCCTTCCTGTTGGCCAGCCCTTACCAAAAATGGCCGATACACTTCAATATCATTTATGTAAACTAAATTTTCATCATAATTTCCGCCTTTTACATTATACGCAGAGCTTAACTCGTTTCCACTACTGGCACCAATAAAACTTAAAAATTTTTCAATACCACCTGTTGACGGAAACCGGTCAAACTTTTTGGCCTCCAGGGTTATAGCCATCAAATCCCGGTTAATTTGTTCAAATTTGGTAACCTCTCCCAGTTCAAA
>JBJXDS010000303.1:0-17208 GCA_046154525.1 Bacteroidia bacterium
GGGTTGAAATTATGAAACAAACGTATTAGAAATTTAAATCCGAATTATTACACAACTTAATTATTGATTTATATAATTCACACCCTAAAAGAATAATAGAAAAATAAGCCCATGACTGAGGTTTAAATAATTATGGAAAAATACCTGAAGTAAATTCAGAAAACCTCAGAAATTAAAATTTATGGTATTTCACTTATGATCTTCTCTCCCTGAGCAAAGGTTTAAAAAGCAAGGATAAGGATTGATTTCGGGTAAAATATTTAAAAATCCAATTAACAAAAACAATGATTCGGTTTTTAAATCCTATTAATAAAAGCAGATGCAAACCCATCCATACCATCCAAGCAAAAAATCCCTGAAAACTAATGTTTGGGGCAGCCAAATCTACTACAGCTTTATTTCGACCTACAGTGGCCATGGTGCCTTTATTATTATATCGGTATGGTTTCAATTTCTTGCTTGCGACTATATTTTTAAAATTGGCAGCCAAATTAGTGGCTTGGTCAATGGCTACATTAGCTACCTGTGGCAGACCTTTAGGATAAAGGGAGGACGGCTGAAATGCAATATCCCCAATAGCAAAGATATTTGAACATTGAGCTACCTTATTTAAACCATCAACCTCAATTCTGTTACCTGAGGCAATGAATTCCTTATTAATTCCCGACGGTAAATTCCCGGTTACCCCCGCCGCCCATATCACCATTGAAGAGGAAATTATGCCTCCATCGGATAGTAAAACATCCGATTCAATATATTCTTTTACCAATGTGTTTGTTTTCACAATAACTCCCATTTTTAATAAATAGCTCAGTGCGGTTTTGGAGGATACTTCACTCATATTGCTCAGCAGTTTATTACCTCCTTCAAGCAGATAAATTTTCATATGGTTGATCTTTAGTTCTGGATATTCCTTGGGGATTTTTTCTTGCTTCATTTCAGCCAGAGCCCCTGCTAATTCTACTCCGGTAGGCCCTCCTCCAATTATTACAATGGTTAATAATTTTTCGATAATCTGAGTATCGTCCGAAACCGATGCATCTTCAAAATTTTTAATAATCTGATTCCGTAATTGCAAGGCTTCAATGGTTGATTTCATAGGAAAGGCATTGGTCTTTAAGCCCTCATTGCCGTAAAAATTGGTATCGGCCCCGGTGGCAATTACCAGATATTCATAGATTATAGTTCCAATGGAAGTTAGTATTTGGTTATTTGCCGAATCGATGGAATTTAAATCCGCAATTCTTATGGTTACGTTTTTACTATTTTTAAAAATAGAGCGGAGTGGAAATGAAATATTGCTTGCATCAAGATTGGCAGTAGCTACCTGATAAAAGAGCGGCTGAAATTGATGAAAATTATTGCGATCGATTAGGGTAATGTGATAGTTGGGATGGTTATTCAATTGCCTTGCTAACCTTAATCCTCCAAAACCAGCCCCTACTATAACAATATGCTTGGAAGACATTATTTAAAAAAAAATGGGTTTAAAAATTTGTGAAATTTCAATACAAACATACCACTTCAATATGGTGCTTATTGGTAAGTATTGGTATATGATGATCGGAATCCTTGCCATCACGGTTCACAATAATAAGTGGTGATGGTTTTTCAAAAGCCATTTCAATTAAATGTTTGGGTTTATCTAACTCACCCGAAATGAAATTTAAGGTATGATCTATAGAATGGTCTTGCATTGTTTTGGAAATAGTGTTTACCATTTCTGATACTGAATACCCGCTGTCGGGCTCAGTAAAAACAAAATGTAATTTGGCCTTGTAAAGTTTTGCAAGCTCAAGTGATAATGGATGCAATGCCTCGCCCGGAAATTCATCTAAATACACAAAAATATTTTGATATTCTTTTATAGGGGTTTGTTTTTGTATAACCCAAACCGGTTTTTTGGTATTGTTGATGGTTTTGGCCAAAAAACTACCGGTAAGGTGCTGCACGCCATGAATACCATGGGTACCTATAAATAAAATATCTGAATTGGTTTCAATAAAAACCTCGGCTATTAGGCCGAATAGTTCACCATCTTTGGTAAGGTAATTGGCTTTTATGCCCTGTTGTGTTTCTATTTCAGTGGCGGCTTCCTGCAATTGTCTTTTAATATCGCGGCTCAAAAAATTGGAGGCCATCATTTGTTTGGCGTAATCATCTACATCCGCTATTTCGAATATGTGCAGCAAAATAATTTCGGAATTGTTTTTTTTGGCTAAGGCAACGGCACATTCTATGGCTTTTTGCGATGCATCGGATAAATCAGTGGCTACTAAAAGACGTTTACTGTTCATAATTTCAAAATTAGCAGAAAGTTATTAGTTCTTGGTGTTATGTTATAAGTTTTTTAATTTTTAATAAAAGGGACCTACCATTTGGCAAGTCCCTTTTATAGTAAATAGATAAGAAGTATTTAAAATGAAACTCCAAGTTTGTATCCAAAGTAGTTTATTTCTTTACCAGCATTTGCATACAGCCCTGCATGAAGAAACTTGTAGCGTGCAGTTAAACCCATTCTTATAAAACTGGTATTGTTCATAGTATTGTCTTTGCTATGAAGTAATCCATAACTATACATAAACTCAGGACCCCATATTATTCCTTTAAACGGAACAATAGCTCTAATGCCAAGAGGAATATTGAGGTGAGAATAATTAGTTTCATTATTAAAAGTATCCTTTTTATAAAAATATTTCATGTCAAGGCCATACATTAGGTTGATGGGCAACCCTGTTTTGGGCTTTAGTTGTATCATTCTTAGAAGGGTATACCCAGCCCCAAATTTTATTAATTCAGGATTTTGAAAATAATATTCGAAATGATTTTCATGAAGTTTATGTTTTTTAACAAACGTTATGGCACCACCAATCGACTGTTTATCTAACGATTCGTATTTAAAATTAATTAAACTGAAATTGACACGCTTTAGAATGTTATCTTTTAGTTCAAGTCTTTCTTTATCGGTATTTATATACTTGCTCCAAGGAGTGTTTTTTCCTGGTTTATAGGGTTTTTCAGGGATGTATTTAGGTTTGTAACTTTCATTATTACAATCGCTCCCCGATGGCAATCCCCCTTTGCGAGCTGCTGCTTGAAGTACAGGTAACATTTCACCTTTTTTCACTATTACTCTTTCTGGCTCTTTGTCTTTTTTATTTTTATCAGCATCGGTTACTATATCAGCTCCTTCCTTATCAGCTGTAAGTTTTAATATTTTCACCTCCACACGTCGGTTTAGTTGGCGGCCTTCAGGGGTGGCATTGGGGGCAATGGGTGTTTTTTCGCCATAGCCTACTGCTACCAATCGGTTTGTGGAAATACCTTTTTCTACCAAATAGGTTTTAACGGATTCTACCCTTTGTTGCGATAAATTTTGGTTCGCTTCATCGCTGCCTATACTATCAGTATGGCCGCCAAGTTCTATCACTATTTCGCTATTTTTCATAATCTCAACCAGTTTGTCCAATTCCTTTTTCGAATCTTCTTTTAAAATGGCCGAACCAAGTTCAAAAAATATATTTTTCAGTTCAAAAGTGGCCCCAATTTTAGCTCTTTTTACATGGAAATCACGCTGAAGGGATAGGTCTTCTTCTCCTTCGGTCATCCAATCGTATTTGGCTTGATAAATTAATTTATCCATTTCTTCCAAAGCGGCTTTGTAGTCTTTAAGGACTTTTTCATAGGTTTCAAATGTTTCACGCAGCTTGTCGGAAGTTGTATTATTTAGTTCGGCCAACTTTACATTTAATCCATCTAGCTGATTTTTCAATTGGTCTAATCGCGTTTTTTGCACCACTATTTTTAGCTGAAAAGAATAACGTTTTCGGTACTTGTCTGGGTCGGTTAGGTCTATAATTTCTGAGTAATATAAAAATCCTTTCATGTCTATTACCGCCATGTATTTTTTATTTAAGGGCAATGAAGCCGAATAATACCCATTCTCGGCATTACTGGTCGCTTTGGTTACTTCCAAATTGGTTTCCAAATCTATAAATTTGATATTTACTTCAGCCGCCGAATCTCTTTCATTGGTTACATAACCATATAGTTTAAATAATTGCTCAGGCCGCATGGAGTATGGCATCAAAAATTTATAAATATCGCTGCTACCATACCCTTCTGGCGAGCCATCCCTTACCACATAGGCCATTTTGCCCGAGGCAGGAATGGATAAATCCTGATCATTATCCAATGTATTGATGTACTTACCCATATTTATAGGGTCACTCCATTTTGTCCAGGTTTCATCTAACCTTCGGCTCACGAATATGTCGTTTCCTCCAAAACCAAAATGACCATCAGACGAAAAGTAGAGTGTTTTATTATCTGCCGCTATGAACGGAAACTTTTCAGCACTTTTGGTATTAATATCTTTTCCCAAACTGAAGGGTTTGCTCCAACCATTTTCGCTTAAAAACGAAACGTACAAATCGGCTCCATTTCCATCGCCCATGTCAGTGGTGTAAATAAGGGTTTTGCCATCGGAACCTATGCAGGCCAGAGATTCCCAACGTTTGGTATTAATGGTTCCTCCTAGGTTACACGGCGGAGTCCAGCCATCGGTAGTTTTTACGGAGTAAAATAAATCACCACTGCCAAACGAGCCATTAAAATTTCCAAAAACAATTGCCACTTTTTCATCAGGTGATATTGCCAACAAACCTTCATTACTGGCCGAATTAAGTACCGACAGAGGTTGCGGTGTTCCCCAATTTCCTTTTTCATCTAACGTGGAATACCAAATTTCTTCTCCGCCTTTTCCGCCAGGTCTATCGTCTGATATAAAATATAAGGTTTTCCCATCTTGTAATATTCGGGGTAAAAACTCACTGGTACTGGTATTGATTGTAGCCCCTATATTATCCACTTTCACTTTTTCATCATTTCGTTCCAATAGCGCTAAGTATTTTTCGGCCAAGGTTTTATCAGCTTTCGGGTCTTTTTCTTTGTAAAGTTTCATGGCGTCGGCTGCTTTTTCAAACTCTTGAAGCGCAAAATAAGATTTTGCTAAATTGAGATACAACGATGGATTAGCAGTTGCTTCACGTTCATAGGCAAACGCTGCCCTCTGATAATCTTTGTCTTTAAAATACTTGTCGCCAGATTGGGCGAACGAACGAATTCCGATTGCCAAAAGGCAAATCAATAGAACTAATTTTTTCATATTTGGGTTTATTTTTATTAATTACAATATTACTGTGAATTTCAATGACAAAACAATGACTGTAGTCAGATACCGCAAATTCAATTAAGGTAAATGCTTTTTTAAAAAAAATATTTAGGAACAATTAATTTAAAATAAGTTTGTACCGAATTGAAATATATAACCCGCACCATATGGATATTGTCGTTCATAAGCCTGCTTACAGACATGGCCAGCGAAATGTTGTATCCTATAATGCCTATTTATTTAAAAAGTATTGGATTTTCAATAATAATAATTGGAGTGTTGGAAGGAATAGCTGAGGCTATTGCCGGATTAAGTAAAGGATATTTTGGAAAATTATCAGACCACACGGGCAAACGGGTACCATTTGTTCAATTAGGATATGCCTTAAGCGCAATTTCGAAGCCACTAATGGCTCTTTTTATTTTACCCCTTTGGGTATTGTTTGTAAGAAGTATGGATCGGTTGGGTAAAGGAATAAGAACAGGTGCAAGAGATGCTATTTTATCAGATGAAGCAACTCCCCAAACCAAAGGAAAAGTATTCGGGTTCCATCGTTCAATGGATACTTTGGGGGCCGTTATAGGGCCATTGTTAGCCTTGGTTTATTTGGCTTATTGTCCTGAAGATTATAAGACCTTATTTTTTATAGCATTCATTCCCGGGTTGCTTTCAATTTTAGCCTCAATGTTACTAAATGACAAATCTCAACCTCAATCTCAACCTCAATCTAAACCTAACCCTTCCTACTT
Organism: Bacteroidia bacterium; assembly: GCA_046154525.1. GTDB lineage: Bacteria > Bacteroidota > Bacteroidia > NS11-12g > UBA9320 > JABWCE01. The sequence goes on from JBJXDS010000303.1 coordinate 5,923, forward strand.
CTCTTTTTTAAATTATTGGAAAAGCAGCCCTTTGATTTACCGAAAAGTAGTAATTGGACTTTTGGTTTTTACCCTCTTAAATAGCTCGGATGTATTTTTATTATTAAAATTAAAAGATTCGGGCCTTAATGATGTGCAGGTAATAGGGACCTATATTTTTTATAATCTGGTATATGCAGCTTTTGCGTTTCCGATAGGAATATTGGCTGATAGGATTGGGTTAAAGAAGATTTTTATTATAGGTTTGATTTTATTTGCTTGTGTATATTTTGGAATGGCATTAACCCAAAGTTTGCCTGTGTTTTTAGTTCTTTTTTTTGTTTATGGCCTTTATGCAGCAGCAACCGAAGGCATTAGCAAAGCTTGGATTAGTAACATTACTGATAAAAAAGATATAGCCACCGCTATTGGAACATATGCAGGATTTCAAAGTATTTGTACCATGATTGCCAGTTCATTGGCTGGACTAATCTGGTATAATTTTGGAGCTGGAGCTACATTTATGCTAACAGCTATTTCCTCGGTTTTTGTTATTGGGTATTTTATTACTTTAAGTAAACCCTCTCATTAAGTAGGCAATGGTTTCCTTTTACTCCATCCTCCAAATAACCTTACCTGCCCGGTTGATATATCCAAACACCCCTTTTTCAATGTAACATGGTACTGCTCCTTCCCAAAATTTCATAGATTCCATATAGGAGTAATAACCAGCAATGGTTAAAGGAATAACTTCCTTTCCATTATGATCAATAAATCCCCAAAGTTCTTCCATGAAAGGACCTTTAGAAACAGCAGCCAGGCCATAACTAAATTTTTCAGCCCCATTGTATTTTGGTTTAATAACCCATTTTCCTTTAATATCAATAAATCCATACAGACTGTCCATTTTTGCCGGAGCCAGCCCTTCCACGTATTTTCCAATAAAGGCAAAAGTATAATCTAAAACTATTTTACCGGTTTTGTCCATCACACCATATTTACCTTCTTTTTCTATGGCAATATAACCTTCGCTAAAATTTTTATCTGAGAAATCATATTCTCCACCAATTTTCATGCTGGCCCCAATTTCAAAAGTCGGTTCAATTACCCATTCGCCTTTTATATTTATGTAGCCATATTTATACCCGTCTCTGGAAGCCATACACAAACCATCACTAAATTCACTCACCTTTTCAAACTGAGGGTAAATGATTGTATCGCCTTTGGTATCAATAAATCCGTAGGTAGAAAACAGTCCCCTTTCCTGCTTGAACCGGGCCAAACCGTTATGATACATAAACGGTTTTGCATAGATAGGTTCTACCACCATATCACCTTTTGTATTTATTACCCCCCAATCTTCATCCTCCATTACACTGGCAAAACCTTCATTAAAATTAAAAGCAGCAGGGTATGCAGCTTTAATTACCTCCTTACCTGTAATATCAATATAACCCAGGGCTTCACCAATTTGAACATACGCCAAACCTTCATGAAAAAAGCCAGCCATAGGAAATTGAGGAGCAATAATTTCTTTTCCTGTGCTGTCAATATAACCCCAAGCTTCGCCTTTTTTGAAAGGAAACAGGGATTGGCAAAAAGAGGAAAAACAAGTTAGAGAAAGTAAAAGAGATAGGATAAATTTTTGCATAATTTTATAATACCAATAAGGGTGTAAAGGTAAAAATAATGTTGTGATGAAAAAAGGAAATTTGGGAGATTGTTTCGCACGAAGACACTGAGTTCAAAGAGAAAAGAGGAATAAAACTCCCTTTCTCTGTGCTCATGTTTAAGTTTTAAATTTTGTTTATTACTTTGCACCCAATATGAGTTCCACCGCCAAAATAAAAATAGATACCCTCACCGCCGAACTTAAAGAACATAATTACAATTACTATGTATTGGCCGAGCCTGGTATAAGCGACCGTGATTTTGATAGAAAACTGAAAGAACTGGAAGCCCTGGAAAAAGAATATCCTGAATTGGCCCATCCCGATTCACCGGTAAAAGTAGTAGGCGGTGCAGTTACCAAAAATTTTGTAACCAAAAAGCATAGCAAACCCATGCTATCGCTGGGAAATACTTATAGTGAACAAGAGCTTCGGGAATTTGACGAGCGGGCAAAAAAACTGGCAGGCATGGAATTTGAATACGTTGCTGAATTAAAGTTTGATGGATTTGCTATAGGATTGACATATAAAAACGGAAAATTGGTGCAAGCCCTTACCCGCGGTGATGGTACCCAAGGTGATGATGTGACCGATAATGTAAAAACCATCCGAACCATTCCTCATAATTTGCATGGTAATTATCCTGATGAATTTGAAATACGGGGTGAAATTTTTATGCACCGAAAGGCTTTTAACCGCATGAATGAAGAACGTGTAAAAAACGGCGAAGCCCCGTTTGCCAATCCCCGAAACTCAGCTGCCGGAACCATAAAATTGCAGGAAAGCAGCGAAGTGGCCAAGCGGCCTTTGGATTGTTTTCTCTATCATTTTTTAGGGGATGAAAAACGATTTTTAACCCATTACGATAGCCTGAAAGAAGCCGGAACCTGGGGATTGCAAATAAACGATGCCGCCAAAATTTGCAAATCTATGGATGAAGTTTGGGCATTTATAAAGCATTGGGATAAGGAACGGAAAAAATTGAGCTTTGAAATAGATGGTGTGGTTATAAAAGTGAATAGTTACCAATTGCAGGATGAATTGGGCTTTACCTCCAAATCCCCCCGTTGGGCCATTGCTTATAAATTTGAGACCGAACGGGCTGCCACCAAATTGCTGTCGGTTAGTTTTCAGGTGGGCCGTACCGGGGCTATTACACCCGTGGCAAATTTAGAACCTGTATTGCTTTTAGGCACCACTGTGAAACGGGCTTCGCTGCACAATGAAGATATTATCCGCGAATTGGATGTACGGGTTGGCGATACCGTTTTTGTAGAAAAAGGCGGTGAAATAATTCCGAAAATAATAGAAGTAGATTTGAACTTGCGGCCAGCAGATGCCAAACCATTAGAATTTATAACCCATTGCCCAGAATGTGAAACTTCCTTGGTAAGAACCGAAGGAGAAGCTGCCCATTATTGCCCTAATGAAGAAGGTTGCCCCCCGCAAATAAAAGGAAAAATGGTGCATTTTATAAGTCGCAAGGCCATGGATATTGATGGCCTGGGGGAAGAAACGATAGACTTACTTTGGGAAAATGGCTTGGTAAAAAATGTATCTGATTTGTATGATTTAAAATATGAAACTGTATTAGGACTTACCAAAAAAACAGTTAATGAACTAACAGGAGAAGAACGCATGGTAAGCCTTCGCGAAAAGTCGGCGGAGAATTTAATTGACGGAATTGAAGCTTCAAAACAAATTCCGTTTGAGCGTCTGTTGTATGGTTTGGGGATTCGGTTTGTAGGTGAAACGGTTGCCAAAAAATTAGCTAAATATTTTAAAACGGTGGATGCCATTGCCGCCGCCAGTTTTGAGGAGTTAATTGCTGTAGATGAAATAGGCGACCGGATAGCCGAAAGCATTATTGATTGGTTTGCCAATCCCCGGCATTTGGAAATTATAGAAAAATTAAAAACAGCCGGATTGCACTTAGCTATAAACGAAAGTGACCAACCCCAGGTTGATAATAAATTAGATGGCAAAAGCTTCGTGGTAAGCGGAGTGTTTACCAAATTTAGCCGGGATGAACTGAAAGAAACCATTGAAAAATTTGGGGGTAAAAACGTGGGGAGCATTTCTACCAAAACTGATTTTGTGCTAGCCGGTGAAAACATGGGCCCTGCAAAACTTCAAAAAGCTACAGACCTTGGGGTTAAGATTATTTCAGAGGAGTATTTTTTGGGGATGATTGGGTAAGGTTGTTAGGGTTATAATTGGCAACTTTTATATAGTTGCCAATTCTAAAAAACTATAAATAATCTAAAGCCACTGATTTATTTATTAATGTTACAGGCACATCAGGAAAAGCATTTGTCCATGCCCTGGTAAATAGTTTGTTATCGTTCCATTTGCATTCAAAGGCCGATAATTTATTTCCTTCCTTTTCTATTAGGTCAATTTCGCTGCCGTCTTTGGTTCGCCAAAAATATTGTTTTACATCCTTTCCCTGGGCTTGATACACTTTTAATCGCTCGGCTATAAAGAAATTTTCAAATAGCATGCCTTTATCATACCGGTTTTCCATGGACGAAAAATCATTGATTAACGCATTACGAATTCCTGTATCAAAAAAATAAATTTTTTCAAAACGGGTTAGTTCACTTCTTGGATTGTTGCCCAGGGGCGAAAGCCTAAAAATAATAAAAGCATGTTCCAGCATTCGTATAAAACTCATTTCTGTGAGTCTGCTAATCTGTAATTTTTGAGCTATTTCGTTATACGATACCAATTGCCCAACCTGATATGCCAATAGTTGGGCAAGTTTCTCCAACATTTCCGGTCTTCGGATGGTATCTATTTGTAAAATGTCTTTAAATAAATAATCACGGGCGAGGGATTTTACTTCCGATTCAGGATTTTGAGCAGTAATAATGGCCGGATACATTCCATGCAATATCCGCTCATTCAGCAATCGGGATGCTTCCAAACCACCCACTCCTTTTGAAAATTCATTGTATGAAATGGGATAAAGGGTTATCGTAATATTTCGGCCTGTAAGCGGTTCGGCGGTTGAATTGGCTAAATCAAACGACGACGACCCTGTGGCAATAATGGTTAGTTCAGGAAATGTGTCATGAAGTAATTTTAGAGAAATCCCAATATTCCTAACCCTTTGTGCTTCATCAATAGCAATGGTGGTAGCACCTCGTAAAAACGATTTCATTTCCGAACTTGTTTTCCCTTCAAAGGCCGCCCTTACATCCGGTTCATCGCAGGTTAAATACAGACTATTGGGTATGGATTGCAAAATTTTCTTAACCAAAGTGGTTTTACCAACTTGTCTGGCCCCAAATAAAATGATGATTTTTCCTTTGTTTAAAGCACTTACAAGCTCCTTTTCAGCATTTCTTTCTAGTTTCACGTAGCAAATATATGCCTTTTTTGTTATTATAACAACAATTATATGCCTATAATCATCATCGTAATAACAATTATAGGCATATAAATACCATTAGTATTATTTTTTGGATTGATACAACTCTTAAAATATCAAAAAATCCGATTCCCTTGACCCCCTCTTTTTTTTAAACTAATTTTGAGCCAAATACCAATTGCCTCGATTCGTGTCCTCACGAATTGAGAAGCAGGTAACAAATGATTCGTGGGGACACGAATCATGGCAGCGGAGTGAGGATAAATTCGGAGGGGGATTTTTTGGCGATGATTGGATAATATTATTATATTTGAACTACTAATTAAGAATATTCTCAATAACTTTTTTACAATATCAAAGCACTAAAATATAATTATCACCGTTTTTTACGTAAAAAAATAAAATTATGAAAAAGTATCTTATCACCCTGTTTTTATCAATTTTAGGTACAACTGTGCTTGCACAATATCATTTAGATAAAGGAAAAATCCAATTGAATGTTGGAGTAGGATTTTCTTCTTGGGGAAAACCAATTTATGGTGCAATTGATTATGGACTTAAAAAAGATATTTCATTAGGTACAGAAATATCATATAGAAACCTTGTGAAAAAAAGTGATGCGTTTTATATAGTAAAAGGGGTATCAGGTAATATTAATTACCATTTTGGTAAAGTATTGAATTTACCCAAAGACATAGACATTTATGGGGGACTCAACGTGGGATTTTTTCAATGGCAAAGTGGTAATTTGCAATCTAATAAGTGGAATACAGGTTTGCAGGCTGGAGCACGATATTTTTTTAAAAATAACTTGGCGATTCACCTGGAAGCAGGAATTGGAAATGCCTTTTCTGCAGGGAAGATTGGTTTAACTTTTATACTGAAATAAATAATTTGAGGATCGTTTTTTACAAGTTTGAAAAATTTTAAATCATTTCTCAAAAAATCCTATTCGCTTGACCCCCTCTTTTTTTTAAACTAATTTTGAAGGCCACTATCAGTTGCCTCGATTCGTGTCCTCACGAATCGAAATGAAAGTAATAAAAAGATTCGTGGAGACACGAAATTATGGCAGTTGACAACGAATAGTTTTTAAAAAGAATGAGAAATATAAAAAGGCGGGTAGCTGAAAAATATTTGACAACTCTGGCAAAGGCTAATAAGCATCCACGCAAAATTATTTCATTCAGTCAAATCAATACCATAGGAATTTTGTATGATGCCACGTTGGAAGAAACCATTAACGAAGTAAAATACATTACCAAAAAATTAATGGCCATGGGCAAAGAAATTTACACTCTGGGCTATATTAATAAAAAAGTATTACCACCCAATTTGGAGCCTCATACCAAGGAGGATTACTACTGCCGCAAGGATTTGCATTGGTACCAATTGCCCATTAAAGAACGGATAAGCCGCTTTGCCAATGAGCAATTCGATTATTTATTGAATGTGTACACTGCTGATCAATTACCCTTAGTAGGAGTTTCGGCCTTGAGTAAAGCACATTGCCGCCTGGGTACATTTCACCGAAAATATACAGGCTGTTATGATTTTATGATCAATGAAAAAGGAACAAAAACAGCCTCCGAACTTTTGGATGCTTACATATTATATTTATACAAATTAAAAAATGATCAATAAAAACTTTAAAGGATTGGGTGTGGCTATGGTTACTCCGTTTACCAATGATTTTGCAGTAGATTTTGATGCCCTGGCCAAACTTACCGAATCGCTTATTACTGGCGGGGTAAATTACCTTGTAGTGCTAGGCACCACAGGCGAAACAGCCACCTTAACCAAGGATGAAAAAGTACAAGTTTACAGAAAAATAAAGGAAGTTTCAGATGGTAGAATACCATTGGTAGCAGGTATTGGCGGAAACAATACCCGTGAGGTAATTGAAAATATTTTAGCGTTTGATTTTTCGGACTATGATGCCGTGTTAAGTGTTAGCCCGTATTACAATAAACCCAATCAGGAAGGAATTTTTCAGCACTACAAGGCGATAGCCGAGTCATCACCAAGGCCGGTAATTATTTATAATGTCCCAGGTAGAACCGGAAGCAACCTAACTGCTTCCACTCAATTACGAATAGCTGCTTTGCCAAATATTATTGCTACCAAAGAAGCCTCCGGAAATTTTAGTCAGGTGATGGAAATAATAGCCAACCGTCCCAAAGACTGGATGGTGATAAGTGGTGATGATGCTTTTACATTTCCTTTTATGGCTCTGGGAATGGATGGGGTTATTTCGGTAATTGGCAATGCCTATCCTAAAGAATTTTCGACCATGGTAAAGTTGTGTTTGGAAGGAAAATGGGATGAAGCTAGGGTTATTCATTACAAACTTTTGGCCTTGATGGAAACCATTTTTGAAGATGGCAGCCCGGGAGGAATAAAGGTATTGCTAAAGAAAAAAGGAATTTGTGGTGATCAGGTAAGACTACCTTTATTTAACGTTGGCAAGGCAACAGAAGAAAAGTTGCTGAGGCTGGATGAAAAATTGAACTAATAAATTTATTTATCCTAATTACTTATTCCAAATAACAGAGGAGTGAGGTCTTAGTAAGAATTTGTTTAAAATAAACTACCTTCGCAGGCATATATATTTTATAACTCTACTTATTCTTTATAATTCTTACAACTTTTCCTTTTCGATACCGCTCTTTCAGGATTTTAGTTTCATAATAGCGGTAATCAAAAAAAATTAACATTAGTACATGTCATTTCAAAATTTAAAACTAATTGAGCCCATTTTAAATGCGGTTAAAACCGAAGGTTACACAATTCCAACCCCCATTCAAGAGCAATCCATCCCAATTATTTTAGAAGGCCACGATTTATTGGGCTGTGCCCAAACTGGTACCGGAAAAACGGCAGCTTTTGCCATCCCCATTTTACAATTATTAAAAAATAGACAAAACAACCACGGCCCACGAAAAATTAAATCACTTATACTTACCCCAACCCGCGAACTAGCTATTCAAATAGATGAAAGTTTTGCTGCCTATGGCCGTCATTGTGGGTTAAACCACTTGGTTATATTTGGAGGAGTAAGCCAATTGCCGCAAACCAATTCGTTGCGTCACGGAGTTGATATTTTAACAGCTACCCCCGGTCGTCTGCTCGATTTGATGACCCAGGGATTTATCGACCTAAGGAATCTTGAAATCTTGGTACTGGATGAAGCCGACCGAATGCTGGACATGGGTTTTATAAATGATGTTAAAAAAATTATTGCAAAAATCCCATCCAAACGTCAAACCTTGTTTTTTTCAGCTACCATGCCGTCAGAGATTCAAAAACTGGCCAACACTATTTTAAATAATCCCCAAAAAGTAGAAGTTTCTCCGGTTTCATCTACGGCCAATACGGTGATTCAAAGTGTGTATCTGGTTGAAAAAAGCGACAAAAAAGCATTGCTAAATCATTTGTTGCAAGACAGAGCCATAAAATCGGCTTTGGTATTTACCCGAACCAAACACGGTGCTGATAAAGTAGTGAAGGATTTAGCTAAAGCTGGAATTCCCGCCGAAGCCATACATGGAAACAAATCGCAAAATGCCCGTCAAAGGGCTTTGACCAATTTTAAAAGCGGGGCTACAAGGGTTTTAATTGCGACTGATATAGCCGCAAGAGGAATTGATGTGGAAGATTTATCCCACGTAATAAATTACGAATTACCCAATATACCTGAAACCTATGTTCATCGAATTGGTAGAACAGGCAGGGCTGGTGCAAGTGGAATTGCCCTTTCCTTTTGTGATGGTGAAGAAAAAGAATATTTGAGGGATATAAATAAACTGATTGGTAAAAATGTACCGATGGTGCCTGAACATCCGTACCAAATGCGAAATACTTCTATTGAAAAAATCCCCAATCAACCGGGAGACAATAACAAAAAAGGACATTCAAAACCCAACTCTGACCGCGGCTCAGGCCAATGGAGGAATGGACGCGGACGAGGGAAGGGGTAAACTGAAAATTACCATCCCTCTTTGCAAAAAATAAATTGGACTCCGCATATCTGGACTTAGAAAATTTATTTTTAGATATTAACTGGAATTAATAGGTATTACATACTATTTGTAGGGTAAAATTTATACTATCTAATTCAAGTCCTAATGACTAGGAATATTTCCAATTCCCACATTCTCAAAATCCTTATTTTTGCAGCATGCTACAAGTCGCTTATTTACGCGAAAACACACAGGAAGCTATTGATCGGTTAGCCATCCGAAATCTAGATACCAGGGCCATAATCCTTGATATTATAGGTATGGATGACAAACGCCGTCATAGCCAATTAGAGCTTGATAATTTATTAGGTGAAGGCAATTCCATTTCAAAACAAATTGGTGAACTTTTTATATCCGGCAAACAATCTGAAGCCGCCGTTTTAAAAACCCGTACCTCCGAAATTAAAGAACAATCCAAAAAAATTGAAGAAACTTTAATCCATTTAGAGGAAAATTTGAAACACCTTTTAGTTACACTTCCAAATACCCCGTCATTTAAAGTACCCAAAGGCAAAACACCCGAAGACAATGAAATAATTTTTGAACATGGGCAAGAACCCAAATTTAATTTTGAGGCCTTGCCTCACTGGGATTTAGCCAAAAAATATGACCTCATAGATTTTGAATTGGGCGTAAAAATTACCGGGGCAGGGTTTCCGGTATATAAAGGCAAAGGTGCCAGATTACAAAGGGCATTAATTAATTTTTTCCTAGATGAGGCTTTGACAGAAGGTTATAACGAGATACAACCGCCTATTTTGGTAAACGAAGATTCGGCTTATGCCACGGGGCAATTGCCCGATAAGGAAGGCCAAATGTACCATGCCAGAGATGATAATTTTTATTTAATACCCACAGCCGAAGTTCCTATTACCAATATCTACCGTGATGTTATTTTAAAAGAAAATGATTTCCCTGTTAAAAATGTTGGTTACACCCCTTGTTTCCGACGGGAGGCAGGAAGTTATGGCAAAGATGTAAGAGGATTAAACCGTTTACACCAGTTTGATAAAGTTGAAATTATTCAATTGGCCCATCCTGACAAGTCGTATGATATTCTGGAAGAAATGCAGCAATATGTTCAGCGGCTTTTACAAAAATTAGGATTGCAATACCGTGTACTAAAACTTTGTGGAGGCGATATGGGTTTTACAAGTGCCTTGACCTACGATATGGAAGTTTATAGCGCTGCGCAACAGAAATGGCTTGAAGTAAGCTCCGTATCTAATTTTGAAAGTTTTCAAAGCAATCGTTTAAAATTAAGGTTTAAAGATGAATCTGGAAAAATGAGATTGGCACACACCCTTAATGGAAGTGCGTTGGCATTACCAAGAATTGTAGCCGCCTTGCTCGAAAATAATCAAACTGCGGATGGAATAAATATACCTGTGGTTTTAAGACCTTATTTGGGATTTGATTCAATTTAGTAAGAAGAAATGTGACTATGAGAAATAGAAAATAAAGATTTTATGAAATTACGGAGCAAAGTTGGTAGCAGCAAGCTCCCCTCCTTTTTTCAAGGAGGGGCATGGGGTAGTTTTTTCATATTGCTTAGCCTTGTCTCTAATAATGCCTATGCCCAATGGCAGCCTCCATGTAAGGATACCACTCGAAAAAATATTTACTTTCAGTGCGGAGAGCCTTACAGGCCTGTTTGTGGTTGTGATTTCAAAACCTATAGGAACGAGTGCGTTTCCTACAATGTTTTTGGGGTAAACACAATTCTTAGTGATGGAGTTTGTAAAAACGACGTTTTTTATTTTGATGTAAACCCAAACCCAACCACTGAAAAAATAACATTCGACATTCTATTTTTTGAACAAGTTAATTATAGTAATTATACTGTTCAAATATTTGACACCTATGGAAAACTTATGTATTTTGAGCATAAATCGAGTGTAAAAAATTGGCATAGCGATATTTATTTAATAGGTTTTAGGCCTGGTATGTATGTATTTACAGTTATAAGTAGCAATATTTTTAGAACCAAAAAACTTATTGTAAAATGAACTTTAAAGCAATCGATACCGGATTTTTTAAATTGGATGGTGGGGCCATGTTTGGAGTAGTTCCAAAATCTATTTGGCAAAATTTAAATCCGGCCGATGAAAACAACATGTGCAATTGGGCCATGCGATGTCTCTTGGTAGAAGATGGAAACCGTTTGTTTTTAATAGATACAGGAATTGGCCAAAAACAGAGTGATAAATTTTTCGGGTATTATTATTTGAACGGGGGT
>JBJXDS010000304.1:0-20760 GCA_046154525.1 Bacteroidia bacterium
TTTAAAAAATGCATATAAAAGTTCATTCAAATTATTTAATGGCATCTTACCTTGTTTTTTTTTTAGGAGCACTTAGTGTCATTAAATTTTTATTGGCTTTCAAAGTTTTAAACAGGATTGAAGACAAATTAACCGCGATTATCAATTTAATTATCTTTTTGGGTATTGGTTATATTGTGATGAAGGGTTTCAATTGGGTAAAATATTTACTTTTAATTTTATCAATTTTTGGTATGATTCAATTTTCAGAAATGATCAAATATTTTATTCAAAAGCCAAATCCTAAAGGAGCTTGTTTAATTACACAGAGGATTATGTTAGTTTTTGCCACTCTAATATTATTTAAAATTCCAAAAAATAGTTAGTCAAAAATTAATAAATTCAGAAATTTTGTTGCACAATTCCGAATACTAAAACCATTAACTTCGCGGCTTTTAAAACATAGAACTCATAACCAAGAACTCAGAACTCAAAAACAAATGAACATCCACGAATATCAAGCCAAAGAAATATTAAAAAAATACGGAGTAGCAGTGCAGGAAGGCCAGGTAGCCAGCACTCCCGATGAAGCGTTAAAGGCTGCCGAAGCCATGAAAACACTTTACAATTCCGACTGGGTGGTTCTTAAATCGCAAATACATGCCGGTGGCCGGGGAAAAGGGAAAATAATAGGTACAGAACAACGCGGTGTAGCCTTAGCCAAAAACCATACTCAGGTGGCTGAAATTGCAAAAAATCTTTTGGGAAATGTTTTGGTAACTATCCAAACAGGACCAAAAGGAAAAAAGGTAAATAAAGTATTAGTAGCTCAGGATGTGTATTATCCGGGTGCCAGTGAGCCAAAGGAATTTTATATGAGTGTATTGTTGGACAGAAGCACCAGCCAAAATGTAATTATTTATACTACGGAAGGAGGGATGGATATTGAAGAAGTGGCTCATAGCTCGCCTGAAAAAATCCATAAAGAATGGATAGATCCTTTAGTTGGGTTGCAGCCGTTTCAAGCACGAAAAATTGCTTTTAATCTTGGATTAACAGGTAAGGCCAATAAAGAAATGGTGGCTTTTGTAACATCGCTTTATACAGCTTACAATGCTATTGATGCAGCCATGTTCGAAATTAATCCGGTTTTAAAAACCAGTGATGACAGAATAATAGCTGTGGACGGGAAAGTAGGATTGGACGATAATGCCTTGTATCGCCATGCTGATTTGGAAGCCCTTCGCGATTTTGATGAAGAGGATCCTGCCGAGGTAGAAGCCAGTAAGTTTGATTTAAATTATGTTCAGCTGGACGGAAATGTGGGATGCATGGTGAACGGAGCCGGATTGGCTATGGCCACAATGGATATTATAAAATTATCAGGAGGAGAGCCTGCCAACTTCCTTGATGTAGGAGGAACAGCGAATGCCGAACGGGTGGAAAAAGCGATGCGGATTATATTGAAAGACCCAAATGTAAAAGCTATTTTAATAAATATTTTTGGAGGCATCGTTCGTTGCGACCGTGTGGCACAAGGGGTTGTAGATGCTTATAAAAATATTGGCGATATACCGGTTCCGATAATTGTAAGGTTGCAAGGAACCAATGCCGTGGAAGCCAAAAAACTAATAGACGAGAGTGGCCTGAAAGTGAAATCAGCTATCGCATTGAAAGAAGCTGCTGATTTGGTGGAAGAAGTTTTACGGAAATAATGTAGAGAAGCGATGCATCGCGTCTCTACGAATCCAAAAATATGTTAATCGAAATCCGTTCACAAAATCCCGATGGCCGACAAATTAAGGAGGTGGCGGACGTTTTAAACAATGGAGGTTTAGTAATAATTCCAACCGATACAATTTATGCCGCCGCTTGTCTTATTTCTAATATCAAGGGCATTGAAACAATGACAAAAAAACTTGGGAAAAAGGTGAGTAAAGCTAATTTCTCAATTCTTTGCCGTGATTTTACAAACCTTTCGCTATATACATTACCAATTTCAAATCCAACATTCAAGCTGATGAAACAGGTTTTGCCCGGGCCGTTTACATTTATTTTAAAAGCCAGCCATGAGGTGCCACGAATGTTTCGTGAAAATAAAAAAACCATAGGTATACGTGTTCCGGACAATGAAATTTTGCATGCCATTTTAGAACAACTTGGACAGCCATTGGTAGCAACTTCCATTCATTCCGAAGATGAAATAGTGGAGTACCTTACCGACCCATATGAAATTGAAAAAAACTTCGGGCATTTGGTGGATGTAGTAATTGATGGTGGAATGGGAGGTAATATGGCATCAACCATAATTGATTGCACCAATGATATTCCAGAAATAATAAGACAAGGGAAAGGCGTGGTTTGATTTTTTTTAAAAAAGAAATGTAATATGATAAACAGAATTGTAAAAATGACCTTTGAGGGGGAAAATACAGAAGCCTTCCAAAACCTTTTTGAAAATGTGAAAAATAAAATTGAAAATTTTGAGGGATGCCATGGGGTTAAACTATTACGAGATGTAAATAATCCTTCCATATTTTTTACCTACAGCCTCTGGGATGATGAAAACTATTTGAATGCTTACCGGAAATCGGCTTTATTTGACGATACCTGGTCAAAAACCAAAGCTCTTTTTAGCCAGAAACCAGAGGCCTGGAGTGTATTGGAGCAATAAAAAAAAATAAGAACCGTTTTGAAGTTTGAAAATTGTAATTTTTCACCCTATGTTTGAAAAATAAAAATGCAGAGATTAATAATTTTAATAAGTCTTTTTCTATCAGCAGGAATTGTTTTAGCGCAGCCAGCAAATCTTGATAAAGCTGAAAAAGCAATTGAGGAGGGATATTTTGAAAGAGCCTATAAATTAACAGAAAAGGCGCTTGAAAATGAAATAACAAAAAAGAACCCACTCACCTACTATCTGCATGCCCGCAGTTTGTTTGAATTATCAAAGGAAGATTTTTTTGTTAAAAAAAATCCCGAGGCATTTAAGGATGCATGCAAAATGATACTTAAAGCCAAGCAAAAGGATAAGGATAATAAATTTGAAGGCAAGTTTGACGATCTGATTGCAGATATGGTAAAAACTAATAATCTTTTGGCCTATGAAGAGTATAGTGTTAACCGATACCCCAAGGCTATAAAAATTTATAATATTTCTTACAGCATGAATGCCGACCAATCAGCCTATTATATGATAGGTAAATCTTATCAAATGAGTGGTGATACCAGTAGCGCCAAATCGTATTATAAAACATTGATAGGATGGTATGATGAGGCCAAGAAATTGGATAAGGAGGATTCTAAGCCAATTGTTGACCCATTTCTTTTTATGGTGGATGTTTATTGGATCAAGAAGAACTATGATTCCGCCAATTACTTTTTAGATGTGGCCCGAAGTATATTTGGAGAAAAAAATGCAAAAATTAATTTTTATCAATATCTGATAGCCAAAGACCAAATATTAAGACAACCTCCCTCTTCCTTAATGATGGAAGTAGTTCGCAAGGCCCTTGTTTATAGCCCCTCGGATACGTTTTTAATAAAAAAGGAAAACGCATTGGCTTTATATCTCATTAGGAGTGCCATTGATGCCCCCTATACTGCAGATTTAGATACTATGATTTTAAGATTTGCAAAGGCAAAGGCACTTAAAGGAAATGATCCTTCTTTTCAAAGTTTAAAGTCAATAGATATATTTTTACAGCCGTTTCCTGAGAATGTTTTATGGAAAATTAGCGACTATTATTACACAAACACCCACGATAAAGCAGCTTCTTATATTGCTAAAAAATATATAATTCTTACAGCTACCGCTAACGATACCATAATTGCAACCGACAAAGAAATAATAGCGAGGTGGATAAAGATTATAGAGTTTGCCAAAGAAAACGAGTCGCCCGGATTTTTGGCCTTGCTAATGACCCAAGCAACTACCGATTATCCGAACTCAAAAGAGCTAACGGAACTAAAAAAAAAATTATTAACCAAATAATTAAAAAGCCACTATCTACTAGAGACAGGCTTTTTATTAATAAACTTTTCAAAGGAATTAAACTTCCTGCACCCGAATTCAAAACCATTTATAAGGATAACCTTTATGCCCTGCTAGACTCATTGATTGCAGAAAAGGAACTTATTAAGGCGTCCCAAATTTTAAATACCGAAAAGTTAAGGGACGTTAATGATATTAAACTTGATAAAATAGAGCTGGCGCTTGGCAAACAAAATTTTAAAATAAATTATTTCGAAACCCGGATTGCAACAATTAAGGAAGGAACAAAAACGATAGCCGAGTACGAATGGAATGGTGATACCAAATTGTGTAAAAAGGGAGTAATTCCAAATTACATACAACAAAAAGTAGAGGACAGGATTAACTATTTCAGGGTAAGTGCAGGAGTGCCGCCCATTTATTTAGATTCACAGCTTAACGATTGGTGCCAGAGGGCTGCTCTGGTAATGGAAAGCAATAATAAATTAAATCATGAATTACCAAAAATTTGGAGTTGCTATAGTCCCGAAGCTGCAGAAGCGGCCAAATACAGTTTGTTAACGCAAAATGCTATCTCTACGTTGGCAGTTACTTCCTTCGTGGCTGATCAAACTCACCCTACGTTGGGCAATCGCCGTTGGATGCTTTATCCATATAGCATGGTTTGGGGGCATGGCAGCACAAAATCAAAATGTGTATTGTGGGCACTGGATGATTCGAGGATGAAGGACACCTTGTATTACAAAGCCAATTTTATAGCCTGGCCCTATAATGGGTACATTAATAAAATGTTTTTATTCAAAAAATGGTCGTTCAGTATTAATGATAGCTTGAAAGATGCACAGGTAAGCATGATAATGAATAAAGTTCCTATTAAATTGAAACTTGAAACGGCAGTGGATGGGTACGGTTTACCAACCTTGGTTTGGACTCCTGAGCTTGATGTTGCAAAACTTAAAGAAGGGGATAAAATAGATGTGACGGTAAAATTAAAAGGCAATAAAACGTATTACTACACCGTAAAAATATTTGAATATACACCTTGAGAAAGTCAAAAATTTGCCATTAGTAAATTAAAGACAACGAATATCAATTTAAAAGCGTCTATTTGTGTAAGAATCACATGACTTTTAAAGTTTTACACATATTAAAGCCATGGCTTAAGCTTGCAAGTGTAAGTATACTGTTATTAAATTCTTTTATTTTATCTGCCCAATTTATTGAAAATAAAGGGCAGCTCGATTCAAAAATACTTTACACCAAACCCATTTTTTCAGGCAATCTACTTGTTTCCGAACAAGGCATCTCTTATTTGTTTTATGACAATGCAAAATTTCAGGAATTATTTGAAAAATATCATCATGTAAAGGAAGCTCCTTTATTTAAAAAACAGACGAATGAACCTCTTAACTTAAAGTATCACAGTGTAGAACAACAGTTTGTAGGGGGGCAAATACAAGTTTCAAATATTAAAAGTTCTTTAGAGTTATCTTACAAGTACAATTATTTTTTGGGAAACGACAAAAGCAAATGGGCATCCAATGTACGATCATTTAACAAACTGATTGTAAAAGACCTTTACCCAAATATTGATTTGGAATTATTATCAGGTGGAGCTGAGTTAAAGTATAATTTTATTTGCCATCCGGGCAGTGATCCATCTCAGATTAAAATAAAATACAATGGCGCCGAGACCCTGCAATTGGAAAATAATTCTTTAAAAATTAAAACATCAATAATTGAATACAGCGAAACCATACCGGTAAGTTATATAATTACCAAAACAAACTCAAGCGAAACCATTTTGGTAGAAATGAAGCTAACCGGAAATATTTTATCTTTTACCAATATTCCTGCCGATTTTATAAATTCAAATTCTACCTTGGTTATCGACCCTAAATTAATTTTTTCAACCTACTCGGGCACTACCGCTGATAATTTTGGATTTACAGCTACTTATGACGACCTTGGAAATTTATATTCTGGTGGAATTACTACTGAGGCTTATGCCCAAATACCAAATGGCAAATATCCAGTAACCCCAGGGGCATTTGGCCAAACCTATAATGGTGGGCAGGAAGAACATAAAAATCAGGCTTATTTTTTTCCATGCGATATTACCATTAGTAAGTACTCCCCTGATGGTAAAAAATTGCTGTATGCCACTTACATTGGAGGAGGTGACAATGAGTATCCCCATAGTATTGTAGTAGATAGGGATTATAATTTGGTAATATTAGGTTCTACTTTTTCATTGAATTACCCAGTTACTACTAATGCTTATTCATCGTTTAATAATGGGGAAGCCGATATTGTTCTCACCAAGCTATCAGCTACGGGAAGTGCTTTGGTAGGTTCTACCTATTATGGAGGAACCGAAAGTGACGGATTAAATGAGTCCAACACCACTCGTTATTTCTATGCCGACAATTTTAGGGGGGATGTGATATGCGACAGCGATGGTTCAATGCTCGCAGCCATCTCCACGTTTAGTGATGACATTGAAATAAAAAATGGTTTTAAAAATTCTAATCTTAATAAATTACAGCAGGGCCTAGTTTTTAAATTTTCACCCGATGCTTCCAGCCTTGTTTGGTCGAGCTACGTTGGGGGAGATAAAAATTCGAGTTTATACAGTATTGATTTTGATAAAAATAGGGATATTTACGTATCAGGAGGAACCGGAGGAGCTGGGTTAAGCAGTACCTCAGGCACTATTAATCCAAATTTTAAAGGAGGCCGGGCCGATGGCTACATAGCCAAAATATCAAAAGACGGAAAAACACTTTTAAAAGCTACCTATTTTGGCTCTGACCGATTTGATCAAATCATTTCGTTGGAATTGGATGATCAGGACAGGGTTTATGTGGTGGGGCAAACTGATGGGATAATACCGGTAGTTGGTTCAGTTTATAATACCGGAAATACAGGTCAGTTTCTGACCATGCTTAACCATGACTTAACTTCTATAATATACAGCGCAACATTTGGAGCCGGAGATGGAAGACCTGACATTACTTTAAATGCTTTTATGGTGGCAGAGTGTAACAGGGTTTTTATTTCAGGCTGGGGCGGGCAATCCAGTGGCGTGGCTTCAAGCACTACAAATAATTTACCAATTACCTCGGATGCCTATCAAAAAACAACTGACGGTAGTGATTTTTATATTATTGTTTTTTCAAAAGAATTAAAAAGTCTTTTATACGCTACCTATTTTGGTGGCTATGCTACCTGGGATCATGTGGATGGAGGAACCAGCAGGTTTGATAAAAAAGGGGTAATATACCAATCGGTATGCTCCAGTTGCCCTATGTTACCCGGACAGGTAGGTCCCATCAGTGATTTTCCAACCAGTGATAGTGCCTTTGCCCCTAAAAATTTAAGCCCACGCTGTAGCAATGCCGCTTTTAAATTTGCACTTGAAAATTTGAATTTAAGGCCACGATTAAAAGATACTTTTTTTACCATTCGTGCCTTTGATACCTTATTATTTGATTATACCATAAATGATCCTGATGATGATACCCTGAATGTAGTATTTACTTCGCTTCAAAATATTGGAAACACTTTTTTGAAATTTCCAAAAACAGATTATGGGGTAGGCAAAACTCTTTCCAAATTTGCCTGGTCGCCAGGATGCCAGCATGTGGGTATGGATACATTTTTGATAAGAGCCGATGTGCATGACAGGGGCTGCCCTGATTTTAAATCAAACACAGGATTTATAAAAATACTTGTAACGCCACCCCCGGTATTGCCGCCACCTGAAACCGTATGTTTGGTTTTTAATAAAAATGATGAAATTAACCTTTCGTGGTCGGCTATCCCAGCTTCAAAATTTTTCAGTTATACCGTTTTGTATAAAATATTTCCGGATGGAAAAACAGTGGTGGTTGATTCGTTCCGCACTACTTTGGAAGGAAAATATTTAGATAAAAATGTATCGGACCCAAGGAATAAAAACTACAGTTATTATTTAAAAGTGGTGAACTTATGCCAGGTAGGCGGTGCATTGTCGTATAAGGTTACTTCAGTTCAGGAAAGTTTATCGCCTGTAAAACCAACCAAAGTAATTACAACCACAGTTGTTGCCAATAAGGATGTTTCCATTCATTGGTTGCCAAGTCAAGAACCTGATTTTGGAACCTATTCTATTTATAGAAGCCTTAATACTCCAACATTGAATTTTGAATATGTGAAAGACTTTGGAAACCGAGGGGATACATTTTATGTAGATAATACGGTAGATGTTCAAACACAGTCCTATTGCTATTCACTGGTAGTTCATGATAAATGTGGCCTTTCAAGCCTAAAATCTAACGTAGGATGTAATATTGTTCTAAGTGGGATTAGTAAACCTTTTTTCCATGTTTTGGATTGGCAGCCTTACCGCCAGTGGGATGCCGGGGTTATGAATTATTCATTGGAGCGTTGTGTGGATACAGGTTCTTTGAGGTCGATAGTTTCGGTGGATGCCAATGAACTTACTTATGATGACCATGCCTTGGATTATGATTGGGGCGGATATTGGTACAGTGTGGTGGCTCACGAAAATTTTAAAGGGTATTTAGCTACGAGCCGTAGCAATAGTATTTATCTTATTCAACCCCCTTTATTGCATGTGCCCAATGCGTTTA
Source organism: Bacteroidia bacterium (assembly GCA_046154525.1). Classification (GTDB taxonomy): domain Bacteria; phylum Bacteroidota; class Bacteroidia; order NS11-12g; family UBA9320; genus JABWCE01. The sequence goes on from JBJXDS010000304.1 coordinate 8,611, forward strand.
CAAAAAATAAGGATCAATTAAACGAAACCTGGGGATTTGTTCCGGTTTTTGTAAAAACCTACCACATGCAAGTATTTAACCGATGGGGCGAAAAAGTGTTTGACTCGGAAGATAAGCACCAGGATTGGGATGGTAATCATATGGAAGAAACCAAAGGTATTGAAGTTTTTATTTGGCAGGTAACTTATACCGGCTGGGATAGAAGTTCCCATTATCAAAAGGGGACAGTGACGGTGATAAAGTAGATTTATTTTTTTATAATGAATAATGTTAGAGGACTAATATTTGGAATTTGTATCCTCATATTTGGAATTATTAATTTATGTTGGGCTTTGTATACGGATTATAAACTGAATTATTGGATAACAGAATATTATTACAAAATTAATTTAGGTGATTATTGGTCAATATATAAAACCGCAGAAAAAGATATTTGGGTTTTAAGTTCATTGTATTTTGGAAAAAGTCTTTTGATTTTACCAATTTATTTTACAGCTTTCTTTTGTTCAGGATATGTTGCCACACAAATAGTGTTTGATTTGGGTAGTAGAAAAAAAATAACAAAGATTCTAATTCTCGGATTTATTATTTTTTGGATAATAAAGATACCAGTTTTATATGCCTATTCTACTATTCCGGGTGCAGAAGCCGGGCTTTTTGCTTGGTGATATTAAAATTTTTACCTCAAGTCATAGCTAACCACAAACGACGCCATTCTATTGTATAACCCTCGGCTATTTTGGTTGTAGTACAAAGATTTAAGTACCGGTGCCCCGATTGATAGTACACTGTTTTCAATTTGAATAATACCCCCTAATTTTTCATTAAATTTATAACGAACCCCTAAAATTCCGCTTATTTCATATTTCCGTATAGAGGTTGTGTTCCATCCATATCCAAAACTTTGTTTGGAAGCAATATTAAGATTGGGTGAAATGGCCGCTCTGAATGTTATTTTTTTAAAATCCGGATTTTTTAGATTAATGTCAACAAACAGCGGCATACACAGGTATGTATACCGAAGTTTAAAAATATCAGGGCTTTCCTCCGTAGTTTTTTTGTGGCTTCCCTTTTGTGAATAAATCAACCCAAAACCAAAATCCCTTTTTTTATTTCCCTGCCGGTAAATGGTTACCCCTGCCAATATACCTGGTTGGTTATACCCGCTATAACTATCTCCGTCTACCTGGGCTACATTCATTCCACCCAATAATTGAGCTTTAAAATTTTGAGCCTTCAATGGTATAAAAAAGCATAAAATAAGCCCGTTGATGAATATCATTTTTAACCTTGCCATAATTGATATAAGTTTGCAAGCAAAATTACAAATTAGAAATTACCAATTGGGAATAAGGATTTATTATTAAATTTCAGGACTCAATAAATATTATAAATTAAAAAGTGATAAAGAAATTTAATAAGGACATAACGGGGTATCAAATGCTGTCAATGCTGTCGCAGGTTGATGGTGAATTTAAGCCGGAAGAAGGCAGGGTAATCGTGGATTATATTACACAAAACTTCCCGGCTGGGGGTAATTTTGATGAAGCCATGCAGGAATTAAGTGAGTTGGAAGATGAAGATTATTTACCTCATTTTGAAAAAGCTGCCAATGATTTTTTAGAAGAATCTACAGAAAAGGAGCGAATTGATTTTTTGAAGTTTGCCATGAAGCTAATAAATGCCGATGAAAAAGTGGCCCGTGAAGAAGATACAATGGTAAGCCGTTTGTTTACATGGTGGGGGATTAATTAGGAATTAAGAATTTTTTTTAAAAAAACATTTTAAAAATAAGAATTACGTGTCAATAGAATTTTATAAATTAAAAGTAAAAGAAGTTAGACGTGAAACAACCGATTGTGTTTCCATAGCTTTTGAAATACCTGAAGAATACAAGGATATTTTCAAATTTACCGAAGGGCAGCATATTACCATCCGTAAATTTTTTATGGGTGAAGAATACCGTCGTTCTTATTCATTATGTACCAGTCCGCTGGATAATGATTTTAGGGTGGCAGTAAAAAAAATGTACGATGGCCTGTTTTCCAATTATGCCAATACGGAGCTTAAAGCAGGGGATGAGTTGGAAGTGATACCCCCGCTTGGCAAATTCCATTCGGTAGTGAATGAATTCCATGCTAAAAACTATATAGGTTTTGCAGCCGGAAGTGGCATTACACCTGTTATGTCCATTCTAAAAACAATTTTAAAATCGGAACCCCAGAGTAATTTTACCCTGTTTTACGGAAACAAAAACGTAGAGTCGGTAATTTTCAGGGAAGAGCTGGAGTCTTTAAAAAACCGTTATATGGGAAGGCTTTCATTAAACTATATAATGAGCCGTGAAGCCATTGGAAGTGATTTATTTAAAGGTCATATTACAGGCGAAAAATGCCGTGAATTTGCCAAAACTATGTTTGACCCCAAAAGTACAGATGAAGTATTTATTTGCGGTCCCGAATCCATGTTGATTGATCTTAGGGATACACTGAAAGACTTAGGAGTTCCTGAAAAGCAGATTCATTTTGAATTATTTGCAACTGCTGGCATTGCCAAAAAGAAACACGATGAAGAAGTAGTAATTGATGAAGATGTTTTAAGCGCGGTAACTTTAATAATTGATGGGGATGAGTTTAATTTTAACCTTAAAACCACCGATGTAAATATTTTGGATGCCGGCTTAAAAAATGGAGCTAATTTACCTTTTGCTTGTAAAGGCGGGGTGTGTTGCACCTGCCGTGCAAAATTATTGGAAGGCAAAGTGGATATGGAGGTAAATTATAGCTTGGAGCCTGATGAACTGGAAGCCGGATTTATATTAACCTGCCAATCACATCCATTAACTAAGAAGGTTGTGGTGACGTTTGATGAACAATAATGGCAGCTGTCATTCCGAGGAACGAGGAATCTTTTTTAAAACAAGATGCTTCCTTCGTCAGCAAGACTACACCAATTTAAATTAATTTTAAAACTAAAAAAAAATGACAACTATGAATCTCGAAGAACAATTTATGAATCGTCTTGCAGCCGATGAAAAAATTGAACCCAAAGACTGGATGCCCGAAAAGTATCGTAAAACTTTGATACGACAAATTGCCCAGCATGCCCATTCCGAAATTGTTGGGATGTTGCCAGAGGCAAATTATATTTCACGAGCCCCAAGTCTCAGACGAAAAGCGGCGTTATTAGCCAAAATTCAGGATGAAGCCGGACATGGCCTATATTTATATTGTGCAGCCGAAACTTTAGGAGTAGACAGGGACGAATTATTGGAAGAACTGCATAGCGGAAAAGCAAAATATTCAAGCATTTTTAATTACCCAACCCTAACCTGGGCCGATATGGGAGCCATAGGTTGGTTGGTGGATGGAGCCGCAATTCTTAACCAGGTTCCTTTGTGTAAATGTTCATTTGGGCCTTATGCCAGGGCCATGGTTAGGGTTTGTAAAGAAGAAAGTTTTCACCAACGGCAGGGGTATGAAATTTTATTAACACTTTGTAATGGAACACCTGAACAAAAGGCAATGGCGCAGGATTCAGTCAATCGTTGGTGGTGGCCATCCATGATGATGTTTGGGCCATCGGATGCTACATCAACCAATTCTGAATATTCTATGAAAACAAAAATTAAACGTTTTTCTAATGATGAACTTCGTCAAAGGTTTGTGGATGCAACCAAACCACAAGCCGATATTTTGGGAATAACACTTCCTGACCCTGATTTGAAATTTAATGAAGAAACACAGCATTGGGAGTATGGCGAAATAGATTGGGTAGAATTTAATAATGTGGTTCAGGGAAATGGTCCATGTAATAAAATAAGGCTAAAAGCCCGTAAGGATGCCTGGGAAAATGGTAAATGGGTAAGGGATGCAGCCACAGCCTATGCTGCCAAACGCGAACAACGAAATCAAGAATCAAAACAAGTTGCATAAATGAGTAATACAAAAAGTTGGCCTCTTTGGGAGGTTTTTATAAGAAGTAAGCATGGATTAAGCCATAAACATGTAGGCAGTTTGCATGCATCCGATGCCGATATGGCTATTGAAAATGCCCGGGATGTTTATACCCGACGCCAGGAAGGAATTAGCATTTGGGTGGTTGAATCAAAAGATATCGCAGCTTCCGACCCTAAATTGAATGATGCCATGTTTGAACCTGCCGCCAATAAAGTGTATCGCCATCCTACGTTTTACAATTTGCCGGATGAATTGAAACATATGTAAATGATTTGCAGCCTTTGTCATTCCGACGAAGGAGGAATCTCGAAAGAGATGCTTCGTGCCTCAACATGACAAACAATGATATAAAGAATAAAAGAAATAATATTTGAACTCAAAAACAAACTACATACTCCATCTTGCCGATAATGGCCTTATCCTAGCCCAGAGATTGGGCGAATGGTGCGGACATGGCCCGGTGCTGGAACAAGACATAGCCCTTACCAATATTGCTTTGGATGTATTGGGGCAAGCCCGTTATTTTTATCAATATGCCGCCGAAGTGGATGGAGAAGGAAAATCGGAAGACGATTATGCCTACTTCCGCAACGAGCGGGATTTTAAAAATTTTTTATTGCTAGAGCAGCCAAACGGCGATTGGTCTCAGACCATCGTTCGCCAGTTTTTTTATGATAATTTTATGCAATTGGTTTATACCAAATTGCTTTCCAGTACTGATAAACAAATTGCCGCCATTGCTTCCAAAGCCATAAAGGAAGTAAATTACCATTTAAAATTTAGCAGCGAATGGATAATCCGAATGGGTGATGGAACGGAAGAAAGCCATGAACGGGTGCATAATGCAGTCAATACGTTATGGGAATTTACCGGTGAACTATTTGTCCACACCGATTATGAAAAAGAAATGGCTGCCGAGGGAATAGGCTGCGATGTAGCAATTTTAAAAAAAGAATGGCAAGCACGGGTAAATGAAATATTTGCCGAAGCCACTTTACAAGTTCCTCAAGCTACCTGGTTTCAATCGGGTGGGAAAACGGGGGTTCATTCTGAAAATTTGGGATTATTGCTAACGGATTTGCAGTATTTGCAACGAACTTATCCGGGGAATAGCTGGTAAGCTCTTCAGCGATTAACACCCTAAAAAATTTGCTTTAATACTATTCCAAATCCCCAATACTAAATTATCTTTGACAAAAAATAAATCTCTATGGAATTAATATTTCTTGCCCCCATTCTCCTTATCATTTTAGCCTCCATCGTTACCATCCGCCAGGGGATGATAGGCGTTACCACCATTTTTGGAAAATACCACCGGGTGCTTAGGCCGGGCTTAAGTTTCAGGATACCGTTTATTGAAATGGTATTTAAGCGCATTAGTATTCAAAACCGTTCGTCTGAACTGGGATTTCAAGCTGTTACTTTAGATCAGGCCAATGTTAATTTTACAGCCCTAGTCCTTTATGCTGTGCTTAACCACGATGAAGAAACCATAAAAAATGTGGCTTTTAAATTCATAGATGAACGCAGTTTTAACCAATCGTTGGTTAGAACGATTGAAGGAAATGTGAGATCGTTTGTAGCTACCAAAAAACAAAGTGAGATATTAACACTTCGAAATGAAATAGTACTTTATGTAAAAGATAATTTAGATGATATTTTACAAGAGTGGGGCTACCATTTGATTGATTTGCAGATGAACGACATCACCTTTGATGATGAAGTAATGCGAAGTATGGCCAAAGTAGTGGCGTCTAATAATTTAAAAGCCGCTGCGGAAAACGAAGGTCAGGCTTTATTAATTACCAAAACAAAGGCTGCCGAAGCCGATGGAAATGCTGTTCGTATTTCGGCTGAAGCCGAACGTCAGGCTGCTATGTTGCGTGGTCAGGCTGTGGCCTCATTTAGAGAAGAAGTAGCAAGAGGTATGAGCCTTGCCGCTAAAGAAATGCAAGCTTCCGAATTAGATAATTCTGTTATTTTATTTACCATGTGGACTGAAACATTGAAACATGTAGCTGAAAACGGAAAGGGTAATGTGATATTCTTAGATGGCTCAGTGGATGGTATGGAAAAATCAGTGAAGCAAATGATGGCTATGCAAAAAATGCATAATGATAAAAAATAAGCTTAAGCGGTTTTTTAAAAGTGCAGAATGGATTTTTTCAATTGTTGAATTTATCCTTTATATTTTTATTTAAATTTCCTTTTCTTATTTTCTTAAAAAATAACTTTGTACACCTAAAATGCGAGTGGTAAAAGAAATAAGCGCTGATGAAATTTTTAATATTTTAGAAACAGTCCTTGACCCAGAAGTCCCGGTGCTTTCTATTATGGATTTAGGAATTGTAAGAAGTATTGAATTTGTTAATTCTAAACCCATTATCACTATTACCCCAACCTATAGCGGATGCCCTGCTATGACGGTGATAGAAGTAGAAATGCGAACCGCACTTTTAACAGCTGGTATTCAGGATTTTGAAATTAAAACTATTTTATCTCCTCCCTGGACTACCGATTGGATGAGCCAAGAAGGTTTAAAAAAATTAATGGAATACGGCATAGCCCCACCCGAAAAATCATCGGGTTCTAAACTTTCACTTTTTGGAAAAGAACCGGAAGTGATATGCCCCCAATGCGGTTCACATCATACCGAAATAGTTAGTAGGTTTGGCTCTACAGCCTGTAAGGCCATGTACAGATGTTTGGATTGCAAAGAACCGTTTGATTATTTTAAATGCATTTAAAATTTTAGATTTGCCACAATGCAAATAGGAATTATTGGCTCCGGAGCAATGGGCAGTGGCATTGCCCAGTTGGCTGCCACCGCCGCACATCCAACCCTTATTTTTGATAATAACCCCGATGCCCTGCACCGTTCGGCTGAAAAATCAGCCCATGCTTTGGAGGCCCAGGTGCAAAAAGGAAAAATAACTAAAGAGGAAGCTCAGCGCATTTCTGGCAACATGACCTATGTGAGCAATCTTTCAGCTTTTGCAAATTGTGGATTGGTGATAGAAGCCATTGTGGAAGATTTAGATGTAAAAAAAACAGTTTTCCGTGAATTGGAGCTTGTAGTTTCTGAAGCGTGTATTATTGCTACTAATACTTCATCATTATCGGTTACGTCTATTGCTGCGGCTTGTCATAAAGCCAATCGGGTTATAGGGATTCATTTTTTCAACCCGGCTATTATTATGCCTTTGGTGGAAATTATTCCGGGCATACAAACGGAGGATGAAACTCTTGAAAAATCCTGCGAAATAATTTCAAATTGGGGTAAAACCATTGTAAAAGCTAAGGATACTCCGGGTTTTATAGTAAATAGAGTAGCCCGACCTTTTTATGGGGAAGCCTTTAAAATGATGGAAGAAGGATTGGCGGATATGGCCACCATTGATTGGGCTTTAAAAGAAAAGGGCGGTTTTAGAATGGGCCCTTTTGAACTAACTGATTTTATAGGGCACGATGTTAATTATGCCGTAACCGAATCGGTATGGTCGGCTTTTTATTTTGACCCGCGTTTTAGACCAGGCATTTCTCAAAAGCGTTTGGTGGAAGCCAATTTTTTAGGCCGAAAATCAGGAAAAGGGTTTTATGATTATACCGAAGGAAGCATAAAACCGGAACCTGAAAAAAATGAAAATTTAGCTATAGAAATTTTTGAAAGAGTATTAGCCATGCTGATAAACGAAGCGGCTGATGCCATTTATATGAACATTACTTCGCTCAAAGATTTGGAAACCGCCATGACCAAAGGTGTAAACTATCCCAGAGGTTTGCTGGCCTGGTCCAATGAATTTGGAATTGAAAAAACCGTTTCTATTTTGGATGGTTTATTTAATAAATACCATGATATGAGGTATCGGGTTTGTCCGCTGTTGAGAGAGATGGGGGAAACCAAAGGAAATTTTATTATTCACTAATTTAAATGCATCAGGCGTACATAATCTCAGGAACCCGAACCCCCATTGGAAACTTTGGCGGTTCTTTGTCCCAAATCCGCTCCGATGACATGGCCGCCCATGTTATTGCCGAACTTATAAAATTAAACCCCAACCTTGATACTTCAGCAATTGGCGATGTGATATTAGGTTGTGCCAACCAGGCCGGGGAGGACAACCGCAATGTGGCCCGGATGGCTTTGCTATTGGCGGGTTTGCCGCAAACCGTTCCGGGTGAAACCGTGAACCGCTTATGTGCCAGTGGAATGAGCGCTATAATTCATGGTAAAAGAGCTATTAACTGTGGCGATGCCGAAATAATTATTGCCGGAGGAGTGGAAAGCATGACCCGTGCCCCTTATGTTTTATCTAAATCGGCTAAGGCGTTTGGAACAGATAGTAAAATGTTTGACAGTAGCTTTGGCTGGCGGTTTATCAATCCTAAAATGCAGGAATTGTATGGAACGGATGCCATGGGAATGACGGCAGAAAATGTAGCCGAATTGTATAAAATAAGCCGCGAAGATCAAGATAAATTTGCATTGTGGAGTCAGCAAAAGACAACCGCCGCAAGAGATTCAGGACGATTGGCTATAGAAATTTCTCCTATTTCATATTCCAAAGGAAAAGGAAATAATGAAACTGTTTCACACGATGAATTTATTAAACCAACCACAAGCCTTGAAATATTAGCAAAGCTAAAACCGGCCTTTAAACCCGATGGAACGGTAACCGCAGGAAATGCAAGTGGACTGAACGATGGAGCAGCAGCGGTTTTAATAGCTTCTGAAAATGCTTCAAAAAATCAAAATCTTACACCCATAGCCAGAATAATTTCATCAGCTGTGGTAGGAGTGGAACCACGAATTATGGGAATAGGCCCGGTTGCAGCCAGTAATCTGGCTTTGCAACGGGCAGGATTATCGTTTAACGATATCGATATTATTGAATTGAATGAAGCATTTGCCGCTCAGGCTTTGGCTTGTACCCGTCAATGGAATTTGGCAGATAACGATCCAAGAATAAACCAAAACGGTGGAGCCATTGCTCTAGGTCATCCTTTGGGAATGAGCGGGGCAAGAATTACCTATTCAGCCGCTTTGCAACTCCAACTTACCAATAAAAAATATGCCTTATGTACTATGTGCATTGGGGTAGGACAGGGTTATGCTGTGGTTTTGGAAAGAGTATAATTGTCAAATATATAAATTGAAATAATACTCCTCAAAATATTAAACCTTGATTCTAATTCAATATTCCGTAATCTAATTTTTTATAAAATTTCTGTCATCTGAAAGTCCTTTATTTATAAGGGACTTGAGAAAATGTTATTTTCTTTGTAAAAGTCTTACTTGCTTTTTAGAAAAAAATAAATATACATTTGACTATGTTTAACCTTAAAAAAATATAAAAAATTATGAACACAAAAACATTATTAGCAGGTTTGGTAGGGGGCATTGCTTACTTTGCCTTAGGCTTTATTCTTTATGGTTTGGTTTTAGGAGAAGATTTTATGAAATCAAATTTTAGTTGTACACGTGCTCCCGAGGAGATGATTTGGTGGGCTATGATTGCAAGTAACTTAATCTTTGGTTTTTTGATTGCAATTATTTTTAGCTGGGGCAACATTAATACCTTTATGAGTGGCCTTACCAAAGGAGCTTTTTTAGGATTGGTGATGCTTTTAGGATTTGATTTGGGGCTGTATTCTATGTATGATATTTATGTAAATGGCATTAATACCATGTTAGTTGACATAGTATTAGGTGTGGTTATGACAGCCGTTGGTGGTGGAGTAGTTGGTTGGATGCTCGGTAGAGGAAATACAGCCGCTGCCTAAAGATTTTAATTTTAAATTTTTATAAAATGCCGGGTAAATTTATCCGGCTTTTTTTTTAAAAAAATCGTTTAAATCAATAGCAATATTCTCGTGGCTATTGGTTTTTAAAAATCCTAATTTCGTACTTTAAATTATAGTTAGATTAAAGAAAATAAATGCAATTACAAAATTACGCTCAGGGACATTGGATAGCAGGTCAGGAGGGACAAGAACTGTTAGATGCCAGCACAGGAGAATTTATTGCCACGGCTAGTAGCCAGGGACTTGATTTGGCTGCCATGATGCACTACGCCAGAAGCAAAGGCGGCCCGGTGCTTCGCAAAATGACATTTCACGAGCGTGGAAATATGCTTAAATCATTAGCTCTTTATCTACAGGAACGCAAAGAATTATTTTATCCAATAAGTTATAAAACCGGGGCTACCCGCATTGACAGTTGGATTGATATTGAAGGAGGAATTGGTAATTTGTTTAGTTACGCCAGCCTTAGACGACAATTTCCCAACCAAAGATTTTATGTAGATGGGGACATGGTGACTTCCAGTAAAAGCGGTTCTTTTATCGGACATCATATCATGGTGCCAAAGGAAGGGGTGGCCATTCATATCAATGCATTTAATTTTCCGGTTTGGGGTATGCTTGAAAAAATTGCCGTTAATCTATTGGCAGGAATGCCTGCCATAGTAAAACCAGCTACACTTACCAGTTTTTTAACCGAAGCTGTTACCAAAGAGATTATAGGATCAGGTATTTTGCCTGAGGGTTCTTTGCAATTAATTTGTGGTTCGGCAAGAGGAATTTTAGATCATGTGACATACCAGGACGTAGTTACTTTTACAGGCAGTGCCGAAACCGGAAAAATGTTAAAAGCTCATCCCAGAATATTGGAAGAAGCCGTACCGTTTAATATGGAAGCCGATTCTCTAAATTGTATGGTGTTGGGTGAAGATGCTGTTCCTGGAACTGAGGAATTTGGAATTTTCATAAAAGAAGTCCGCAAAGAAATGACTATTAAGGCCGGGCAAAAATGTACGGCTGTGAGGCGAATTATTGTTCCTCAAAATTTGGTGGAAGATGTGCAAATAGCTTTAAGTAAAGCCTTGGCCGAAACCACAATTGGCGACCCAAGAAACGAAGGAGTAAGAATGGGGCCTTTGGCAGGATTGGATCAAAGGAACGATGTTCGTGAAAAACTTAATATCCTTTTAACCGAGTCTGAAATTGTTTATGGTTTTCCAGATAAGCCCCTGGAAGGTTTGGACATGAACAAGGGAGCATTTATGCAACCAATTTTATTATTTAATAATTCTCCATTTACCAAAACTACGTCTCATACCGTAGAGGTTTTTGGCCCGGTAAGTACCGTTTTACCTTATAAAAATTTGGATGAAGCTATAGATTTGGCAAAAATGGGCAAAGGCTCATTGTGTTCAAGTATAACTACAGGCAATGATGATATTGCAAAAGAATATGTGTTAGGTACAGCCACTCATCATGGACGAATTTTGGTTTTTAATAAAGCCTGCGCCAAAGAAAGTACCGGTCATGGTTCGCCATTACCAATGTTGGTTCACGGTGGGCCAGGCAGGGCAGGAGGAGGAGAAGAAATGGGGGGCAAACGTGGTGTAATGCACTATTTACAGCGCACAGCGATTCAGGGTTCACCAACCACTTTGACCCATATAACAGGAACCTACCAGCCTGGAGGTGATTACAAAGACCCGGGAAAACATCTATTCCGTAAACATTTTGAAGAATTAGAAATTGGTGAAACCATTATTACCCATAAACGCACTATTACTGAAGCTGATATTGTAAATTTTGCCAATGTAAGTTGGGATCATTTTTATGCCCATACTGATGCCACTGCTTTGGAAGGAACTTTATTTACTGAAAAAGTAGCGCATGGGTATTTTATACTCAGCGCTGCTGCAGGATTATTTGTTGACCCCGGCAAAGGACCGGTTTTATTAAATTATGGATTGGAAGATTGCAGATTTACCAAACCCGTATATGCAGGAAGCACTATCGGGGTAAAACTAACGGTAAAAGAAAAAACAGATCAGGAAAAGAAAAATGAAGAAGATGTGGCAAAAGGAATCGTTAAATTTTATGTGGAAGTATTTGATGAAACCAATGAAACTATAGCGGTAGCCACTATTTTAACCATGGTTAAGAAAATAAAACAAGATTGAAATATTTAAAAAATTATAGCGTTAAGAATACATCCCCTATAAATGAAATATAAATTTCTTGTATTTTTCTGCATAGCAAGTCATCATTTTGCGCAATCGCAAATCGGTGGCACACGAACCTATCCTTTTTTAAACCTTGACCACAGTGCCAGAGTAGCAGCGGCTGGAGGAAGTTTAATAACCGTGAGGGACAATGATATTTCACTGGCCTA
>JBJXDS010000305.1:0-10965 GCA_046154525.1 Bacteroidia bacterium
CAGAGGCGCCAATTAAGAATCCATTCCTTTCTGAAGCAAAAACTGGGAAAATATTATACATAATGAGGAAAAGGATGGCTCCGGCTATTCCACCACCTAGATAGGTGACCCATATTTTTTTTGACCCCAAAAAATCTTGTAAAATACTTCCCATGTAAAAAAACATAAGCATATTGCCAAAAATATGCCATGGGCCAGCATGCATAAACTGGTAAGTAAAAAACGTCCAGGGACGTGTAATAACTAATCCTAAATCGGCCGGAACATTTAGGTAAACCAAAAGCGGATTGGCAGAAAGGCCACTCAAATGAAAAATGAGAACAAGCAAACAACTAAAAGCGAAGGCTAAAATATTAATCCACAAGAGCTGATTTACAGCTGATGAGCTGTTGAATAATTTATATTTTACCTCTTCCCAAACGGTCATAATAATTAATAAAACGTATTTCTGTTGGTTTTATTCCAGTACAACACTAATAAAAATCCGAACAATAATCCACCCACATGGGCAAAATGTGCAATATTATCCGTGGCCCTGTTAGCAAAACCAAGGTAAATTTCGATTAATCCGTATCCAATTGCAAGATATTTTGTTTTGATAGGAACCGGAAGCGGTAATATCATCATTTCAGTATTGGGAAAAAGCATGGCAAAGGCAGCAAGCAAGCCCATGATAGCGCCCGATGCACCAATTGTAACTTTGCCGTAAATTTCATAAACGCTGCGGGGTATCTCGTCCATTTTGCCCGAAGGATTTATAAATCCGGTAGCTTCATATACTTTAAAAGCATCTATTATAAAAATAAAAATGGCCGAACCTGCCACACAAAACAGGTAAAAAAATAAAAACTTTTTTTCTCCCCAAATCCGTTCCAACTGGCTGCCAAAAATATAAAGCCCATACATATTCATCAAAATATGAAAAATTCCTCCATGCACAAACTGGTAAGTAAATATTTGAAAAGGTTTAAAATAAGGGCTGTCGATATAATGAAGCCCAAGCATATTGATCAAATCAATACCTCTGCTGCCAAAAATATAAGTCAAAACAAAAACCCCAATATTGATGTAAAGGATATTTTTACTGATGGTTGGCATAGGAGCCATGTTTCCGAATCTCATAGTTTTTATAAATTAATCTTTATTTCCACTCAACCTAAAATACCAATCATTATCCTGGGCATATTTGGCTACTCTATCCAATTCTTTAAAATCATATATGTATTTTTCAAAGGCGGTATTACCTGCAATTTCAATTTCAATTGCCTCGCCTTGATTATAATTTGTTGTTTTGTTAATAGGTATGGCCTCATATAGTTGTCCAAGGTCTTGTTTCAAAACATCTATTGCATGTCTTTGTTTTCCATCATAAAACATCAAACTCAAAGAAGAGTCGTTGGATATAAAACGTGCGAGGCGGTAATTAGGTTTCGGTTTTTTAAAATTTGAGAACCAACCTTTTTTTTCATAAGGCATGGCATCTAAAAAAACCCATTCGGCACTTTCTTTAGTCCCTTTTTTATAAACCATATACGAACCTATTTTGCTATTTTTATTTACCGTTTTTTCAAAATCGAGTTTAAAGGCTTCATAATCAAAAAATGAAAACCATTCTTGATTTTCGGTTCTGGTAATATTGCGGATTATGTTCTCATTTTTAATTTTTTTGTTATAGCCTTTCTTCAGCAAAAACCGAATTAAGTCAGGTATTTCAAAAGTATCCATTCCGGGTTTTACATCGGTTATTAAACTAATTTTATCCATACTAAAATCAATATGTATTGGAATACTCATTTTGTAATTTATTCTTTATTTAAAATATATTTCAGTCCATTTATTTTTAGCGGTATTGGGTGCTTCACTTTTATGAACCATAAAATAATCATCTGTAACATTATTAAAACAAGGCGAGCCATGTTTATCTTTCCAAATGATTCTAAAAGGCCGCCAATTGTGATACAATTTCTCTGCAAATGTAAGGTCGTAAGCCTGTTTTAAAAATTCAGTTAAAACGTTAGTTTCAAAAATGCCCCGTTTTACAAATACAGACAGGTATTGATTATATGAATCAATTTGTAATCTATTAAGATTCCCAAGTTTAATATATAAATCCATAACCGTATTCACGTTTTTTCTAGGTTCCTTTGCAGCCTGTATCCATCCCCATTGCATTTGGATAAGTCCGGATTTGTCTTTGGGAAAAAGTTCGGCATAATCAAACGGTTTGCCAAAATTATTAAAGATGTAAATTAAATGCGCATTGTTTAATAAATGGCGGGTGGAAATGTCTTTATTGTTTTCGTAGGTCCAATTTCTCTTCCCTCCGGTTGGTGCATTTTTAGCCGTGGTTCTATAGGGGCCGCCTTTGGGCGATTTTAATAATACTTCAAAGGATTGTTCAAATTCTACTTTTTTAAATTCCCAATCGTTAATCAACGGGGTTAAAAGGGTATAGAATATTTCCCATTGTGGCCAATAATATAATCTATCTTCTTCTTTATCTACCTTGCAGATAAACGCATAGCAATCGTATATATCGTTTACAGGTATAAACATTGAGGATTATCTTAAAATTTTAGCTATTTCTAAGTTTGTTTCAAGTGCACCGATGCTTCTTAAAATATAAACTTCCGGTGTTTGCCCATCGCTGATTTGTGAAAAATAAGGAATTTCAAAACCTTCGGGAATAGTTAAATCCTTAGCTAAAGCGGCCAAATTTTCCGAGGTATAAATACAGCGTAATTTTAATTCGCGTGGAGTATTTTCTTTATTTCTGCTAAACCAGTGAACAAGACTGAAAACTTCTTGACCTATTCTATACGCCATATATTGATTGTTTATTGAGTCAAAATTTTTGCTAATCAGATTCAATAATTTCTCTAAATATTCGTCAATTAAATGGGTTTGAATGAGATATGTCAACGGATAAATTAAATTCCAATCATTGATGTCAATTTTATTTAATGCTTCCTCAAACTGTTCAATATCCCATTCCTTCTCCTGTTCTTTGTTAATATTATAGGATTCATATTCCTTGGAATCCCCTTCTCTATACATGTGAAATGTATTGCCACCGTATTTAAAATATAATTCTTTGGCTCTTGAAATATCGCTTGGCATTTGGTTCTTTTTTTTATTCCAAAACATTTTTATTTAACAAAATGGGTTGGTGTCAAGCCGTTTGTGGCACATCATTTTTAATAGAAATCTGTTGAGCCAAAGCTTCAGTAATAGCTATCAATTGCTCAGTAGCCGGGTTATGTTCATTAAATGGATTAATTCCGGCATCGGCGGTAGAACGCAGGTTTTCAAAAATTGGGATATGACCTATTACCGGCACATCAAATTCTTTGGATAATATATCGGCGCCGCCTTTTCCAAAAATAAAATATTTTTTATCGGGAGCATCAGCAGGAACAAACCAGCTCATGTTTTCTACAATACCTAAAATGGGGGCTGTAACCCCGGCCGTCCTAAACATGCTCATAGCCCTGCGGCAATCGGCTATGGCCATATCCTGCGGAGTGGTAACCATCAAAACACCTGTTAAAGGTAATTGCTGGGCAACGGTTAAATGAATATCTCCCGTTCCCGGAGGAAGGTCAATAATTAAATAATCCAGTTCACCCCAAAGAGCATCATTAGCCAATTGTTTAAAAGCCGATGAAATCATGGGGCCACGCCAAACAACGGGTTGATCCTCACGAACCATAAACCCAATAGACATCACTTTTATTCCATCTTTTTCGGCAGGTATCATTTTGCCGTTTTCGGTTATAATTTGGTGCCTTTTTAATCCCATCATAAGTGGAAGTGATGGCCCATAAATATCAGCATCCAATATCCCTACTTTAGCTCCCATGTGCGATAAGCCATAAGCCAGATTAGCCGCGACAGTACTTTTTCCCACACCTCCTTTTCCGGAGGCTACGGCTATAATATTTTTAACATCGGGCAGGGTTTCCGATTTATCGCGTTTAGTAGTCACGCGCGAACTCATATTAATTTTAATTTCTTCCACCTCTTTTATAAAATGCTTCACGGCATTATTACAGGCCCGTTCTATCATTTCTTTCATGGGGCAGGCCGGGGTGGTAAGTTCTACCGTAAAGGCCACTTTTTTTCCTTCAATAACTATATCCTTTACCATACCCAAAGTCACAATGTCTTTGTGCAAATCGGGATCATCCACATGGCTGAGGGCTTGTAAAATATCTTTTGGGGTTATTTCGCTCATTTTTTCTTTCTATTAAACATATTAACTATTCTGCCGAAAAATCGTTTTTCAAAAGCAAAGAAAAACTGAAATTTTCCGAAAATAAAACCATACACCAACAAAAGTATATTATAAAAAACCAGAATGGCTAAGGTATAATAAACGCCTCTTAAAAATCTTGGCTCCACAGTTGTGATGCCAATAGCTTCAAAAATGGGATTTTTAATATACAAAGACGTAAAACCGGTGCAGGTAAAAACAAGCAAGATTATTAAAACATCCATGGCGGATTTTACCCCCCAACGGTGTTTCAATTTTTCAATAAAATTCATTGGGGCGAAGGTAATTTAATTTTTAATTTTAGATTTACGATTTTAGATTTACTCCTATTGCAAAAGCTGAATAATTGATATTAGTTTGAATGTGTTTAAAACCTACTTCTTTTTAATTTTTTTAGCGGCATTAAATTTTAAAATCGTTGCCCAAAATCGTCAGTTTGCCCAAAAAACAATTGATACCCTTTCGGCACCTGCATTTTTTGGAAGAGGATATGTGCAGGAAGGGGATAAAAAAGCAGCCATATTTATTTCTGAACAATTTAAAAGTATCGGGTTATTACCCATTAACCAATTGGGCTATCTCTACCCATTTACATTTAATGTAAATACATTCCCCGGAAAATGCGAAGTGAAAGTGGATGGGAAAACCTTGGTTCCCGGAAAAGATTACATCGTAGACCCTGCTTGCCCCTCGGTTAAAGGAAATTTTAATTTTCAAAAAATATTTAATCATAAAGGGTATCCCGAAAAACCTAAAAAAATAGCCCTTCTATTCGACACCTCTTATGCATCCAATAAAAATGATTTGGCCCTCTCATCAGCTTTTGATTTAAAAATCAATCTACAAAAAAAATTAACATGGAGTGTATCTACCTTTCAGGAAAACAAAGCTGGTATTGAAATTTTAAGAACTTCCGTCGCGTTTAATCCTAAAAAAATAAGTGTAAATATTAAATCAAAATTAATAGAACATAATGCTTCTAATGTGATTGGTTACATTGAAGGAACAGAAATAAAAGACACTTTTATTGTCCTTACCGCCCATTACGATCATTTAGGTATGATGGGCAAAACCATGTTTCCGGGAGCTAACGATAATGCCAGCGGGGTAGCCATGATGCTGGATATGGCCAATTATTTCAGCCAGCATCCCTGTAAATATTCCATCGCCTTTATTGCTTTTGCGGGTGAAGAAGCCGGATTGATTGGAAGTAAACATTACACCGATAATCCCTGGAGCGAATTACCTTTGGGCAAAATGAAGTTTTTGATAAACATGGATTTGATGGGAAGCGGTGAAAAAGGTATGGCGGTGGTAAACGCTACTGTTTTTCCGGATTATTTTAATAAATTGAAAGCTGTGAACGATTCCAACAAATATTTAACAGGTTTTAAACTAAGGGGAAAGGCAGCGAACAGTGACCATTACTGGTTTGTAGAAAGAGGAGTAAAAGGGTTTTTCTTTTATCTGATGGGCGATTACAATCATTACCATGATATTAATGATAACCGAGTAAACCTGAGATTAGGTGAATTTTACGATAAATCGTTTTTATTGATACGGGATTTTATCCTGTCCATTTAAAATTTTAAAGGACATTTACAGCCATTGCTGTAATAGCCACGAGGGCTGCGGTGACGCTTAGTGGCGCTGCATGAAGAAATCAAGAATATTCCCAATAAGCCAATAACCAACATTATTTTAATTCTTCTCATACGTTAATAAAAACGGCGCAATTTCGGAATTATTATTGAAAGGGGCAAATATTCGTGTCTTTTGTCATGCCGAGGAACGAGGCATCTCTATTATCACCAGTAGTTTACTCCTATCGTCGGAATAACAGCAGCATCAACTCAACGTATAAAACTCCGTTTTTTCAGTTGTATGGTTTCTAATTAAACCGGTGCTTATCAAATTTACCAAAATTTTAGATGCCCTATATCGGCTAAGGTTTAAGATTTTGCTATATTGTTTAAGTGTAATCTTTTCGTTTGCGGACAGGTATTCAAACAAGGCTTTTTCTTTGGATGAATAATTAATTTTGGTTCCTTCTTGCTGATTTTGCCTTTTCAATACATCTACTACCACCTTACTGGCCAACAAACTTTTATCAGCCACGCGAATATAGGCCCACCAGTTTCCCTCTTCGTCTTTTGAATAATACGGTTTGTTTATTCCTTGATGAATCCTGCATTCCAACACCAGCTTGCCTTCTATTTCCCATTCGTCTATCTCAATTTTTACCTCGGGTTTGCAAAAAAAGGAAGCGGCCAAATCCAGCATATATTTTTCATCGTCGGTGCGAATACCGGCCACAGTTTTATTATCACGAATACCTACCAACAAGGTGCCTCCTTTATGATTGGCAAAGGCCACCATAGTTTTGGCTATTTTTGAAGCACTGGAAATAGTTTGCTTAAAATCAAGGATTTCATCCTCGCCTTTTATCAGCATTTTAAGAATGTGGGGTGGCATGGTATTTACCCTTTAGTTCAAGTGCAAGTTATATATTGTAAACGTACTGTTGTGTAAAATTGTTTACATGTTTTGCACGTTATAAATTTGAGGCAAAATTATTTTTTTGAATAAATAATTAGAAGGCTTCTAGAATAATTTTTGTAACCTTTGTAAAACATTAAAAAACATGAAAAAATCAATATTGACTTTATTAATAATGGCTTTACTTGCTTCTGTTTCTATGACCTTTTCAGAATACTCAGGAAGGATAAAACAGTTTAATTCTAAAGAATCCTATACAATAGATGAAATACTAGGTGTTAAAAATTTAACCGTTTTATATATCGGAAACGACCCACAGTTTGATGGAGATGAATATAAAGTTAAAAGTTTTAATATGCTTACCGTGCCAAAAGTTGGTGAGGCCGAGGCATATTCGGGGCTTGGTGATTTGTTCTCCGAAAATATTAAAAATGGAATAAAAACCAGCTTAAAACCAGGCGATAAAATATTAATTGACAATATCATGTATGATAATCATAATGGCGAAACCAAAAGATGTTCCCCAGTAGCAATTATTATCAAATAATAATGTTGCCCTTACTTTGCAATAAAGAATCTTTATAATAAAAAAATGGAATTACCGTTTTTAAAAAACAACATGAAAAAGGTAACCTTAGTAATCTTCACTTTTTTATTTACTGGTGCTTTTGCCCAAAAGTTTACCATTAAAAACAAAAATGGCAATATCCTTTACCTCGATCAAACCGAGATTCTTGATATAAAGGTAGAAGGTTATGATAGCTCATCTGTAATTGCCACGGCATCCATTCAAGGCATACTTACCGGGGAAAACGGGAAGTATTTCGTTAGTTTAGACCATGCAAAAACAACCCGGGTAAAAGAAGGTGATAAAGTGGAAATAACTGTTTTTGTTGAAAAGGAGGATGGGAATTATATGCTCGGCACGGAAACATATTATGCCAAACGAAAAAATAATTTTGAAATGTGTATTGGAAACTTTCGCACAGGCGATAAGTTAACAGCCACCGATATTGATGCCATGGATAATATGATGGTTTTTTCGGATAACACCGCAGCACGGCAGGCTAGTGAGGGGTTCAAAGTGGTAAGTTTTCAATGTTTGATTGTCCCTATAGAAGGTCCTGCTGAAGCCTTTGAAGGAAATGGTTCTAATATTTCCACCAATGCAAAAATGCTTTTTAAAAAATGGCAGGATGGAAGCAGGATATTGTTTGATGATATAGTTTTAGAAAATGCCAAAGGAGACAGAAAACTTGGCAGCCGTATGATGCTAATTTATTCTGAGGAAAGAGGGGTTTATATTCAGCAGTTTTATAACAAAGAATTTTTGACTAAAGACGAATTTTTAAAATTGGGAACGATAGATGCCATAGACAAAAGCAACGGGGAAATTTATTTAATAAAAGGGTATCATTTGTTAATTGTTCACAAGTATCAAGAAGGAAAGGCCGGAGCCTTTGAATCATCTTCAAATCAATTAACAAAAAAAGCTAAAGACTATATTGAAACTAACCTAAAACCCGGTGATAGAATTTTTCTTGACGATATTATATATCAAAAACCTGATGGAACTGAAGGAACATGTTGGCCGCTTAGAATCTTTATTCTGTAAGGCGATTATTTGGCCTTGTATACCATACTTTATTTTCATTTAAACTAAATGGGCGTTTATCAATTATTAATTGCTAACATTGTCCTTACTTTAAACAGTTTAAAATTATGAGTTTTACTATCGCCATTACAAATAAACGTGTACCCATTAGCAAAAATATTTGGTTAGTGGCATTTTTAAGTATCTTCTCTTTTGTATTTACCAATTCTTTTATTGGTACTACCGACATTCAAAACTGGTTTTTAGAAAACACATTAACCTTGCTTTTTCTTGGTTTTTTGATTTTCACCTACAAACGTTATCAATTCAGCGATCTAAGCTATTTGCTTATATGTGCCTACCTATGTTTACATGTATATGGAGCTAAATATACCTATTCTGAAAATCCGCTGGGATTTTGGCTTCAGGAGGTTTTTTCCACTTCACGAAATCATTATGATAGGATTGTTCATTTTAGTTTTGGTTTTCTACTGGCCTATCCCATGCGCGAACTTTTTCTTCGTTGGTTTAAATACCCCAAAATGGTTTCATGGGTTTTGCCCATCGAAATAACCATGTCCATTAGTGCCTTGTATGAATTGGTAGAATGGGCTGTTGCCGATATTTTCTTTAAATCACATGGAGACGCCTATTTAGGAACTCAAGGCGATGTATGGGATGCACAAAAGGATATTTTTCTTGCCTTTATGGGTGCCATATTGGCTACAACCATCGTTTCATTGATAAAACGATTGTTTGCTATTTATGAAGATAATACTGAAATGAAAAGTTAAATAGTTATTTCTGCTTTTTTCAATTCTTTTCCTCCCTATACACCAGCAAACTCATCTTTTCAAAATTAAAAATTTCTGCTGCTAAGGTTTGGATTTGCTCAACTCCTATAGCATCTACCTCTGCCAATACTTTTTCCAAAGGTTCCACTTCCCCAAAATCCAAATAGCTGCGTCCCATCATCAGCATCAATCCCTGGTTGCTTTCTTCCGACATGATTAATTGACCTTTGAATTGAGTTTTATAAAGCTCTAGTTGCTTAGCCGAAAAAGGCTTGGAAGCAAATTTTAAAACTTCCTGCTTTACTATTTTCAACGATTTTTTAAGGTTTTCAGCATCAGCTGTCCACTGAATATAGAACAACCCTGCATCTGAATAATAATTATAGGAAGCGTCTACCCCATAGGTAAGTCCGTTTTTTTCGCGCAATGAAATATTTAAAATGGAATTCAATGCCGGACCTCCTAAAATATTGGCCAATAGCAACCCTGTCATTCGCTGTTTATCATACATATTGGCTGCTATATTTCCATAAACCACGTGACATTGATGATGTTGCGTGGCCTTTTCTATAGTAAACGGTTTATATGATTTGGGTGCCTTTCTAACTACTTCGGTTTGATTAAGTGTGCCATTGCTAAACGCATTTAAACACCAATTTTTAATTTTATAAAGGTTTACCGGTCCTGAATACGAAACGACCATGTGCCCTTGATTATGAAGTTTGCGTACAAAACGCAACACATCGTTTCGGGTATAACTCAATACTTTTTCTTTGGGGCCAAGAATATTTGCACCCAAGGCGTGATTTGAAAAAACCCGTTCATAAAACTCGTCCACTATCATTTCCTCCGGACTATCAGCGTACATGTCTATTTCGTCTGATATTACTTTTTTTTCCTTTTCTAATTCTGCTTCCGGAAACACTGAATGTAAGGAAATATCTGCCAATAAATCAATAGCCAAACGGGTATGGTCGCTAATTAAGGAGGCATACAAACAGGTTTTTTCCTTGGTGGTATAGGCATTCATTTCGCCACCTACCATTTCAATACTGTTTAATATTTGTCTCCAGTTTCGCTTTTCGGTGCCTTTAAAAAGCATGTGTTCCAATAAATGGGCCAGACCTATTTCGTTTTCGTTTTCATCACGGCTTCCAGTATTAAAGGTAACACCTATGTGAGACAAGCGGGTAGATAAAACCTGTTTGTAGATTAATTTTATGCCGTTGTTGAGGTCTTCTGTAATGAAACTCATAAATTTTTATTTACCACGGAGGCACTAAGAACACAAAGGCTCATGGAGATAATATTTTTAATTTTGTATGTAATTTAAATGCTTTATTTCAAACTTAACTCGGGTTTATTCTCTTGGTAATTTTGCAAACTCATCGGTAACCATAGATACCATTTCACTTTTAATAGTATCACTATGAAAATTAATTAATAAGCCTTTGGGTTTTCCTGCTAATTTAAGATAAGATAATAATTGTGCTCTATGTATAGGGATTATTTGCTCAACAACTTTTTCTTCAACAATTATTAAATCATTTACTAGAATATCTAATTTCAAATTATTACCAAGATTTTTTCCTTCATAATAAATAGGAACTATTACTTGAGAGTGAACCGACAATCCAGAGTCAATCATTTCTTCAATAAAACAAGATTCATAAACAGATTCGAGTAATCCTGGTCCAAGATGTTTATGAACTTCAATTGCACATCCAATTATTTTGAAAGCTATTTCGTTGACGTATTTTTGAGTTAACCGTTCCATTCTCTCAAATTTTTATAACTTAACT